>NZ_JBCOWR010000005.1:0-126633 GCF_040918965.1 Bacteroides sp. RTP21281st1_H5_RTP21281_210402 | reverse complement strand
GATAAGGAGACGCTGCATCGGGATTCCTATATTTCTCCAACAGTAGCATAGCTTCCGGTGTCAGCGTCACGGACAGGGGACGACCGGTCTTACGCCGACGATAAGTTATGACATTTCCTTGTAAGTCGTGCTTACGCAAATATGCCAGATCGACAAAAGGCAATCCGCGTAGCAGAAACATCAGAATAAAACACTCCCGCGCGCATCTCATACCGGAAGTAATGTTCTCAGGAGCCAGGTAAGCGAACATTTTCTTCATATCCTCGTCGTCCAATGCACGGTGACGGTCGGCACGCGTACCCGTATATACCGCACTGAACAGGCGCGGCACATATGCCGCTTTCCGCTGGTCTACCGCACGGTTGATGACGGCACGCAGCGTACGCATATAAGTAGACACCGTGTTCCAACTGCATCCGCGCGCGCGAAGACTATTTTCAAAACACTTCAACCATTCGGAAGTCACTGCCCGAAACGGCAAATAATCCTTCCCCCGGAAAGCTACAATCACATTCAGTGTACTCTTATACACATGGGCAGTCCCCAGTTTGCCACTGACTTCCAAGCCTTGGTACACTTGTCTCATAAACGAAATTAAATTTTCATTTTTCATAAAATTATTTTTAATAATCAATACTTACAAATAAAAAAACTACTTTTAGTAATTCCAAAAATACACATATTAAATTTTACATACACAAAAAACATAAAATAAAAACTTACGGTTTGAAGTACATCTATCAGAAATATTTGCTTACATTTGCACAGTTTTTAGGACAAAGAGTCCTATTGTTATTTTAATTTAAAACAAATAGAATCATGACAATTCATGAAACAGCCAACAATGGCTACTGTATTAACGGCTTCATGCACTTCTCGGACTTAGCGGTAAACTATTTCCCGGAGTTATCAACTCCCAGTTCCGCCAGCAGAAAACTGCGCAGCTGTATCAAAGACAACGACGAGCTATACGCCCAAATGAGCGCTGCGGGTTACACAAAGACAACTTTAGATGTCAGCCCGAAGATGCAACTCATCCTCTACCAGTGTTTGGGAGCGCCCGTCATCAAACTGCCGACAACTGCCGACCGTGAAGTTGATAATGTAAACGCCGGCAAGGAATAAACGGAAAATCGAACTATATATTTTTAAATATATATTTTATTATTATCGGGTAGGTCGGAGGCATTGCTGCCCCTTTCCCCCCTAAGAACCGTACTTGATAGTTTCCCATCATACGGCTCAAGCATTTCTAAATTTAATTCTCATAAATTAAACCGGCTCAACTCGCTTTCCTTGAGGTCTTGCTCTTAGTCAGTTCTCGTTTAGCACGGAGTTTCCACATCATGTATTCCTGCCATTCGGGGTCGAACGGGTTCATTTCCGCCTTGACTTTCCTATACCTTAAAATAGGGATGTCGGTTAATTGTTCCAGCCTTATCCTTTCTTTATTATCGGCTTTCTTAAAGTCTGCGGCAAAGACCCAGTTTCTGCGCCCTTCCGTTTTGAAATATCTCTGTTTCACCCATCGGCGGCTTTTCTTGGGATGTCTTCTGCTTGCCCATCTCTTGAGTTGCCTTACCAAGATGGAGTCCAGATTGCTGAACGTCTTCTTGGCAGATACGAATCTAAAGTAGTTTCCCCATCCTCTCAGCACGGGGTTGAGCTGCATAATCAAGTCCTCCTGTTTGGCCGTCTTGTTCCCGAATATAACCTCGTGAGTCTTTTCCACAAATCTCTTCACGCTCTTCTTCGCAGGCTTTACCAGTATGTTCCTTTTGTATCGACGTATATTGTAGCCCAAAAAGTTAAAGCCCTCGGTGATATGCGTAATCAGCGTTTTCTCCTCCGATAGTTCCAGCCCCCTGACGGCTAAGAAGTGTTTCAAGTCCTCTTTGACCAGTTCCAGCAGTTCCCTTGTGTCAGCTGATACGACAAAGTCATCCGCATAACGTACCAAATGGACTTTTGGGCGGTATCGTTTTCCATTCACGTATCTTTCCCTGTACTTCTTTAGCAACATCTTTTCCATTCCGTCCAGTGTGGCGTTCGCCAGTGTCGGCGATATGATGCCGCCTTGCGGTGTCCCTGCCGTTGTGGGGGAGAGTAGCTTGTTGAAGACCGCTCCGCATTTCAACCACTTCTTTAATATCTGCTTGTCGATTTGTACATTATCCACAAGCCACTCGTGGCTGATGTTGTCAAAGCACCCTTTGATGTCTCCCTCCAGCACCCATTGTGGCGGGTTAGGCTGATGGCTGAACATTATATGCAGTGCGTCTATGGCGTCCGCCGTGCTTCTGTATCTCCTAAACCCGTATGAATTCGGGTCTGCGGTCGTTTCCGTCACGGGTTCGAGAGCCATCAGATATAATGCCTGCATTGCCCTGTCTTTCATGGTGGGTATTCCCAACGGGCGTTTCTTGCCATTGCTCTTGGCGATATACACCCTTTTCAGTGGAAGTGGCTTATAGCCCCTCCGTTTTAACGAAGCTACCGCTTCGAGCTTTTGCGCTTGGGTAGTCCATTTTATATTGTCCACCCCTGCGGTTCGTTTTCCTTTATTGGAAGTGACACGTTTGACTGCCAGCGCTTTCGCAGCAAACGAGGTAGTCAAGATACGTTGCAAGGCTTTTACCTTGTTGTATCTCTTTTCCTTTTGAGCCTTTACAATCCGTGCCTGAAGCTTTCGCACAACGGCTTGCAGCTTGTCCCAGTCCATGCTGTTCCAAGCTCCTTTCGGTCTGCCCCTGCGTGAAGACGCACACTTTGTTTTCACTTCGTTCATTTGCATTTCTTCATTTAAAAGTTCTCCATTCGTTTTGTAAAGAAATACCAGACGGAAGTCTGCCTGCTTTCGCAGTGGAATGATGTCGCTTCGCTACTTTATATATGTGTGGCTCCGCTCAATTCCTATCCTCCCCCATTACAAGGGTGGCGTTCGCTTTCTCCATCCTCTCATACCCGCATACCGTTCGGCTTTACTTGCGTTCGGCTTACCTGCTGTTCATGGCAGGAGATATACGGGCTTACCAAGTTTCGCCCTCCAACTTACGGACGGGTTAGGGTCTGTCCATCTGCCGACGGTGCTTTGTCCGTGTAACCCTCACAACAAGAAAGGTTATCCGACCGTTTACCATTTTGGTCAAGGCTCGACAGCATCTTGAGCCTTTCATTAGTCACGACAGTTCCCGACAGTTCAATTAGTTTACCCGTACCATCCAGCTCAGCCCCTTAGCCGCCTGATGCTGGCGGCGGTTGATTCCCCTCACGGTTCTGTCTTCCCTTGCGGCGGGTTCGTTGTCGAACAGCTTCACACAACGTCATTGCTGGTGATGCATGTGTTCCAAGCTACTGCTGACGGAACAGCAGGTTCAGACATCCTGTTTTCAACTCGTGAAATGGGTGCTGAACAATTAAGAGAGGCGACTTGCTTGTCGCACTATTGTTTATAATGTGTTACGCTAAGCGTTACGCGTACTTTTTCTTGACACATGTAACAATCAATAGCACAACCACTTACAAGAAGAAAAAGGTGTTACGCAAAGCGTTACGCACAAATATCCGTTTTTTCGTCCCTAAACGGAGTCTCTGATTCGTCCGAACGAAGGCTCTGTTCACCCCAAACAGACGCTCTGTTTCCCCCAAACGGAACGTCTGTTTTATTTCCTGCCCCAATAAGCTATATCTCAGGATAAAAAAAAATATTTTAAGCTCTATTCTCCACCCGACAACCCCTGCGAACCGTGCCGAACATGCCCTATTGCATACGCATGAAAACCGACATATCTTTGCCGGAAATAAAAAAAACGCTCAACTTATGAAAAAATTTAATTTCCAATCCATGGCGGCACACGGGTTCCTCATCATCCCCAAATCTTTGCTGCAACAGCAGATTGACAACGGGCATGGTTGCGAAGGGAATACAGAGGCGCTCCTGATGATGCTTATGAAGGTCAACTATTCGGAGACGCAATATACCGGATACCAGAACAAGGAGCTCCTGTGCCCGCGGGGCGAAAGCATGCACAGCTACCGCGACTGGAGCCGGATTTTCAACTGGAGCATCCCCCGGACTTTCCGCCTGATTCATGACCTGGCCACCGCAGGAGTGATAGAAATCATCCCGCATGAGGACAAATCCCTGCATATCCGCGTGGTGGAATATGACAAATGGGTGGGGAATCCCGAAGCGATGAAGAAAAAGAAAGCCGTCAACGAGAAGTTCTTCCACTTCTGGGACGAGTATCACGCCATTACGCAACTTCCCAAAGAGAACATAGCCAAAGCGCAGCGCGAATGGAAAAAACTCAGTTGCAAAGAACAGCAACTCGCCATCGACAAAATCGAGGAATATTATTTCCATCAGACGAATTCCAAATATGTCCTGCATGCAGGCAGTTACTTATCCAATAAAGCGTTTCTTAATGAATACTGAGAACCGGGTTTCACCACAAGCGCCCGAAGTGGAAGAGGCTATCATAGGCGCCTGCCTTATCGAGCAGGATGCCTTGCCGCTGATAGCGGGGAAGTTACGCCCGGAGATGTTTTATGTGATGCGTCACCAGTTGATTTTCAGCGCTTTGCTCGCCATGCACCAGGCGGGTATGAAGATAGATATCCTCACCGTGAAAGAGGAGCTTGCCCGTCGGGGAAAGCTTGAGGATGCGGGCGGTGCCTTTGGCATCACGCAGTTGAGCAGCAAAGTGGCAAGCTCCGCACATATCGAGTATCACGCGCAGATAGTGCATGAGAAGTTCCTGAGACGGGAGATGATTCTGGGACTGAACAAGTTGCTCGCCTGCTCGTTGGACGAAACCATAGATATAGGTGACACACTGGTGGACGCGCACAACCTGCTCGACCGCCTCGAAGGGGAATCCGGACGCCACAGTAATATGCGCGACATGGATACGCTGATGGCGGACGCCATGACGGAAGCCGAGGGGCGTATCGCCCGGAGCGTGAACGGCGTGACGGGCGTTCCTACGGGACTGACGGATTTGGATCGCATGACGTCCGGTCTGCAGAACGGTGAACTGGTGGTTATCGCTGCGCGTCCCGGCGTTGGGAAGACGGGATTTGCATTGCATTTGGCACGAAACGCGGCAATGGCGGGGTATGCCGTAGCGGTCTACAGTCTTGAGATGCAGGGAGAAAGGTTGGCAGACCGGTGGCTGACGGGGGCAAGCAATGTCAGTGCCGGTCATTGGCGCGGGGGAACGGTCAGCCCTCAGGAGATGGCGGAAGCACGTGCCGTGGCTGCCGGACTGGCACGATTGCCGATTCATGTGGATGACAGTACGGTGGTCAGTATGGAGCATGTGCGCTCCAGCGCACGGTTGCTGCAAAGCCGTAACGAGTGCGGCATGATTATCATTGATTATCTGCAACTCTGCGACATGAGCAGCGGACAGAGCAACCGCAACCGCGAACAGGAAGTGGCACAGACGGCACGGAAGGCGAAGTTGCTGGCTAAGGAACTGAACGTACCGGTGGTGCTGCTGAGCCAGTTGAACCGTCTGTCGGAAGGACAGATAGACAGGCGTCCCGAACTGAGCCAGCTACGCGAAAGCGGGGCTATCGAACAGGATGCGGATATGGTGATACTGCTTTATCGGCCGGTGTTGGCACGGCTGACCACAGACAGGGAAAGTGGTTACCCGACAAAAGACCTTGGAATAGCCATCATTGCCAAACAACGTAACGGGGAGACGGGAAACGCTTACTTCAGCCACAATCCGGAAATGACGAAGATTACGGATTATGTCCCACCATTGGAGTATCTGCAAAAACATGCCAAATGAAACCGTTTTACGCCCGATTTACAATAAATATTTCACAACAATAAACGTTTGTTCATTTTGGTTGGAAACGGTTGTTTTTCGCTAGGAAATAATTAGCAGAATACTTGACTTTGCCTTTCTGATTTCGTATCTTTGTAAGGTCGTAATGACAGAAAAATATTATTACTTAAACCTTAACTTTTTCAAATTATGAACGTATTGGTGGAGCGCTATCAGCGCAGAAAGAATGTGAGCCAGGAAGACTCACAGGTGTTGTATTATGTACGCCAGAAATCGGGTACTGTGAGGGTGATGGACGTCAATAAGCTGGCGGATGCCATCGAAGCGAATTCCTCGCTCACGGCAGGAGATGTGAAGCACGCTATCGAGGCTTTTGTGGAGCAGTTGCGCCTGTCGCTTACGCAAGGCGACAAGGTGAAGATTGACGGGTTGGGGACTTTCCATATCACGCTGAGTAGCGAGGGCACGGAGAAAGAGAAGGATTGCACGGTGCGTTGCATCCGCAAGGTGAATGTCCGGTTTGTGGCTGACAAGGCGCTGCATCTGGTGAATACGAGTCACACCACTACCCGAAGTGAGAATAACGTGGATTTCGTCCTGGCGGGAAAGGGTGATGCTAAAGGTGGTTCCGAAGGGGGCGGTTCTGAAGGGGGAAACGGCGGCGGTTCCGGTGAAGGGGACGACGGGGAAACTCCGGATCCGGCAGCATAAAGGCTGTCCCTTTCCTTGAGTTAAACCTCATTAATGAACAGTTCCACACGGATGCCGGGGAGTAGTTATTTTATCCCCGGCATGTGGTTCATGCTTTCTCTCCCATTTTCTAATTTCATGTTTCAATTTTCAATTTACTAAGATGTTAGATAAAATCATAGAGATTATTATGACGATTCTACCCTTTTTGGGCAGTAACCGCAAGAAGCGCAAGGTTATGGCGCAAGAGGTCAAAGAGTTCAGCGAATTGGTGAAAGGCCAGTATTCTTTTCTAATGCAGCAGTTGGAGAAGGTGTTGAAGGATTATTTCGACCTTAGTTCGAGGGTGAAGGAGATGCATACGGAGATTTTCTCGTTGCGAGGACAGTTGGCGCAGGCTGCCGCTTTGCAGTGCGTCAATAAGGAGTGTGCGCAGCGCAGCAATACAGGTAGCGCAGGCATGAGTTTGAAGGAAGCCTGATGTCGGAAGTTATGCGACCTATAAACCTGATAGTAGTCCACTGTTCCGCTACACGCGAGGACAAAGACTTTACGGAATATGACTTGGATGTCTGCCATCGCAGACGGGGATTCAACGGGGCGGGGTATCATTTCTATATCCGGAAGAACGGGGATATCAAGTCTACCCGGGCGATAGAGAAAATCGGAGCGCATGCGAAAGGTTTCAATAGTGAAAGTATCGGCATTTGTTACGAGGGCGGACTTGACAGTAAAGGACGGCCGAAGGATACGCGTACCGAGTGGCAGAAACATTCTCTGCGGGTGTTGATTCTTACTCTGCTGAGGGATTATCCGGGTTGCCGGGTATGCGGGCATCGGGATTTGAGCCCGGACTTGGACGGGAATGGGGAGATTGAGCCGGAAGAATGGATTAAGGCTTGCCCTTGCTTTGATGCTGAGACTGATTGGGGAAAAGTGTAATACCCCCCAAAAAAAAGAAAGCGGCTCGTTGCTATACGAGCCGCTTTTTGTATTTATAATCCTTTTACTTAGCATCAAAGGCAGTATCAATCAATGCTTTCAAGTTTTGATAATGGCTCTTATATATGCCACTTGAAGCACTTGCCGCACTGTTCAGCTCACTTCTAAGACTTGCTAATTGTCCGCGGGCAATGGCAGGAGCTTCCGAAGGAGAATCCGAAGAATACTGTCCCATCGCATTGCTCTTCGGTTTGTCGAGCATGGCAATCAGTGCGTTCACATAGACTTTCTGCAAAGCACGCTGATTGAGGTCGGGCTTCTTGCCACCTCTGAGGTCGCTCCAAATGCCTTTCTTCAGGTCTTGGAACATTTCATTGGAAGTATAGGCTTTGTTGCCGTTCATCAATTCGTTGGTCGTCATCTTGTCCAGCGTGCGGCTGCTAAGCAAACGTTTCAAGATATTACTCTGTACGCGGAAGATATAATTGAAGGTATTGACTCCGGCCTTTTCTGTCAGTTTGTCGTCCATCAACCAGGTAGGCGTAGTGAATAATTCTTTGTTCAAGAATGTCACAGCTTTCTTCTGTATATCCTTCGGCACAAATTCCACAGCTTTCACATCGGTTTGTTCTACCGAAATCGGGGTACTGTAAATACCGGCGACATTGGTTGCTACATGTCCCATATACAGGGAGAACTGTCCGACTACGTTGCTATATAGGGTGCTCGCCTTTTCGTAATCTTCATTCGGTTCGTACGTCCAGTTCATGATTTCGGGCATAATGCGTTTCAGGTTTTTGATGCCGTATGTGCCTGCCAGCACTGCGTCGTCGCCCAAGTCTTCGTTTTGGTTGCGAGGGTCGTCGCGGTCGGTTTCCGTGCCGAAAGTGTAGCGTTTGTCCTCCTTTAGTTTGCTGATAATCCATTTGTTCATGTAGGGGATTTCAGCTTCCGCCGTTTCAAATTCGGGCATCCAACGGTAGCCCCATTCGATAGACCAGTCATCGTAGATACCGATACGGGGGAAGATTCCGGCACGTGAGATGTTGTCTTCCGGTTGGGCGATGTAGTTGAAACGTGCGTAGTCCATGATAGACGGGGTGTGCCCGTTGGCTTCCACCCATGCTTTGTCTCTCAGTTTTTCTACCGGGACGGTGGCGGAAGAGCCGAAGTTGTGACGCAAGCCCAGTGTGTGACCTACTTCATGGGAAGATACGAAACGAATCAGTTCGCCCATCAGTTCATCGTCAAACTGGGGTTTGCGTGCTCCGGGGTCGATGGCTCCGGCTTGTACGATATACCAGTTGTAGAGCAGAAGCATCACGTTGTGATACCAGTTGATGTGTGTTTCCAGGATTTCACCGCTGCGGGGATCGTGCACGTGAGGGCCGCTTGCGTTCGGAATGTCGGACGGTTTATAGACGATAGCCGAGTGGCGGGCGTCTTCCAAGCTCCATGTCGGGTCGTCCGTGGGGGCTTCCTTGCCGATGATGGCGTTCTTGAAGCCGGCTTTCTCAAAGGCTTTCTGCCAGTCGTTGACTCCTTGAATCAGGTAGGGAACCCATTTTTTAGGAGTGGCGGGGTCAATGTAGATAACGATTGGTTTCTTGGGTTCTACCAGTTCGCCGCGCAGATATCTTTCCTTATCCTCGTCTTTCGGTTCGAGACGCCAACGGGTGATGTTCGCTTTGTATTTCATTCCGTGCGGATTGCCGTCAAAGTCTTTGTAGCCGACCGCAAAGTAACCTACACGACCGTCGAACAGTCTCGGTTTCATCGGCTCTTTGGGGAGCAGCAGCATGGAACTGTTCAGTTCGTAGGTCATCGGGCCGGAAGAGCTGTTATATCGAGCCATCATTTTCTCGAAGGCGCTTCCCATAGGCGGCTTACGCTGGAAGGTACGCACGGTGCGAATCTCGATGTTTTGCGGGAAGGCTTTCAATGTGTCGATGTAACTGGCGTCGGGTATCATTGAGGTTGCGCCGATATTGTCTTTCGCATAGTTGGAGAAAGAGAACATATCGCCATCCTTGCGGATAAAGTCGGTCATTTCGATCACATAGTTTTTCGTCAGGCTGTCTTTACGCATCGTTTTCAGGGGGAAGGTGGCGACGATGGGTTGCACGTTGGAGTTCAACACTGCCTGATATAGCCCCATTGTATCAGCGGAATGTTCCAGATAGGAGATTTGACGTACGAATATTTTCTTGTCACGTCCCAGTTCGAAACGGATCACTTCATCGCTGATATGGTCGCCCGGATAACCGGCTTTGCGTTTCTGCTTGTCTACCGGCGCTTTCACAATACGGTTCACAATCAGTATGTCGCGTCCAAACAAGGAATCGGGTATCTCGAAGAAGTATTTTCCTTCTACGCAGTGCACCTTGAAGAAGCCGTTCATCGTCTTGGCTTTTGGAGTGATTACACTTGCGTAAGGCTGAAAAGGGGATTTCTTGGCTTTGGCAATGGAGTCGGCTTTGGCCTTGTCTACAGCTTCGGTCTTGCTTTTCTTTTTCTTCTTCTTTTTAAAAATGTCGGTCGACTGTGCTCCGGCGGTTGGAATCAACATTGCCAGAAGCAACAAAAGGGTAGTTAGTTTTCTCATGCTTTTATTTTTAAGATGTTAGCAAGTGCAAAGTTAATTATTCGTACGAGCTATCCAAACCATACTGTCTTATTTTTACAAAACGACATGAATTATTTCTTTTCCCGTTCAATATTGTCACAATACATTGTTCAGTTTTTCTTCTTATTGCCAACCTTCATCAGAGCAAGCCCGATAACAATCCAAATCATCTCGCGTACACGGGTTATCAGCGCAGCATAGACTCCGTAAGCACCGGAAAGGGAAAGACCGCCCACAGCAAGGGCGAAGCCGCCTTCGCGTCCGCCCAGTTGCATCGGCAGAAAGAACAAAAGGTTGGCGAGCAGAGAGGAGAAAGCGGCAATCAGACAACAGTCGGCGAAGCTGACGTTGGTAGTGAGCACATTCAGAATCAACCAGATCTCCAGGCAACTGATGACGCGGGCTGTATATTCTAATGAGAGAGCCGCATAAAAGGTACGTTTCTTCTGTTGATGGAGAAGGGCGATTTGCCGGTCTATATTCTCCAGTTTCTCTTTATGGGTTTCGGCAAAGCGGAGTACTTTCTTTTTCAGGAAAGGAATATGGCTGCCCATGCGGACACAGGCTACCGCCATTCCATGCCGGTAACCTTTTATAAAAAGGATGGTAATCAGCAGACAGAACAGGGTGATAGCTGCTAAAATAATGCCCGTCACCCACCCTACCGGATACAGGCAGACGTAGAGCAGCACGGAACTTAGCCAAAAGCAGAAGTGGGAAAAGATATGCATCATCACATAGAGAATCACGGAAGAGGTGGCTCTTTCTATGCCGACGTAAGGCTTCAACTCCATGATGCGATACGGCTCGCCGCCCATCAGTCCGACGGGGGTCACATAATTAAGCGCGAAGCCTGTAACGGTGAATTTATAGAGACGGGCGAATGAGAAGCCTGTCTTGCCGCTACTGCGGATGATGATATACCACGATGTGGTATTAATAAGATAGACAAACAGCCACAGCAATAGTATCAAAGGTAAATATATCCCTGCACGCTTCAGATTCGCCCAAAGTTCGTGATAATCCATATCGAAAGTGAATATCATGACCAGGACGGCAATGATGCCGAAGGCGAGGAATATATTACGGTATTTGTTCTTCACTATTTCGCTACCTATATATCTACTTTATATATGTATAGTATCTGTCGAAGAATCTGCGGAATGCCGGGATTTTCATCAATACATATTCGAATACCAGCCAACCCGTCAATGCGCATGAGATGCCGAGCAATACGTCGATTATATAATGATGGCAAGAATAAACGGCTGTTCCCCAGATACCCACCATAATGATGGAGAAGAGGGCAATCACGTACCATTTGCATTTGCCGACGATAGCATATATCAGGGCTACGACCATATAAGCCGCGTGCAGTGAAGGCACTGCCGCAAAGACATTCGCGTTGCGCCCGTAGATAGAATCGAAGATTGATACTCCGAAGAAAGCATCGAAGCGTCCCAAGCCCGCTACATTGCCCGGAGTGTTCAGTATCGGCTCGAAGCCGTAGTTGATGGCATACCAGGGTGGAGCGGCCGGGTGAATGTAATAGCCCGCAAAGCCGATCAGGTTGACAAAAAGGAATACGAGGGCAAAGCGAAGGTATGTTTTCCTTTCTTTCTTGAAGTACAGGCAAAGACCGAACAAGATAGGTACGGGAACCCAACAGAGGTAGAAGATTCCGGCAAAGACGTCGGCTATCGGCCAGTTGTGCGCGGCAAAATACTCGCAGGGAGTAACCAGAATGCCGTTGTCCATCACGCCAAAGAGGGATTTCTCCAGATTGTAGAGTCCGGCTACGTCAATCGGGTTCACTTCGTAGTTGGGGCAGATACGCATCCAGTCATACGAGATTCCGAAAAGGGCGAAAGGAAGCAGGGCTACCGCCAGTTTGCGGGTAGGCAGTCCGGCAAAGAATAAGACCAGATAGAGCACTGCTATCATCAGATGTTCGGAACGGAGCCCGATGAAAATAGCTGTCAGCAGAAGAAAAAAAGCCATGATGACTATGACGGTCAGGGCTTCTCTCTTCGATGGCTTTTGAATGTTCTTTATCATTATAAGATTGCGTTTATGTGCCGGTCAAGGAATATGCCAATTAGAAAACGACCGGCATATTCCTTGATTGACATATTGAATAATTATTCTTTCATCACTTTGTAGCAATGTCTCACACGTGCGAATGCCGTGATATTGGCAAAAAGGGCGACGAAAGCCAATGGAACGATTAATATCAGGATCGGTTCGAAAACCGTGATGTCCTTGAATATGCCGCAGAACAAAGCACCGAGACTTGTCAGCACCACACGTTCGGGACGCTGCATGAATCCGACTTTGCATTCTATCCCCAACCCTTCGGCACGTGCACGGACGTAGCTTACCATCAGCGAGCCGATAAGCGCCGCGAAAGCGATAAGGGCATACAGGAAATAATCTTTCATCGACAGGTAGTAACAGATACCGAAGAAAGTAATCAGTTCGCTGTAACGGTCGAGCACCGAGTCGTAAAGCGCGCCGAACTTGGAACTCATGTTGCCCAGACGGGCTACACGTCCGTCCATCATATCGAACAGTCCGGCAAACAGGATAACCCCTCCTGCCCATCCGATGATGGCAAGGTCGTTTCCGTCACCGTAGATTCCGGCATACACGAACATACCCGCAGCTACTACATTCAGGATAAATCCGGTAGTGGTGATAAAGTTGGGAGTGATTCCGATTTTAATCATCCCGTGTATCAAAGGATTGATAATCTTATAAATCAGTTGTTGTAAATAATCTCTGTAATTCATGTGTCTAAATCTGTTTATATCTAAATCTTCTGTTTATTTCAATTTCTTCTATTTATTTCAATTTCTTCAATGCCTTCTTCCGAACAAACTCCTTACATCTATATTCCGGTAAACAAAAAGGCGCTGCATATTATAATTCCAAAACAGCGCGACGATTACTGCCACTACCACCTTCGGTATAATGAAAAAATCGCCGAAATACAGGCTGAACGTATCCCGCACCCAGGGAATCTTCGCCAAAGACTCCGTCAGCGCATATGTTCCCCATGTGTTCAGCCAAACGCTGCAAACCCACACTATGATGAACTTGACAGCTACATTCGTTTTTTTGCCTTTAGATTTAAAAGTCCATTTATAATTAATGATGCAATTGACAATTCCCCCGTAGATAGCTCCCGCCAAGGTAGCGTATACATAGTAGACATCAAACAGCCTTACCAGGAGAATCGTTACGAGAAAGTCTGCGATAGTTGCCATCTGAGCCGAAAGCTGCGCCCTCAAGAACATGAAGATGCCACCTTTCTGCGAAATCATCCGTGCAATCTTTTTCAGCCAATCACCCATCTCGCTCCCGCTAACAAAATGAAACTATACACTCCTGCCAGGACATCGTCCATCATTACGCCTACTCCATCTTTCAGGCTCTCCATCTTGCGTATGCCCAACGGTTTGGCAATATCAAATGCACGGAACAGGACAAAAGCTGCGATAACGTACCAAAACCAATTCTCATCATTCGGTACAGCCAACAACGGTATCCACACTCCTACCATCTCGTCCACTACCACACGCGAAGGGTCTTCACCCCAATAAGCCTCCAGCTTATCGGCAGCCCAAATGCCGGCGAACGTGAATACAATCACCAAAGCGGCGGTAATCCATAAAACGGCAGAAAAGGGAAACAGGAAATAAAGCGCAATCCAAATGATAGAAGCCAACAGCGCCCCAGCCGTGCCGGGAGCAAAAGGAGAAAAACCGGAGCCAAAGCCCGTGCCTATAAAAACAGGAAAAAAGGGTGGTCTTTTCATTTCTTACAATAGAGTGTATAAGAATAACAAAACTTTCCCCTTACTAAAGAAGGGGAAAGTTTATATATTTTTCAGGAACAAATTCCCGAATTAAGCCAAATAATCAGGTTCTTTTTCACCGATCATGTTACGCAATGTCTGTTTTACCATTCTCCATTGAGTGAACAAGTCGTGTTCAGGCTGATGCTCGAAATCGTGCATCGGGCTCTTGCAGAAGAATGACAGCCAAGTCTGGATGCCACACATGCCTGCGCGCATTGCCAGGTCACTGAACAATACAAGGTCGAGCGCGATAGGAGCAGCAAGGATAGAGTCGCGGCAAAGGAAGTTTACCTTGATTTCCATCGGGTAACCCATCCATCCGAAGATGTCGATGTTGTCCCACGCTTCTTTGTTGTCCTTGCGGGGCGGATAGTAGTTGATACGTACTTTATGGTAAACATCTCCGTAGAGATCAGGATATTTTTCAGGTTCGAAGATAGTGTCGATTACAGACAGTTTGCTGACCTCTTTTGTCTTGAAGTTGTCCGGATCGTCGAGCACTTCACCGTCACGATTGCCGAGGATATTGGTAGAGAACCAACCGTTCACGCCCAGCATACGGGTTTTGAACATCGGAGCCAATACGGTTTTCATCAGTGTCTGGCCGCTCTTGAAGTCTTTACCTGAGATAGGCACATTCTTCTGCTTGGAGAATTCCCACATGGCAGGAGTATCTACGCACAAGTTGGGAGCACCCATCACGAACGGAGCGTCTTCTGCAATAGCAGCATATGCGTAACACATACTCGGAGAAATAACGTCAGTGTTGTTGTCCTTCATTGCTTTTTCCAAAGCAGCGAGTGACATATGTTCGTCAGACAATGGAATGTAGATTTCAGTACTTGCAGCCCAAAGCACGACAACGCGTTCGCAGTTGTTGGCAGCCTTGAAATCGCGGATGTCCTGGCGAAGTTGTTCCACCATTTCCCAACGGGTAGCAGCTTTCTTGACGTGTGTTCCGTTCAGACGTTTTGCCCAGTTGTGGTCGAAAGCGGCCGGCATCGGCTTGATAGCTTCCAATTCGTCTTTTACTCCGTTCAGGTCTTTTTCTTTCAAGACCTCAGCGTACATGGCAGCTTCATATGCGTTGTCCGGGAAAATATCCCATCCGCCGAAAACAATGTCTTCCAAATTCGTCAAGGGCACAACGTCCTTGATGAGTTTTTCTTCGTTGTTTTCCATGCGCATTGTAGCTAACTGGGTAATAGATCCTATCGGTTTTGCCAGTCCCTTGCGAGAGGCTAGTGTACCTACAATCATTGTAGTGGCAACCGCGCCACCCACTCCGACTACCAACACGCCAAGACGTCCGGTAGCGGGCTTAATTTCTTGTTTCATTTCTATTCTATTAAAATTAAACTAAAATTGATGCAAAAATAAGATTAATTAATTACTAAAACGAGCTTTGTTTGCTATATAAGCATTGCAATTAGCAGGATTTAACTTTTAAAAGGTCATGTGGAGACTTATCCTCAAACCGGATTTGTCTATTCCGGGTGAATCGCGATAAGTAAGCCGCCACACGTAGTCCAAGCGTAACACCTTGAAAATGTTTTCAATACCTACTCCGGCTTCTACGTAAGGCGTTTTTCCCATTGTCCGGGTGTCTGCTATCGGAAAAGCGAACAAATCATCACTGAATGCAGGATTGTTCTTGTCGCTCAAATGTCCGTACAGTCCACGACAGGAAACTATTTCCCTCCATTTCAGTTTTTTCAACAACGGGACGCGATTGAACAGCCATCCGTTGAGAAAGTAGGTAACATCCCATGAGAAGTACTCATCATTCATAAACTCCATTGCGTTCATTAATGAGTAAGATTCGGGCTGGATGGTATAGGAAAGGTTGGCATTGGGCATGATAAGTAACGGAAACGGTACTTTATCCCACACTTTGCCTGCTTTCAATATCACATCCGTATAGCCGAAGGCGGAGAACCAAAATCGCTTTTGAATACCGGCTTCGGTATGATTGTATGTATAGTCACTACCCAGTATTCCTTTCCCGGCGATGGTATGCGACAGTGTAAACACGGGAGCATCCAGGGATACGGGGAAACGGTTCCATTGGGTCTGGAAGAATTTCTCGTTCGGGGCGTAGCGCAGTTTCAATTCTGCGGCACTGGTAGAAAAATCTTTTACCGGAGTATAGGTATCCCCCTGTTTCAGCAGAAACGGGATGAGATAGGTTGACTCATCCGTTTGTCTGCGTGCCGTCACCTGGAAAGAAAAACCGGAGTAGAACTCATTGGTATAGGTGAGCGCTGCTTGTTGCGTATAGCCGATACGGTCGTCTTTCTCACGTTTGAGGGCGAGGAATACGTTGTCTTTGCTCGTGTACAGGTAGTTTTGCCCGTACTGGTTGACATCGGATTCGTAACGCAATTTCAGTGAATGGATGGGGAACTCATTGGCGTATTCTTTCTTTTTCTTGAAGGAGTATTCCAGTTCCGCGAGTCCTTTCACCCTTTCGTCCTTGAAACCGTAGGCGATATAGCCTTTGGCAAACAAGTGCGGATTGAGCCAGGCGGTAGTCATACCTCCGGCACGGATACGGACGCCTTCCAGTGTGTTGCCGCTGACGGTGGCATTCATCGGCCCGATATAGAACAGAGGGGCTTCCTTGGACGTGGGGATATATCCGGTAAAGAGGATGGAAAGCACTTTCTCTGTCCAGTAGTACACCGGATAGCCGCGTAGTTGTGCCATCAGCCGGTCTACGGAGTTCTCCTGTCGGGAGATGGCAGATTGCGGACGGTTCTCCGCCCAAAAGGATTCAGGACGTGCCAGGGCTTCCGTCTCTTCGATGATACGTTCGGGTTTGGTGAAGGCTTTGTCCGCTTCGGCGGTAGGCGTGAAAGTATAGTTGCTGTAATCCGCCACGCGACGGGCAAAGATACCGTCTTGTCCTTCGGTCAGTTTAAATTCAACTGTGATGCTTTCGTGGTCGAGCAGGCGCGTACCGTCTTCGGCACGTTTAAATTCCTGTTCGAGCAACATATAATCCACAAAGTTCAGGTTTATCTTTTTCGGGAAGTTGAATACGGCGCGTTTGACAAAGTAGGTAGAGTCGAGCGTGACATAGAGATGCCCGTTAAAGCCGAAGGATTCGGAATTAAAGGGAGTGAAGGCAAGGTCTACACAAGGCTCACCGGCAATCTGCAACGTATCCATCAGGTAGTATTTATAGAATCCCGTACCGATACGGGACAGGGGGCTGACAAACTTATTAGTAAACAGGGAGATGTTGTTTTCGTAAATATCCACGTCCTTGAAGACTTCGTTGATGGCAGCCTGCATTCCCTGCTTGGAGAGAAATTCGTCCACACCTGCCTGTTTGCGTCCTTTCACCCATTGTTTTTCCGAACGGGGGGATTTCCGGTAATAGTCCGTCGCGAGCAGTTCGCGGGCTGATACGGTCAGGATTGGTTTGCCGGTGACGGCAGAGGTGTCTACGTATTCGGTGAGGAAGTCAAATTTGCGGTACAGCCATTTCTTCTGTTTCTCTTCGTCGAAGTTGTTCAATGCGAAGGTGGTCTTTTCGTAACGTTCGCGCTGCCAGAAGTCTTTCTCGTAAGGGGAATGGTTGTCGCGGCTTTCAATCATCCGGCGGACAAACTCCACGGCGGGATTGTCTTTCTTCCGGTAGTGTTCGCGCTTGGGTTTCACCACCACTTCGGAGAGGTCATACGAAGTAGGAGAAAGCGCCACTTTGTAGGATGCGTTACGGGCAGGATGGATTTTCCGGCTGTCGTCATTGTAGCCGATAACAGAAATCACAAGTACTGCTTCGGAACGGTTGGTCTTGAAATAAAAGCGTCCGTCGCTTCCGGTAGTAGTTCCCTCGGTCGTGTCTTTCAGACGTACAGATGCATAAGGCAGGGGTTCTTTTGTCAGAGAATCAGTCACCACGCCTTGTATCACATATTGTTGTGCACTAAGCGGAATAATACTGATAGCCAATAAAAGAAAGAACGTCGATATACCTTTCATCATTAATCTCATACCTTTATATCCTATTGAATTGAGCGGGGCAAAGGTACGGGGATTTGAGGATAAAAAAAGGTCTATTTGACGGAAGAACTGTTCTTATTTGACACAATTAAGGAAAAATAATCCGAAATTTGGTCAATCCGTCGGCATAAGTCCGCAAGGAGAAGGTGCATCCGTGGCGCATCAGGACTTCGCGGATAAAGATAAGCCCGATGCCCTGCCCGTTCGGTTTGGTTGAGAAGAAGGGGCTGAATAGCTTCGCTTCCGTTTCCTTGCTGATTCCTTTGCCGTTGTCCGTCACTTCGATAGTGGCGGGAGACAGGGTGCGGATAATGATTTCACCATCGGTTTCTATGCTTTCGGCAGCGTTCTTGATGATGTTCACAAGTACCTGTTCAAACAGGGAGGAGTCCAACATTACGTCTTTCAGGGTTTCGTCTATTTCCATACAGAGCTTGATACAGCGGTCGTTGCACATTCCTTCCATAAAGCGTTTGCAGGTGAAGACGAGATCGTTCAGATTGGCACGTGAGACGGTGGGTTCGGGTATCTTCACCACATCGGCGAAGCGGGTGATGAAACGGCTCATGGAGAAACAGCGGTCGGTGCATACGCGCATCACGTCGCAGATGTCGTCCATGCCTTCTTCACTGGAAAGGGCTTGTTCTACGGTGTCCAGTGTAGAAGTGATGCCGGCGGTCGTGTTGTTCACTTCGTGGGCTATCATGCGGATTACTTTCTCATAGGCTTTCTTTTCGGCTTTCATCACTTCGTCCGTCAGGCTTTCTACCAGGAAGAAAGGATGCTGGAATCCACGGTCGATAAAGGAAGAATGGGTGCAGCGGTAGATGTTCGAGTCGTTCAGGCGGACGGTTACTGTCTCGCCTTTCGGAATGTTCACCAGTTCTCTTGCCAGTGGTGAGTCGATTTCTTTCATCTTCTTGCCTAGTACGTTTTCCGGACTGACGCCTAGCATTCTCAACGCCATCGGGTTCAGTTCGGAGAGGTCATCGTCGAGGGTGGTGATAATGACTCCCATCGGAGAGGCTTTAATCAGCAAGTCAAGGAAGTGATTCTGTTCACGCAGGCGGAGACGTTCGTTCTTGAGTTGCTCCATCATACGGTTGAAAATATTCACGACACGGTCGGCTTCGTACTGTCCCACCGGGCTGAGACGGCTGCTGAAGTCTTGTTCACGCAGCAGTTCCATACCGCTGCCGATGGTATTCAACGGCTTAACGAGCTTACGATAGAAAAACGTCAGATAAATAAGGATGAAAAGTATCAGCCCCTCTCCTATGTAGAAGAAGGTGGTGTTCAGTTGACTGGAAAGGTAGAGCAACACTCCACCCAATGCCAGCAACAGAAAGACTAGTATGTAAAAGAATCCTTTTATACGCACGTTTATCTGTGTTTAATGATTTGATTTTATATTATCAGGCACGGATTACACAGCTATATTATATTTCTCAAGACGGCGGTAGAGAGCGGCGCGGCTGATACCGAGCGCCGTAGCTACCTGGCTCAAATTTCCTTTATAACGTTCCAAAGCCTGAAGAATAGTTTGACGTTCTATTTCATCCAGGGTCATGCCGGCCAAAGACATGCCTTCGGCTGCCCTTGCATCATCGTGGCGGATGTATTGGGCATCGAAATCGGAAGCGTCGAGGATGGGTTTACCGCTTACCAGTATGGTACGCTCTACCAGGTTCTTCAATTCACGGATATTTCCGGGGAAAGGCAGACGGCTCAAGAATTGCATGGCGTCGGCGGAGAAGTCGGTGTGAGGTAATCCGTTGGCTGCGGCCTGGCGGTCGGCAAAGTGACGTGCCAGTAGCGGGATATCCTCGCGGCGTTCGCGCAAGGCAGGCAGTTTTACTGTTATCAGGTTGATACGGTAGAACAGGTCTTCGCGGAAAGAACGTTCGCCCACCATTTTACGCAGGTCGGCGTTGGTGGCAGAGACTACGCGAATGTCAGTCTTGCGGGGGCGGCTGTCGCCGAGCACTTCAAAGGTCTGGTCTTGCAAGACACGCAACAGTTTCACCTGGCAGGATGGGTCGAGGTCACCGATTTCATCCAGGAAGATAGTTCCTTTGTCCGCCATCTCGAAACGTCCGATACGGTCGGAGGAAGCGTCGGTAAAAGCTCCTTTCTTATGCCCGAACATTTCACTTTCAAACAGGCTTTGAGAGATTCCACCCAAATTCACTTTGACAAACGGGTGCTTTGCACGCTGGCTGTTGATATGGATTGCTTCGGCTATGAGTTCCTTGCCTGTGCCGCTCTCGCCTGTAATCAATACGGAAGCGTTGGTCTTTGCGATGCGGGCAATGGTATTCAATACGTCCGTCAATCCCTGGCTGCGCCCGATGATGTGGCTGCGGTCGAAAGAATCACTTTGTTCCCGGGTGGCTTCCCCGGGAGTGGCCGAGAGTTCCAAAGCTGTTTCGATGCGCTGCAACAGGGCGGCATTGTTCCATGGTTTTGTGATGAAGTCAAAAGCTCCCGCCTGCATTCCTTGTACGGCGAGTTGGATACTTCCCCAGGCGGTCATCAATATTACCGGAGTATCGGGGCGGAATATCTTTACTTGTTTGAGCAGAGTCAACCCCTCTTCACCTGTTGTGGAAAGGGTGAAGTTCATATCCATCAGGATTAAGTCAGGAGCTACGGAGCGTACCACGTCCATAGCTTCCCGAGGGTCGGGAACTGCCTGTGCCTCATATCCTGCACGCTTCAGCATGAAGCTGAGTGAAGAGCGCACTGCGCTGTCGTCATCAATTATCAGAATCATGGTTCATGTTTCTTTATTTATCAAAGGTATCGTCTTACTGTCTACAATCATGCAAAGCTACAAAAAAATACCAGCCGGCATCGCTCTCATCGCTTTTATTGCCGTATGATTTCATCAAAATCGGCTTCCAGTTCGGTATTGGTACGGAAATCCCAAAGCGTCAGGCTACGGATCTGATAAAAATAATACCAATAATAATAGAGTTCGGAAATGTGTTTTTGCCTGGCTGCATCCTTTGAGTTTTGCGCGTCGTTCAGGTCGAGGGTATTGATTTTACCTATCAGGAAGGTTTCAATACTGGTCTTATAGCGTTGTTGGGCAATGGTGTCGGCTTCCTTGGCAATGGATAACTGTTGTGCCTGATTATTAAAATGCTCCACGAGCAAGAAGATGTCCTGATTGAAATTTATCTCTTCCTGACGAATCTTCGAAAGCACTACATCCCGGTTGCTCTTGGCTACACGTACCTTGCCGCGTCGTTTCCCCCAATCCAAAATGGGTATTTTAACGCCTACCTGCACTATCTGGTTATCTTGCAGGTTTCTGTAAACGGCGGAGAAATTGCGGTTTTCTCCGGTATATCCTACACTGGCAAAGAGGTCGATGCTACGCAGGTTGCCACGTGCCGTAGCTACTTCATAGTCGGCTTCCAACTGGCGGCGACGGATATTCTGTGCAAATGAGTTGCGTTCCAGTGCTTTATTCAGTACCATATTGTACTCCATCTTTGAGCCGTCTACGGCATCGGGAATGACAGGGCTGAGTATCTCATCTTCTCCGACTCCAAGGAAGGCGCGAAGTTGGAACATTTTGGCGTTGAGGTCGCTTTCCGCTTCTGTCAGAGCTGCCTTTGCGTTCAAGGCGGAAAGTTTGAGTTGCAGGAGTTCGTTTTCGGAAATCTGTCCCATTTTACGTTTGGCAAGGGCTACTTCGTAGAGGTGGTCGGCATTCTTCTGATTTTGCTTGGCAGTGCCTAAGTTTTCTCTTGCCAGCAGGAGATTAAAGTAATAGGTAATGGCGCGCATCGTCACTTCTTCGGTGGCTGTGATAAAGGCAGCTTTCGCTTCCGCGTAACGTACCGGTTCGATGCGTCTGTTCCACTTGATGTTGTTCACTCCGAAGATGGGTTGCGTTAGTTTCAGGGCTATGGGGATAGACATGAAATGGCGGTCGTTGTCTCCGCCCAACTGGGTGATATAGTCGAGAGAAGAAGTCAGCGAGAGTTTACCGCCTGTCAGCCAAATGTTTTGGTCGATGGAGATGTCTCCGGTAAGTCCCAATGTGTTGTTGCGGACAAAGCCATAAGAGCCGTCTGAATTCTGATAAGAACTGTATGACTTATTGTAATTGGGTAAAGTACCGGTAAGGTTGACTTCCGGCAGAAGGTCGGCGCGAAAGGTTCGGTATTCCCAATAGGCGGTTTTCAGTTCATTCAAGGCAACAGCCGCATCGACGGATTGTGAACGTGCCATTGCGATGGCTTCATTTAAGGTTATCTCCCTTTCTTTCTGTGCCGACAATGTCCATGGAAGACAGGCAGCGGCAAGAGCTACTAATATACTTTTCTTTTTCATTATGCACAGTATTTTCCACTAAAGGAGAATCAAACGATGTGCCAAAAGAATAAAGCATTTATTTTCAATCGGTTATAAAATAAGGAGAGTGTCCGTTTTCGGACACTATGCGCAAAAGCGGACGTTCGCTTCTATTCGCAATAATTGGGAAGGCGTACGGTGAAACGAGTGCCCTTGCCCACTTCGGAAGTCACGGAGATGCTTCCTCTCAAGCGTTCGATAATAGTCTGACAGATACTCAATCCCAGTCCTGCCCCTTGCGTAAAGTTATCGACTTTATAGAATCGTTCGAAGATATGGCGGATGCCCTCTTCCGAGATGCCGACTCCGGTATCTTCTACAAAGATACGGGTGTATCCGGGTTCTTCATCTTCTTCGTAGCCGAAGGTAATGAATCCGCTGCTAGTAAACTTAGCGGCATTATTAATCAGGTTGTTTACCACCTGTTGCAGACGGACATTGTCTGTCCTCAGATATTTCTTATCACCTTCGGGCATACGCACCACCAGTTCTACTCCCGAAGGCATATTCAGTTGTTGCGAATCGTGAACGGTCTTCAGCAGTAAAGGTAAGTTATGTTCTGCAAACGCGAATTCCATAGTGCCCGATTCGATACGGGACAGGTCAAGAATGTCGTTAATCAACGCCAGCAGCAAACTGCAATTCTTATTAATAGTCGCAATAAACTGGGAGATTTCTTCTTCCGTGAATCCGCTCGTATCACTCAATAAATCGGAGAATCCTACGATAGCGTTCAACGGAGTACGGATTTCGTGGCTCATATTGGCAAGGAAGGCAGATTTCAGTTTGTCTGCCTGAAGGGCTTTGTCACGTGCTTCTCTCATTTCCTGCTCGACTGTCTTATATCGTTGGATACTTTGACATACGCCTAATATACTGTATAATGAATCCTGTGTCAAACCATCAATAGTGGAAAAGCGGTATTCCCACCACTCATATTCCCCATCCGCTTTCCGCTGGCGGAAATTCATACGGAGAGTCTTGTTCTCTCCCGTCAGTGCTTTATCAAATTGCGGAATTATTTCTTTCAAATCATCCGGATGGATGGTACGGTTCATTTCCTCACGAGAGATAATAGTGACCGATTCGTCATATCCCATCCGTACAAGGAAACCTTGCGGGAAAATAAAGCAGTTGGTTTTCATGTCAAACTGCCACGGATATATGGAACTTTCATCCAGTGCCATATCAAAGAAGCGCTTCTGTATTTCTTCATCTGAAATGTTGCGTGCGGAAAGAGCCATGCCCGTAATTCCGCCTTTCGAATGAATGGGAACGATTTCTCCGGATACAGGGAAGTAATTGTCACTGTGCACTTCTTTCATAAAAGAACCTTGAGGTATCTGTACGCTTTCTCCCGTACGGGCTACCCGTTTCAGCATCTTATGAAGGATGTCCTGCCCCTCATTGTAGATATTGAAAATACTGCCTGCCATCATTCCCTCATAAAAACGACCGCCCGCCTCATACGGCAGATGAAGCATTTTCAACAGAGAACGGTTCGTGAAATGGATATGCAAATCCGTGTCATAGGTTATCACACCATCACGGATGGAGTGGAAGACATTATCAAATTCATTACGCTGCTCTACCAGTTTGTTTTGCACCAACAGGCGGGTTTGAGCCTGCATCCGCCGTTTGGATTCGCGGCGGTTGGCGCGCATCAACCATACGATAGATGCTATCAACAGCGCAAGGATGGACGGATAGAGAAGGATAAAAAGGAATTTATATTTTTCCCAATAAGGCTCATTGACAATGATTCCACCGACAGCACTTGCCTTGTCAGGCTCGATATGGAAAAACTCCAATTGCTTGTAGTCGTATATAAATCCTTGTCCGGCTTCTGTCACTCCCAGTTTCAACGGGGAAGTCCCTTTCAAGACTTTGGAAGCTCTTTGCCCTGCTGCCAATGCTGAAGTATAGGCATCACTATCATAGGCGCAGAATACCCCATTTGTTAGTCCTACATTCTGAGTGGAGAACACAGGGGCTTTGGAGTTTTTACCCACAAATGAAAGGAAAGGTGACCACTTGGGAGCAATGACAAAGCGTCCGTAACTATTACGGGGATAACAGATAGCTGAAATGATATGGCTCGTAGTCTGATTCTGGGTGTTATAGACTTTCATATCATAGTCGGGATTATCTTGCCGGAAGATTTCCCACTCCGCCTTAAAATCATCAAGACCTTTATTACTCAAAAAGCTATTGTCTATCACGCAAATAACCTCTTTGCGTTGAGGAAATATTTTTTGCGCATGACGCATGATAATATCAAAATCGGGATTAGCCGTGAAGCCACAGACATTGGGGTGAGCGGTAAGGAGCTTCTCATCAGGATACTTAATACCGAAAAACACGACCGGAACTTGCAACGGCAACGAATCTCCACAGGCAAAAAGGGTATAGAAAGCCTCATCGCCCGATGTGACAATCAAATCGGTCTTCCGCTCACGAGCGCGTTCGCAGAAACGGTGCATTATCACTTTCTCCGACTTAAATGCCCAAAAATCAGCGTCCAGATATTCTGTCGTAATATTCACCTTCACCCCACTTTCCCTGAAACCTTTCACCAGACCTTGATTAAGGTCATTATGCCAAGGAGTCTGTGAAGTATAAGACTGGATGAAGAGTATATTGAACGTACCTTCCGAAGCTGCCGCCCGAACTAGGACAGCCCAAAAGAAGAGCACAAACAAACAGTAATATCGTCGATTCATAAGCAAAAGACCTGCATTGTTTTCAAGATTATGCGCACAAAGATAAGTTATTATATTGAAAACAATGCAAATAGCCTTAGATTTTTATTCCTCACGCAATGCTTCTGCCGGCTGAATGCGGATTGCCTGGCGGGCAGGGAACCAAATACCTGCCAGAATCATCAAAGCCATAAGGAAATAACTGATGGCAAACGTTATAAGGAAACGGGCAGTCCCCCACTCCATATACCCGTCCGTCAAATCAAGGTAGCCTATATTATAGCAAATGACAGCAGCAGGCAAAGCGGCCAGCGAGAGCAACACTATTCCTTCATTATTCAGACGACCCCAAAGTTGCGCCCGACTGGAACCGACCGCAACACGGAGTGCCAGTTCGGAACGCCGGTGCTGCGTACGGAACCAAAAGGTACCGACAATACCCAGCAGAATATTCAGCAACAGGAAGCCCATCATCCAGAATCGTATTTGTACCTGATTGTAATTTCCCCGTTGGAAATCGTTCCGTATATTCTCATAGTCATGTACTTTCAGAATAAACAGATTACCGACACTCAACTGACCGGCAGACAAATTCATCAAATGTTCCGGGAAATCTTTGGAAGTCCCCGGTTTCACCCGCAGGCAGACTTCCAGACTGGAAGGATAAAAGTCATCGTCAAATTCAGTCAAGACCTTTTCTGTGAAAGCATTAGCTATATAAATATCGCTATAATTAGGCCAAAAATCGTTATAGCGAACTTTGACCGACACACCGCCTATCTTGTGCACTTGGGTAGAATCGTCCACATTCACCACTTCCCTGCCCAATAAGGTGCGGTCGCCTGTATAATCATCCGGCCAGAAATTCTCACTAACTACCACATTCCCATTTTTCAAAGCTTGTACCAATGGTTCATAGCCACGACCATCCGTACTTTGATAACGGAATACCTGAAAGAATTCAGGAGTCATCGTACGCCGCAACGGATTACGGACTATCGTATCAATGCGCAACATCATACCCGAATTACTTCCGATATAAGGACGTGCATTATTGGATACGGAAACGGCTTCCACTTCCGGCAATCGCCGGAGACGGTTTGTCAGTTCGGTAATATCCTGTCCCAGCGTCGTACTCTTTTTATCTTTCGGGATATAGGAGTCGCTTTTGTTGTTTTTCAGGCTCAGTTCGAGGTAGTAGGTATCGGTAATATCAAATCCTACGGGTTCGTAATAGGTACGTGCCGTTACATAAGTCCAGTCGACTACATACCACAGGACAACAAAAACAATTAATAACTCCGCCCACAACCATCCGTTCGACCGGCGTTCATTCCATATTTGTTTTAATAGTTGCATCTTCTTTTGAATTAAATTAGTTGACTGTTCGGGTTATCTTTCATTGATGGCATCTACAATATTGGTACGGGTGATTCTCCATGCCGGAATAGCCGCACTCAGCAAGTTGAGCAGAAAACAGGCAAGGAATGCCAACAGGAATACGGCAGGATCGAACAAGAGGTCGATACACATCGTCCGTAAATCGTTCACTCCATCGGATACGAAGTCTACGGAGAATAACATTCCGCCAAGAAGGAAGGCGGCAATATAACTCAATACCAAACCAAGGATTCCACCCAAAAGCGAGTAAAGCATATTTTCGGAAAGTACCTGCATCATCAGTTCTCTTCTCGGAGCACCAAAGGCTTTCCGTACTCCTATTTCAGAGAGACGCTTGCGCATGCGTGACAAGGTTAGCCCGGACAAGTTGACCGCAGGGACAATCAAAAGGACGAGCAATGTCAATATGTATTGCCGTATTGCTTCTTTCACGGCCGGAGGATTATTGGCTGAATGTCGTTGCGCGGCTACAAAATAGGTATCGGGTTGCCCGCGATAGAGCAAATCAAAATTAGGGTGTCCTGCCATGAATACGGCTCTCAAGCGGTCTGCTTCATTATGGATGGCAGGGAAATCGTCTGTTGACTTGGCTAGAATGAGAACAGCAACCAGTCCCATGATATTTTCATCCCCCCAAGTCGTTGTAAACGCATTCGTCGAACTTAAAGGAATCCAGACTTGCGCATAAGCGTATTGTGCCAATTTAGATACAGGGCGCACTACTCCGCTGATAAGATAGGCGGTATGATTCAGCAGGAATGTTTTTCCTACGACTTCCGATGTGCCAAACAGCCGGCGTGCCATGTCTTCGGATATGACAGCTTTCGCTGCTCCGGCATCAAAATCGGCATTATCATACGGTTTGCCGGATATAAAATCAAATTCGAATACTTTCCAGAAGGCATCGTCCGTTTGCAGTACGCTGCAACTTTCCATTTCGCCTGCAGGCTTGGCAGCGAGCATCGTTTCCTGAAAAGCACTGGTGATACTGACTGCTTCGGGGACAGTCATTTCTTTGAAACAAGCCTTTGCCGTGTTATATCCGACAGGGCCGTTACTCTGCCAGTTCGCATTCGACTTATTCTGGAGTCCGGCATAACGGAAAACAAGCATTCGGTCACGATGGGTTTCCGGCGCAAAAGGAGCAATCGTCGCTCGCAAAGTGATAACAATCACCATTATCATAGCAATGGCCAATGCCGTGCCTATGATGGAGATGGAAGAAAGCAGTTTGTTTTCTTTCAGCAAATGGAATGCTTGTTTGAAGTAGAGTTTTATCATAGCTGATTTATCTATGCTTTATTATTGATACCTATTGAAAACTGACACCTGTTTATTTTACCTGACGACCATCAAAGAAACGGACTGTCCTGGAAGTCTGCTTCGCCTGCTCTTCATTATGGGTAACCATAACAATCGTCCGCCCGTCTTCCTTGTTCAACCGGTGAAGAAGCTCCATCACTTCAGCTCCCATCCGCGAATCCAAATTACCGGTCGGCTCATCGGCAAGGATGATTTCCGGATTGCCTATAATGGCACGGGCGATTGCCACACGCTGACACTGACCGCCGGAAAGCTGTGTCGGGAAATGATTCATACGATGGCTCAATCCCACTTTTTCCAGAACTTCCTGTGCCAAGCGCCTGCGTTCACTGTTACTGACACGGCGGTAGAGCAGCGGCAGTTCCACATTATCCATCACGCTCAGTGAATTAATCAGATGGAAAGACTGGAATACGAAACCAAGCGTTTTGTTACGGAAAGCCGCCAGTTCCCTGTCCTTCATCCCTTCGGTACGGGTTCCGTTAATTTCCACCGTCCCCATGGTAGGCGCGTCAAGTAATCCCATAATATTCAGCAGAGTGGATTTCCCACATCCTGAAGGCCCCATGATACTCAGGAATTCCCCACGTTCCACCGTCAGATTCACATTCTCCAATGCTACCGTTTCAATCTCATCCGTACGATAAATCTTGGAAAGAGAGGTCAATGTTATCATAACTTCTAGTATTTAATTTATTTAATCTTCAGTTTATTCTTGTTCTTATATGCGCTCATGTCGTTGACAACCACTTTATCCCCCGATTGCAGACCGCTCACCACTTCTACATATTCAAAGTTGGAATCTCCTAATTGTACTTTACGTTTAACCATCTCATTCTCCGACGTACAGACGAAAAGTTCATATTCGCCACGTCCCACATAATAAGAACCGTTAGCCACACGCATCACATCTTCTTTCACAGCGTTCATCACATAGACATCCGTTTTCAGACCTGAACGCAGGCGGCGGTGATTGTCCTCTTTCAACTGGACTGTGAAAGAGATTACCCCATTTTTTGAAAGCGGCGTCACACTGCTCACAGTTCCTTCCAGTTTGTCACTGCCTATCTTCACAACTGCCTTTCCGCCTGCCGATACACGATCGCCGTACGTATCGGCAATTTCTCCTTCCACCTTAAAATGGCTCAAATCGGAGATAACAGCCACCTGCTCTCCTTGCGAAATCTGTGCACCAATCTGATTATTGATATAGGTAAGGATGGCCTTACGGGGAGAACGGATTTGCGCGTCTTCAAAGGTACGTTTCATTTCCGCCAGGCTTTTGCGGAAGATATTGAAATCAAGTTCCTGCACTTTCAGTTCGGCTGCGGCTACTTCCTTCTCGTTTTTGTATTGCTGCTGAAGCTGCTCGTATTCAAGTTGGGCGACATTATAGCTCAATTCCGCCTGACGTACCTTGTCCGTAGTTCCGGCTCCGAGGCTGTCCAGGTAGTGCTCATTCCTTAGTTCCACTTTCATCCGGCTCAGTTTCATGGCGGAAACTTTAATCTGCATCGCCATATCGGAGAGTTTGGTCTGATTGTTGACACGAAGCTGGTCGAGTTTATACTGACGCATTTTCTCTTCGTCCAGAAGTTTCTGATATTGTGTTTCCGTACTTTGAAGGTCAAGTTTCAGAATCGGAGTGCCTACATCCACGCTATCGCCCCCCTTCTTATAGATTTCGAGGATACGGGAGTTGATAGGAGAATTGATAATCTCTTCAAATGCCGGAACTACTTTTCCCGAAGCGCTGACGCTCACTTCGATGATTCCTTTATCGACCGTGGAAAGGACGAGGTCTTTCTTCTCTACCCCTGCCCTCAATACGGATATAAGTACACTAATGACAATAACGCCTGCCACCCCTATGGATGAATAACGAATTATCTTTTTATTGCGTTCTTTCTTACGCACCTCTTTGGGAATTTCTCTGTCCATATCTTATCGTTTTCGATTTTATCATATAGTAATCCGACATTTGATATACCAAATCCGTGCCAAAACCGTAAATCATTGATTAATAGAGAATAGACAAAAAGAAAGGGTGTCCAAAATCGGACACCCTGTACGAATTTACCGTTCAGAAAATGGTCATATCATCATTATTATTTCGTCTCTTGCGGAGAAGTTTGTTTCTCTTGAATCAGGTCTTTGCCCAAATGGGTGGTCGCTTCTACGCTTTCACGGTCACGGATTTCTTTTGCTTTACGGGCATAGACTATCATACGCATGGACTGGTCGTAGGTGAAATAATTCCATATCCAGTTGAGAAGAACGACTACCTTATTGCGCACTCCAAGGATAGAACGCAGATGGACTACCAACCACATCACCCAGGCAAACCAGCCTTGCATCTTTACCTTACTGAATTCCGCAACGGCACGGTTACGTCCCACTGTCGCCATCGAGCCCAAATTACGGTAATGGAAAGGTTTCATCTCCTGCCCTTTCTGAAGTCGTATCAGGTTCTTTGCCAGCAGTTCGCCTTGTTGGATAGCAACCTGCGCCAATTGGGGGTGTCCGTTCGGATAGCTTTCGTCGCCCGACAGAATGCATTGGTCACCGATAGCAAACACATTATCCATTCCTTCTACACGATTGAACCGGTCAACCTTGATACGTCCGCCGCGCCCTATCAACGAAGCATCCAGATTTCCGATAGTTACTCCGGTGACACCGCTCACCCAAATAAAGGTACGCGTAGCAATCTCCGTTCCGTCTTCGAGTATGACTTTATGGTCGCGGTAATCTACGACGCGTTTATTCAAGAGTATATTCACGCCCATTTCGCGAAGAAACTTTTCGGCATGTGCCGATGAATCTTCCGACATTCCGGCGAGCAATCTCGACCCCGCTTCAATCAGATAGATGTGCATCAGGTTGCCGGGCATATCAGGATAATCATTCGGCAGTACGAACCGTTTCATTTCAGAGAGTATTCCTGCCACTTCTATTCCGGTAGCACCGCCGCCGACAATAACAATATTCAGCAATTCCTGTTGTTCCTGCTTTGTAGAGCAAGTGAGTGCACGTTCCAAATTAGCCAGAAGGGCATTTCGCAGTCCCATTGCTTCAGAAACGTTCTTCATCGGCATGGCCTCTTCTTCGATATGCTTGTTACCAAAGAAATTGGTGGTAGTACCTGCCGCCAAAACCAGATAGTCGTATTCAGCTTTTCCGATGGAAGTCTGTATCATGTTCTTTTCCGGGAAAATGGCACGCACTTCCGCCATACGGAAGTAGAAATCTTTCCGGTGCTGGAAAATCTTGCGGAAGGGGAAGGAGATGGAAGTCGGTTCCATACCTGCCGAAGCCACCTGATATATTAAAGGGGGAAACTGATGATAGTTGTTCTTATCTATCAATACGACTTGAAAGCCTGACTTTTTCAACTTGTTAGCCAACTTCAGACCACCGAAACCACCGCCTACTATGACGACACGTTTCTTATCAGTTTTTGCAATGTTAAGACTCATATTCCAACCATGTTTTATCAAGAATAATAACACATAAATGAGTCATTAAGTTTGCTCAATGCGAAACTTTCATGAAGAAAGAAAAGAAGCCGGATTTGTTCCCCGGTGGCGGGACACCCGTTCCCCGAACCTCTACCGCAGGCGCAATCTATCTCCTATTTCAGGGACATATTCTCCGTCTTTACGATTCATCTTATAAAGATTTTTAAGGCGGATACCATATTTCTGGGAAATGCCATGCATGGAATCTCCGTCTTTTACGATATACACGGTATGAGGCTTGGATGCCTTTTTCTTCTTGCTCTTCAAGTAGATGATGTCTCCCGGCATTAATGTGTATTCACGATGCAAGTCGTTATACTTCACAAGCTTCTTCCAACTGATATCCAGTTCCTTGCCCAAGTCCTGGAAAGTATCCCCGCTACGGGCAACTACATAAGCGATGTCATTGGCAATATAAATCTGATGAGGGTTCATCAGCCACGGGTTCTTCCTTAGCTTACGCTCGGAGTAAACACCTTTACGGTCATATTTATACAGGTCGTAATCTTCGATAATCGTTATCAGACGGTTGGCATAGGAAGGGTCGGTAGCATATCCCGCTTTTTTCAATCCGCGCGCCCATCCTTTATAGTCGGTAATATCAAGTTTGAAAAGAAACGCATAGCGGGCACCTCTTCTCAGAAAATCGGAATGGTCTTCGTAAGAGTCACGCGGATGCTTATAGGCACGGAAACATTCGTTGCGCGCGTCATCGTCATGGCGTACTGTACGTCCCCGCCAACTACTACCGCATTTGATACCAAAATGGTTGTTGCTCTTTCGTGCCAACTGACTATATCCGGCACCGCTTTCCAACAGTCCTTGTGCCAACGTGATACTGGCGGGAATCTTATGAAGCTTCATTTGTTCAACAGCCAAATCACTATACTTATTTATATATTCGGTATATCGGGCATTCCGTTTCTGCGCCTGCGCTCCTACGGCAAAAAAGAATACGATAGTTAGAAAGACAAGTCTATACAATTTGTTCGCCATTTTAATTCAGATGTGAGTTATAGGACACAAAAATCCGAAAAATAATTGGGATTATCAATCTCTTTCCTAACTTTGTAACATTAATTGTAGAAACCAATACCTCAACGCGTATGAAAGACCTCATAATTACCGCAGTTATTAAAGTATATCAATATAATGAGTTGAATGAGGCCGACCGGGCACTTATGAAAACTGCCATGGATGCAACAGCACGCAGCTATGCTCCTTATTCCCGCTTCTCGGTAGGTGCAGCCGCATTGTTGGGCAACGGAACCGTCGTAACGGGAACGAACCAGGAAAATGCCGCCTATCCGTCAGGGCTTTGCGCGGAACGTACGACTCTGTTCTACGCCAATTCCCAGTATCCCGACCAACCGGTCGTCACTCTTGCCATTGCGGCAAGAACGGAAAAGGACTTTATAGACAATCCGATTCCTCCTTGCGGCGCTTGCCGCCAAGTAATCCTGGAGACGGAAAAACGATACGGTCAACCTATCCGTATCTTGCTTTACGGTAAAGAGTGTATTTACGAAATTAAAAGTATAGGCGATTTATTGCCACTATCATTTGACGCATCAGCAATGGAGGATTAAACTATGTTACAGCAATATCACACAAAACTAAAAGGAACACTCGCGCTTACGGATTCTTATCTGGCAGAGAAAGCATTACAAAAGGAAAAAGGACTTTACAAGTTTATATGGGTACGCAACGGAAGTATCACAGTAGAGATAGACCATCAGGAAATGGTACTTACCAAAGATGAGGTGATTTCACTGACTCACCTGCAACATCTCGAATTCAAATCCATCGACGGAGATTACCTGACTTTACTGTTCAACAGTAATTTCTACTGTATTTATGGTAACGACCATGAAGTATCATGCAGCGGCTTCCTGTTCAACGGTTCGTCCCATCTTATCCGCTTTACGCTGAATGAGAAGGAGCGCAAGGAACTGGACACCATCACCGCAGCACTGGAAAACGAGTTCACCGTTTCCGACAGTTTGCAGGAAGAGATGTTGCGCATATTGCTGAAACGTTTTATCATCCAGTGCACCCGCATCGCGCGTCATCGAATGAACATTACCCGCGAAAAAGAATCCGGTTTCGAGATTGTACGCCAGTATTATAATTTGGTTGACGAGCATTACCGGACGAAAAAGCAGGTACAGGACTATGCTGATATGTTGCATAAGTCTCCCAAGACTCTGTCGAACATCTTTTCGACCTGCAAGTTGCCTTCCCCACTCCGTGTGATTCACGAACGGGTGGAAGCGGAAGCCAAACGGCTCTTGCTTTACAGTAACAAAAGCGCCAAGGAGATTGCCGATATCCTGGGCTTTGAAGACCAGGCTTCTTTCAGCCGTTTCTTTAAAAACATGACCGGGCAGAGTGCCGTACAGTTCAGAAATACGCAGGAAGGGAAAAATTGATAAGCGATACGGAAGTATTGCCATTTGGGGAGTATTGGGAATGCACGACCTTTGCGGTGTAAGTTAAACCAATTAAAACCCCAACAAAATGAAAGAGAAATTTATCGCTTTACTGACCTTCACTTCAAGCCTGAAAAGTTTTGGTATCAAGTTTATTCGTGTAGCTATCCTGGTGGTATTTGTGTGGATAGGCGGATTGAAGTATTTCCATTATGAAGCCGACGGGATTGTTCCGTTTGTTGCCAACAGCCCTTTCATGAGTTTCTTCTATGCAAAAGGAGCTCCCGAATACAAGGAACACAAAAACGCGGAAGGTGCTTTCGTCCCGGAAAATCGTGCATGGCATGAAGCAAACAATACGTATGTTTTCTCTTATGCACTGGGAGCTCTTATCATGAGCATCGGCATTCTGGTGTTTTTGGGAATCTTCTCCTCGAAAGCGGGATTGATAGGTGATACACTGGCTATCATCATGACGCTAGGCACACTCTCCTTCCTCGTCACGACTCCCGAAGTCTGGGTTCCAAACCTGGGAAGTGGAGAATTCGGCTTTCCGCTATTGTCAGGTGCGGGACGGTTGGTGATTAAGGATATTGTTATTTTAGCCGGTGCCGTAGTACTTCTGTCCGACTCGTCACAACGCGTACTGAAAACACTTAAAAAAGAATAATCAAACTACTGTAGAGGGTGCTGACTTCTTTGCGTTACGGAACAAATCGTATTTTCAGACTGTTATATAGTCTCATACAAATCGTTAAACAAAGAAGTTATGAAACAATATGATGCAATTATAATAGGGTTCGGCAAGGCAGGAAAGACACTGGCTGCCGAACTTTCAAACCGTGGATGGCAAGTTGCCATCGTTGAACGCTCCAATATGATGTATGGAGGTTCTTGTCCGAACATTGCCTGTATCCCGACAAAGACGCTGATACACGAAGCCGGGATTTCTTCCCTACTCTACTACGAGGATTTTCCGAAACAGTCAAATATGTACAAACAGGCTGTTGCCCGTAAAAACCGTCTGACTTCTTTTCTTAGAGGGAACAATTATGAGAGACTGAGCAAACGTCCGAATGTGACTATTTATACAGGTTCGGCTTCTTTCATATCTCCCGGTGCTGTCAAGGTAACGCTCCCTGACGGGGACATCGAACTGCAAGGAAAAGAAATCTTTATCAATACCGGTTCTACTCCTATTATTCCGGCAATCGACGGCATTCAGCAAAGCCAACATGTGTACACCAGTACCACGCTCCTGGATATGAATGTCCTGCCCAAACATTTGATTATTGTCGGCGGCGGATATATCGGGTTGGAATTTGCTTCGATGTATGCCGGATTCGGCAGTAAAGTGACTATTCTCGAAGGCGGCAACCGGTTTATGCCCCGCAACGATCAGGATATTGCCAAGAGTGTCAAAGAAGTGATGGAAAAGAAAGGTATCGAAATCCATCTGAATGCACGTGCGCAGTCTATCCATGATACGAATGATGGAGTGACACTGGCTTACTCGGATGTATCCGACGGTACTCCGTACTTTGTAGACGGAGATGCTATTCTTATCGCAACCGGACGGAAACCGATGATCGAAGGATTGAATCTGCAAGCTGCGGGAATAGAGGTGGATGCTCACGGAGCTATCGTAGTAAACGACCAGTTACGCACTACCGTTCCCCATGTATGGGCAATGGGGGATGTGAAAGGCGGGCCGCAATTTACTTATCTTTCATTGGACGACTTCCGGATTATCCGTGACCAGCTCTTCGGAGACAAGAAGCGTGATATCGGTGACCGTGACCCTGTTCAGTATGCGGTATTTATTGATCCTCCATTGGCACACATCGGCATTACTGAAGAAGAAGCACTGAAAAGAGGATATTCGTTTAAAGTCTCCCGACTGCCGGCAACTTCCGTTGTCCGTTCACGTACATTGCAACAGACGGATGGTATGCTGAAGGCTATCATTAACAATCATAACGGGAAGATTATGGGATGTACCCTGTTCTGCACTGATGCTTCGGAGGTTATAAATATCGTAGCCATGGCAATGAAGACAGGGCAGGATGCCACTTTCCTACGCGATTTCATCTTTACGCATCCTAGTATGAGCGAAGGATTAAACCAATTATTTGATGTATAAACATTCTCAATCATTCTCACACCTATGAGAAAAAATACTCATCCCTATGAGAAAAAATTCCCATTACAATGAGTATTTTTTCTCATAAGGGTGAGAATAATACCCATCCAGAATAGTCTTTATCCCCGATTTAGAGCAAAGAAAAACAGTTTTTCACTTAAAACAGAAGGAAGTCCGCCGGAAAGTATTATCTTTGCCGCCAAGTTAAACTATATACCTACCGCAATGAGAATTACTGAGTAAGACAACACTTCTAGTAAACATCACTTTTCTTATATGCTTTTTCTATAATGTTAAGCATCACGAATTTCGTGTTGTTTAGCCTGTATTGTGTTTGTCGTTCCCCTATCCCGTGATTATCTTCACTAGTTTTCAACCTCAAACCCAATGGTCAATTATGCCTATAAGTATTCAACAAATCAACTATATCCATCCGGATAAAGAAGTATTATTCAGTGACCTCAATTTCGCCATCAGCAAAGGACAGAAATTGGGATTAGTCGGTAACAATGGCTGTGGTAAGTCCACTCTGCTACAAATTATCGCCGGACAATTATCGCCTTCTTCAGGTGTCATTGTCCGACCGGACGACCTTTATTACATTCCGCAACATTTCGGACAATATGATTCATTAACTATCGCACAAGTCTTGCATATAGACAGCAAACAGCAAGCTCTGCACGCTATTCTCGCAGGAGATGCCTCAACCGAGAATTTCACGTTACTAGATGACGACTGGAATATCGAAGAACGTTCCGTCGCCGCCCTTGACTTGTGGGGATTGGGTCAGTTTCCCCTATCCCACCCGATGCATCTGCTTAGCGGTGGAGAAAAAACTCGTGTCTTTTTGGCAGGCATGGATATTCATAATCCATCTGTCATTCTGATGGATGAGCCGACGAATCATCTTGATATTTCGGGCAGGCAACGTTTGTATGACTGGGTGGAGAAATATCGTTCTACTCTGTTGGTAGTGAGCCATGACCGTACGTTGCTTAATATTCTGCCTGAGATATGCGAACTGGAAAAACACCAAATCAACTATTATGGTGGAAATTACGAATTTTACAAAGAACAAAAAGCCATTCTGCAACAGGCCTTACAGCAACGCATCGAAGAAAAAGAGAAAGCCTTGCGGATAGCCCGTAAAATAGCCCGGGAGACTGCCGAACGAAGAGCTAAACAGAATGTACGCGGTGAAAAAGCCAATATGAAAAAAGGTGTTCCACGGATTGTACTAAACGCATTGCAGGGAAAATCGGAAAAAAGTACCAGTAAGCTGAACAGTGTCCATCAGGAAAAAGCCGAGAAGCTGACCGATGAACGTAACCTGCTTCGAGGTTCGCTGTCACCAACCGCCGTATTGAAAACAGACTTCAACAGTTCATCCCTTCATAGCGGGAAGATATTGGTGACAGCAAAGGATGTCAACTTCAGCTATCATTCCGAACAGAATCCACCGAAGAACCAGCTTTGGCAGACTCCTCTCAGCTTTCAATTAAAAAGCGGAGATCGTCTCCGTATCGAGGGAGCTAATGGCAGCGGAAAGACAACACTCCTGAGATTAATTACCGGACAACTCCAATCCGCCATAGGAACTCTGATTCGGGCAAACTTCACTTCTGTGTATCTCAATCAAGAATATTCGATTATCGACGACCGGAATACGATACTGGAGCAGGCTTACGCATTCAATACCCGTAACCTGCCGGAACATGAAATCAAGATTATCCTGAACCGTTATCTTTTCCCGGCTTCCGAATGGGACAAGTCTTGCCGGAAACTTAGCGGCGGAGAGAAAATGCGTCTCGCTTTCTGTTGCCTGATGATTAGTAACAATACCCCGGACATGTTTATCCTGGACGAACCGACCAATAACCTGGATATACAAAGTATTGAAATCATCACCAATACAATCAAAAATTATACAGGTACTGTCATCGCTATTTCTCACGACAATTATTTCATCCGTGAGATTGGTGTCGACCAGCGTATTGCATTAAGTTAATCTATTGTTATTTTATCCGATAAAGTCTCAAATATCAATACGGTTTTTTATAACTTCGCAGCGCGAAGAAAAAGAATAAAAATAAAATGAGTCAAACAACGCAATCATGGTGGTTTATCTTTTATAAAGACCAACTACTTCTTGAAAAGAAAGGGAACGGCACATTTGCCCTTCCTTGCGGAGAAATTCCGCCTATCGTTATCAAAGAAAAAACTACGGTACATACTATCACAACATTGGAGGGAAAGAATTGCAAATCTTTCTCTCTGCCCGCACCTATCGAAGAATCAGAGCGATATGTAATGATCGGACTTCGTGCTTCTTATGAGTATCTTCCGCTGTCTCACTATCAGACAGCAGGGAAAGCGCATGAGATTCTGCACTGGGACAGAAACAGCCGTTTCTGTTCCGCCTGCGGTACACCTATGGAGCAGAAAGAGCCTATCATGAAGCGCTGCCCGAAGTGTGGGCAGGAAGTATATCCCGCCATTTCGACCGCAGTTCTCGTATTAGTACGAAAAGAAGACTCATTGCTTCTTGTCCATGCCCGCAACTTCAAAGGAACATTCAACAGTCTCGTTGCCGGCTTCCTCGAAACAGGTGAGACACTGGAAGAATGTGTTGCCCGCGAAGTAAAAGAGGAAACCGGACTGGATGTGAACAATATTACTTATTTCGGCAACCAGCCCTGGCCTTACCCCAGCGGATTAATGGTTGGATTTATAGCTGATTATGCCGGTGGGAAAATAAAACTCCAGGATGAAGAATTAAGTTCAGGCGACTTCTACACAAGAGATAATTTGCCGGAACTTCCCCGGAAGCTAAGTCTTGCACGGAAGATGATTGACTGGTGGATAGATAATCCTGTATATGTTTAGATTTCACATGTACATAGAAATAGCTTCCTCTAAATGCCAAACAAATAAATTCACTAAAAAACAATTATAAATCAACACCATGGAATTATCAACGAAAACACCACGAATTGAGGTAGTAGACGCTCTTAGAGGTTTTGCAGTTATGGCTATCCTCCTGGTACATAACCTGGAGCATTTTATTTTTCCGGTTTATCCGGAGAATTCTCCCGAGTGGCTAACCATTTTAGACAATGGAGTATTCAATGCAGTATTCTCTCTGTTTGCGGGAAAATCTTATGCCATATTCGCTCTGCTCTTTGGATTTACTTTCTATATTCAATCGCATAATCAGAAACTGAAAGGAAAAGATTTCGGTTATCGTTTTTTATGGAGAATGGTTTTACTGGTTGGATTCGCAACATTGAATGCTGCCTTTTTCCCGGCGGGAGACGTACTTCTTCTATTTGCAATAGTCGGCCTCGTATTGTTCATCGTACGCAAATGGAGCGACAAAGCCATTTTGATTACTGCAAGTATATTCCTGTTGCAACCTATTGAATGGTATCACTACATTGCCAGTCTTTTCAATCCTGCCTATACGTTACCCGACTTGAAAGTCGGAGCCATGTATGCCGAAGTGGCCGAATACACGAAAGGCGGAAACTTTTGGGATTTCTTTATAGGTAATATCACATTAGGACAGAAAGCCAGTTTGCTGTGGGCTGTTGGCGCCGGACGCTTCTTACAAACGGCCGGATTATTCCTGGTCGGTTTGTATATCGGACGCAAAGAATTATTCGTCACTACCGAATCTCATCTGAAATTCTGGATAAAAGCACTTATCATTGCGGCGATCAGTTTCGCTCCGCTCTACTCGCTGAAAGAACAGATTATGCAAAGTGACAGTAGCCTGATTCAGAATACAGTAGGCACCGCTTTTGATATGTGGCAGAAATTCGCGTTTACTATTGTACTGGTAGCTTCTTTCATCCTGCTTTACCAGAAAGACAAGTTCAAGAAAGCGGTTTCCAATTTACGTTTTTACGGAAAGATGAGTTTGACAAACTACATCTCCCAGTCTATCTTGGGAGCTATCATCTATTTCCCATTCGGATTCTACCTGGCTCCTTATTGCGGATATAGCATCAGCTTACTAATCGGCATTATTCTCCTTATACTGCAAGTACAGTTCTGTAAATGGTGGTTGTCCAAACATAAACAAGGGCCGCTGGAAACGATATGGCACAAATGGACTTGGATAGGAAGCAAGAAATAACGGAGAGGTGCATATACAATCAAGAAAGCAGGCTACGAAATACACTCAAACTACAAACGAACAACTTATGAATATGAAACTGAACGTATCACTCTAAAGCATCAACAAAACATGTGTATCCGCAGCCTGCCTGTTGAAATTGAGATGATGCCAATACAACAAGATTTCCCTAAGAATGATTAGAAAGTCGGCTTAAAGAATGCAAAGGAATCGAAAGAACTGTGCTAAACCGGGCTAAATGCCCAAAAACAGGGGAAATCAAGACGATACACAGATAAAAAGAAGCGCCCCTATACTCTTCAAAAAGACTATAGAGGCGCTATTTTATTATTGTCCTGTTCTGAAACTATCAGAAGAAACTGAATCAGATACCCAATGACTTCTTCACTGCTTCAATCTTTTCCATTGCAGCAGACTCGGCAGAAGCAAAACAGTTACGGCAACCCATTTCACCTTGAACTTCCATATAGAACTTAATCTTAGGTTCTGTTCCTGAAGGACGAACTGAAACTTTGCTGCCATCTTCTGTGAAATACTGAAGAACATTAGATGGTTCAGGCATATCAATTACAGTTACATTGCCCTTGTCGTCAGTCTGCTTCAGAGTTTGATAGTCTTTGCTCAGGATTACTTTAGAGCCACCCAATTCTTTCGGCGGGTTAGCACGGAAGTTTTCCATCATCGCTTTGATTTCTTCAGCACCGCTCTTACCCGGCTTCACTACGTTGACTGTAAATTCTTTAGAGAATCCGTATTCTACGTAGATATCAAGCAGTAATTGATACAGTGATTTACCATTATCTTTTGCCCATGCAGCAACTTCAGCAATCAAGCAGCAAGCTGATACGGCATCTTTATCGCGAACGAAGTCTTCGGCAAGGAATCCGTAGCTTTCTTCACCACCACCGATATACTTCTTCTGACCTTCACGCAGACGGATTTCACGTGCAATCCATTTGAAACCGGTATAGCAGTCAAGCATTTCGATGTTATTCTTATCAGCAATCTTCTTGATAAGTTCAGTAGTAACGATTGTCTTCACACAGAACTCATTGCCTTTAATCTTACCCAGTTGCTTATATTGAGTCAGGATATAGTAAAGGTACATCATACAAGTCTGGTTACCGTTGATAAGTACCCATTCGCCCTTATCATCCTTGCAAGCGATACCCACACGGTCAGCATCCGGGTCGGAAGCCATTACCAGGTCGGCATCAATTTCTTTGGCCAGGTTCACAGCCATAGAAAGTGCTTCTGCATTTTCAGGATTCGGAGATACGACCGTCGGGAAGTTACCATCCTTAATCATCTGTTCAGGCACAGTGAATACGTTTTCAAATCCCCACATCTTCAATGCACGCGGAATCAACATCATACCTGTACCGTGAATCGGAGTATAAACGATCTTCATATCCTTGTGGCGTGCAATAGCTTCCGGATCGATAGAAACAGTTTTCACCATATCCAGATAAATCTTGTCAATGTCTTCACCGATAATCTGAATCAAATCAGGGTTACCCTGGAACTTGATGTCGGCAGCAGAAGCAATTGCGTTCACTTCGTCGATGATACCTTTATCGTGCGGAGCCAATACCTGTGCGCCATCATCCCAATATGCCTTATAACCGTTATATTCTTTCGGATTGTGGGAAGCAGTCAGGATAATACCGCTTTGGCAACCGAGGTGACGGATAGCGAAAGACATTTCCGGAGTCGGGCGCATATCATCGAACAGATATACTTTGATACCGTTAGCCGAGAAGATATTGGCGGAAGTTTCCGCAAACAGACGGCTGTTGTTACGACAGTCGTGACCCACTACTACAGAAATCTGCGGCAGGTCTTTGAAGTTCTTTTTCAGATAGTTGGAAAGTCCCTGAGTGGCAGCACCTACCGTATAGATATTCATACGATTGCTACCTACCCCCATGATACCACGCAGACCACCCGTACCAAATTCAAGGTCTTTGTAGAAAGCTTCAATTAATTCGGTTTTATCATCGTTTTCCAACATGCGTCTCACTTCAACCTGAGTTTCGGCATCATAAGCCGGGGTCAGCCATTTTTCGGCTTTTTCAGTGACCTGTTTGATTAGTTCCTGATTTTCCATTTCGATTGTTATTTATATGGTTAATGAATTATTTATTGCCATTGTCTTGAGCACACAAATGTAAAATAATAAGTTTATAATTCCTATTCTTTTAATTGAAATTTGAGAATTAAGAATTAAAATTCAGCATACTCAATACCTGATATCTAATACTTAATATCTATTCTTGCGGCACTTTATATCTGTCTCCGGTCTGTTTTACATATTCCTGCAAAAACTCCTTCGGATAACCGGGACGAAGCACTCCGGCAGGTTGTCCGATAGAATTACGTTCAAACTGTCCGTCTTTCACACGTTTCACTACTCCGTCGTTATATTTCACAATCAGGAAAGTCCCTAATTGCTTCCATGTATCGAAAGTACTTTGGGCAGTCATGTTGGTATAGTTGGTCAAAAAATCAATAGCGGCGTTTTTATCTTTTTCCAACAGTTTGACCGCCATCTCCTCAATACCTTGCTGCGCATTGTTAAAGGTCGTTTCCATCTCCTTCTGCGCTTCACGCACATCACCAATCATCAAGTCATAACGCGGATAAACCATATTAGACACCCAGTTGAAAATCCAGAAAGCTGAATTCCACGAGAATGTAATATAATCGGCTCCGTCCACACGTGTATAACATATCGGCGCTTTAGTGGCACAACAATAAACAGGAGTAAATACCGCCATATTCGCATCGTCCACACCAAACCAAAGTACGCCCCCTATCGGGTCGGGCATATTAGCCCGCATCTGTGCAACAAATACAAAACCGCTTTGTTGAGTGGAAATCGGACGTTCATTGAAATATTCCTGTCCGTCGACCTTGAAGTTCAAAGGAGAAAGACGGTACGGTATCTTATAAGGGCCTGCTCCGAAATCATTGGAGATGTCAAGCGGAGTCCCTTCATAATGGTCGCGCATCATATCTTTTACATCTTGTACAGACAGCTTATGTTTCGGTTTTACGAAAAGAGGCATCGGAGTATCTGTTTTTCCTTCGATATAAGGAAGATACTCTTTTCCATTGTCCGTGAATTTATTGAAATAGCTCCATACACGGGCTTCACAAAAGCGACGTGCACCGAAATCAAGGGGGGCATAAGCAAGCGAAAAACTAAAATCCTTGTTTACTCCGTTGAAGTAACCTCTCTCACGTGCGAAAGAGACAACATCGGGAGAATACATGCAGTTCTCCTTATCGTTCATGTCAAACTGATGGATGCGCGACTGGTTGGCATGAGCCGAGATACAATCGTCCGGCACACGTACAGCTACCCAAACAGCTCCACGGATACCGGGGCCTTTGCCAATCATTTCCATAATCCATATTTCGTTCGGGTCGGCGATGGTGAAAGATTCCCCACTGCTGTAATAGCCGTATTGCTGCACCAGGTCAGTCATTATTTTAATGGCCTCACGAGCAGTACGCGAACGTTGCAAACCGATATAAATCAAACTACCGTAATCAATAATTCCCGTAGAATCCGCCAGTTCGGGACGTCCACCGAAAGTTGTTTCACCAATTGTAACCTGATATTCATTCATATTCCCGGTCACATTGTAAGTCTGACGTGCCTGTTCGATTTCCCCCAAGTACTTACCAGTATCCCATTCATACACTTTTAGCATGGTTCCTTTCGGATAAGTAGCTGCCGGATAATGATACAGTTCTCCAAACAAGCCGTACGAATCGGCAGAATAGGAAACGATGGTCGAGCCATCGGTGGAAGCGTTCTTACCGACTATCAGATTCGTACAGGCGAAAGTGTTCGCCACAGCCGCCACCAGTATGGCAGCACACAGAAAAATTCTTCTCTTCATAAATATATGATTCACTTTTAATAATTACCAGACAAAAGTCTCATGGGCTACCGTTTCATTCCCGCAATGATCGGTTACTGTAAATTCAACGGTATGTTTACCACCTTTCTTTACATGTTTCGGGTCAAGCTTACATTCCCAATAGGATTTCACGATATTAGGACGCCCGAAGAGCGCATATTTTCCGTCAATCGTTCCACGATAAGAAGCAATACCCGCCCCCTCGTCTTTCAACCGATAGACAATCTTTCCATTCTTTCCCCACAGATTCTTATTGACAGGGATAATTTCGGGCGGTATTGTATCAATAGCGACTGTGAAAGTTCCCAATTCACGGACAGATGCTTTCATGTAGCCGTCTTCGTACTTTCCGCCTACGCTATATTTTCCACCTTTCGGAGTCACGCGGGCTATATAATATTTTGTAGTATCGGCTACCGGCTTTCTACGCAAACCAATACGAAGCTCGCAACCTGCATGAAGCGGAATGGACTTATCATTTATCTGATAAGTAAATGCCACTGCCCCACTATCGGCTTTCACCTGATAATTAAGAGGAACATCGTCATATAACATTCCTTTCGGAATGACCAGACTCAATCCCGGTTCTTGCAGATAATTCGTCTTATCCCAGGCAAAGAAATATTTCTCCCGATGGTTCAAAGGTTCAATCGGCTGCTTCCGTCCACGCACGGTAAAGTTATATTTGGAAGTATTTCCGAAAGCATCTTTTAAGGTATACAGGAACTGATAATCCCGTTCTTCATCAATCGTCACCAGACCACGATTATCATTCGATGCTTTCAACAGACGTAAGTTATTTCCGGGGTCAATGAAAGATTTCATATATTGCCCGTACGTCCATGAGTTTATCATCCGGTTTTCTTCCTGAGAAAAACGATCTACCGTGCTGCGGAATACTTCATTTCCGTCTACGGTGAGGACAACCGAATATACTCCATAATGATTGCTGACTCCATCCATGTAATCATATGCCTTGATGCCCGTGCCTATCACTCCCCACGCTTCCACCGGACGTTCCGCGTTCGGAAGTATTGTTTTAGTCTGCTGTTTTCCATCCACCACACCTTTGCCCGGCTGCGGGAAAAATAGAATGCCATCGGCTTTCGGGGCACGCGTATCTTTTATCTTCGATTTGAAGAAAGGCATCGGGTCGATATAATCTCCCGATTCTGTTTCGAACACATCCAAATGAAGATGCGGGCCGAATGAATATCCCGTATTCCCGCTCCATGCTATCTGCTGACCGCTTTTCACCGGATATTCATCCGGCTCGGGAATTATTTCCACTTCCCAGTTTTCATTCTCGTATTGAAGTTTCTCCACCCTTTCGGCAATGGGAGAAGTAAAACCGCTCAAATGGCGGTTGATGGTAGAATAGCCATTGTGATAGCAAACATCGAGTACATATCCCGAACCATTGGTGACACGGATACGTGAAATATACCCGTCGGCAAGGGCGCGTACAGGTTTGCCTGTTACTCCGCCGGTTTTAAAATCCAGCCCGCCATGAAAGTGGTTAGAGCGGATTTCTCCGAAGTTTCCGCTCAATGTAAGAGGAAAGTCAAAAGGGGGCACAAAGGACGCTTGCTTCTTTTCTTGTCCACAAACTCCGACACAACAAGCCAGCATCAAAGCAGTGATATATTGTTTTATCATTCCATTCACTTTTTTACTCCCCGCAAATGTACACTATTCCAACTAAATTACGAAATATCCGGGCGGAATGATAGCCGGAGATACTAGTTAATAATTCTTTTTATTATTATATTCATTGCAAACCTGTACCCATTATGTTATTTATATTAGTACTTTTGCATCCGTTTTTAATTATAATTAAATATAAAGAACTCAATGAGAATGTATGTAAAAGTAATGGCAGCGGTCATTGCATGTATACTGCTGGGTAGTGAAGCGTGCCCGGCATTTGCAACTACCCCCGCTACAGAAAATCTGAGTTGGTTTAAAAAGAAAAAGAAGAAACCAGAAGAAAAAGAGGAGAAGAGTAAAAGCGACTACGAAAAATTAGTGGAAGACAGCAAAACAACGAAAGGAATGTTCGCTGTACATCAAAAGAAGAACGATTATTATTTTGAAGTTCCCACATCACTTTTAGGACGTGACTTATTAGTTGTCAATAAGCTGCAAAGAGTTCCTGCCGAACTGAATGATGCAGGTGTAAACCGTGGAGTAAATTATGAAAATCAGATGGTTTGCATGGAATGGGACAAGGCAAGCGGCAAACTGATGTTCCGCCAACAACGTCCATTGCCGCTGGCTCCCCAAAATGATGCTATCTTCCGCTCGGTAAAGGATAACTTCATCTCTCCACTGATTGCCGCATTCAAAATCGAAGCGGTCAACGCGGATTCTACCGCATTGGTAATCAAGGTGAATGATATTTATGATGGTACGGAAACCAGTATCAACAACGTATTTACCAATATCAACCTCGGTACTTCGGCTATCAAGAACTTGTCACGTATCTTGTCTATCAAATCTTTCTCAAACAACGTCGTGGCAACTTCCGAACTGACTACCAGAGTGACAGAAGGAACTACAACTGTATACGTGACGGTGGAAGTCAGCTCCTCTATCCTTCTACTGCCCGAAACACCCATGACGGGACGTTTCGACAATCAGAAAGTCGGATACTTCACCAATCCGCTATTGACTTTCAGCGATGCACAGCAAAGAACGGATAAAACGCAGTATATCACACGTTGGCGCATGGAGCCAAAACCGGAAGATCGGGAAGCTTACCTGAAAGGTCAGATTGTGGAACCTGCCAAACCTATCGTTTTCTACATTGATAATTCGACTCCTTATCAGTGGCGTTCGTACATCAAGAAAGGAATCGAGGACTGGCAAATCGCTTTTGAAAAAGCCGGTTTCAAGAATGCAATTATCGCTAAAGAGATCACTGACAGCATGCATGTAGACATGGATGACGTTAATTACTCCGTGCTAACTTATGCTGCTTCAGAAAAGAAGAATGCTATGGGGCCTTCCTTATTAGACCCTCGTTCGGGCGAAATACTGGAAGCGGATATTATGTGGTGGCACAATGTACTGTCCATGGTGCGCGAATGGATTACAGTGCAGACCGGAACCGTTTGTCCGGAAGCCCGCAGCGTGCAGTTGCCGGATGCTCTGATGGGTGATGCTATTCGTTTCGTAGCCTGCCACGAAGTGGGGCACTCTTTAGGATTGCGTCATAATATGATGGGGTCATGGGCTTTCCCGACAGATTCATTACGTTCTGAAGCCTTTACAAGCAAAATGAATTCTACTGCTTCGTCTATTATGGATTACGCGCGTTTCAATTATATCGCCCAACCGGGAGATGGTGTGAAAGTGCTTTCTCCACATATCGGCCCTTATGATATGTTCGCTATTGAATATGGTTATCGCTGGTATGGAAAGAGTACTCCCGAAGAAGAAAAAGAACTCTTATTCGATTTCTTGAGTAAACATACAGACCGTCTTTATAAATATAGCGAAGCACAGGATGTACGCGACGCCGTAGACCCGCGTGCTCAAAATGAGGATTTAGGTGACGATCCGGTTCGTTCTTCTTTACTCGGTATCGAAAACCTAAAACGTATCGTTCCGCAAATTCTCCAATGGACTACAACCGGAGAAAAGGGACAGACTTACGAAGAAGCATCCCGTCTCTATTACGCTGTTATCAACCAGTGGAATAACTATCTATATCATGTACTTGCCAACATCGGTGGTATCTACATCGAAAATACGACTGTGGGAGATGGCGTCAAGACTTACACATTCGTAGAAAAAGAGAAGCAACAAGCTTCGCTGAAATTCTTGCTGGATGAAGTATTGACTTATCCCAAATGGCTGTTCGACACAGAAGTGGGAGAATACACTTACCTGCTCCGTAACACTCCAATCGGTCAACAGGAGAACGCTCCTACTCAAATACTCAAGAATGCCCAGGCTTACATCCTTTGGGATTTGCTTGGCAACACCCGCCTGATGCGTATGATAGAGAATGAATCTGTCAACGGAAAGAAGGCCTTTACAGTAGTGGAACTGATGGACGGACTCCACAAGAACATCTTCGGTATTACCGAACGTGGTGGCATCCCCAACGTGATGGAACGCTCTTTGCAGAAGAACTTCCTGGATGCTTTACTCACCGCTGCCGCAGAACCGGAAGCCGTGAAAATCAACAAGAAAATTGCAAACGAGCATTTCTTGCTTGACCATGCCACTCCTTTCTGTAGCTGCTATGCAGCCGAACAACGTACGCTTCGTCAGGAAGACCGGATGGGTGCTCCGCGTGTGCTCAACTTCTACGGCAGCCAGCTCAACCGTATTTCAGATGCCATTTCTGTGAAACGCGGTGAGTTATTACGCATCAAGAAGTTATTGCAGAATCGTCTTGGGACTTCCGACACCGCTACACGCTACCATTATGAAGATATGATTTTACGTATTAATACCGCTTTGGGAATCAAGTAAAACAAACCTATTAATTAAACTATCTTACAATTAATGAGAATCAAATTTTTGTGCATTATTATATGCTTATTTGTGAACGCACTGGCTTTCGCCAGTGCTGCTAACCGTACTATTACCGGAGTTGTTATTTCCGGTGAAGATAATGAACCTCTGATCGGTGCTTCCGTTTATGTCCATGCGGACGATTTGAAAAAAGCCGGAGCATCACAAACTTCTTTGGGTACTATCACTGACATGGATGGTAAATTCTCTATTTCCGTTCCGGAAAAAGTAACGCGTATCCATTGCAGTTATATTGGCTTTGAAGAACAGGCTATTGTATTGCAAGGAGATAAGAGAAGTTATCGCATCGTACTTCAACCCTCGGCTCATGCTTTAGCAGATGTGGTAGTAACGGGTTATCAGACATTGGAACGTAGAAAACTGACTGCTGCCATCTCAAAAGTTGAATTATCGGATGCGATGGTAGGTGCTACCAAAAGTATCGACCAGGCATTGACAGGACAAATTGCAGGTGTGGCTGTCACGACAACTTCCGGAGCTCCGGGAGCTCCGGCACGTATTCGCATCCGTGGTACAGCTTCTCTAAATGGAACACAAGATCCGTTATGGGTATTGGATGGAATGCCTTTGGAAGGAACAGATATCCCCAAACTAGACGATGCAACGGACAACGATATCACTAATATGCAACAATCGTCAATTGCCGGATTAAGTCCGAATGACATAGAAAGCATCACTATTTTGAAAGATGCTGCAGCTACTGCTATATATGGCGCACGTGCAGCTAACGGTGTTATTGTAGTTACTACCAAGCGCGGAAGAACAGGCAAGCCAATTATTAACTTCAACACTAAATTAACCTATACTCCTAATTTGGATACCTCCCGTTTGAATTTGTTAAATTCAGAAGAAAAAGTAGATTTAGAGTTACAATTAATGAAAGAAACATACGACTTCTTTGGCGAGACATATCCTACTTATCCCGAGAAAGGCGGAGTTTATTCTATTCTAAACAAATATAATTTAGTAAATGTTTATCGTGAAAGTGGTTGGAATGGGCTGACCTCGGAAGCACAAACTGCAATCAACCGACTAAAAACAATCAATACCGATTGGAACGATATTTTATTCAGAGATGCATTCACGCAGGAATATAATTTCAGTATTTCAGGAGGTAGCGAAAAAGTAACCTATTATAACTCTCTAGGCTACACAAAAGAAAATGGCAATGTATCAGGAGTAAGTATGAGTCGTTTTAATCTAACAAGCAAAACGTCTTACCAGCTTAACAAATTACTAAAGATTGGTATTTCACTCTTTGCCAACAGACGCAAAAACGAGAACTTTGTAACTGATAAATATGGCTATTCTAACCCTGTATACTATTCACGTACCGCAAATCCATATTTTGAACCATATGATTCAAATAATAATTATCAATATGATTATGACATTAAAGGTACAAGTGATAATACTCCTGACCCCAAACGCGGATTCAATATCTTTGAAGAACGGGATAACACCAAAAACGAAAAGATTACAACTGCAATCAACTCTATCTTTGATGCCGAATTAAGATTCAATGACCAATGGAAAGTAACAACTCAAATCGGTATACAATGGGATCAATCTTCTCAAGAGCAATATATTGGGCAAAATACATTTAACCTGCGTAATATTCGCGAAGATAGCTACATCAAAACAAGTGAGACATATATTATACCGGAAGGCGGAATGCATAGAGTTGATAACAGTACAAGTTCACAAATTACATGGAAATTGCAAGGTGAATATAAAAACACCTTCAATGATATTCATTCTGTCCAATTCATGGGAGGATCGGAAATCCGTAAGAACTGGTACGAAACTCAATTTACTGCAGGATATGGATACGATCCAAAGACATTGACTACCAAACCATTAATTTTCCCAGATGAAACAGAAGCAAAAAAGTATCCCCTACATACCAAAACATATCAGGAAAATGCCTTTGCCTCTTTTTATGCAAACGGCTCATACACATTAATGGATCGTTACACACTAGGTGGTAGCGTACGTTTGGACGGTTCCGATCTTTTCGGAGTAGATAAAAAATACCGCTATTTACCCATATATTCAATAAGTGGTTTATGGCGTATTTCCAATGAATCATTTCTAAACCAACCTAAATGGCTGGATAATCTTGCCCTTCGTTTCTCGTATGGTTTACAAGGAAATATTGACAAGAACACATCTCCATTTCTAGTTGGCACATATGGCAATGCGAATATCTTGCCTGGAAATCCCGGTGAAGAAAACATCACGATTAGTAGCGCCCCTAACGATAAACTGCGTTGGGAAAAAACAGCCTCTTACAATATCGGATTAGATTTTTCCGTATTCAATCAGGCCATTAATCTTGCAGTAGACTACTATTACCGCAAAGGAACAGATCTCATCGGGACAAAAATGCTACCGCTGGAAAACGGTTTTACAAGCCAAAGCATCAACTGGGCCAGCATGGAAAATAAAGGTATAGAAATAAACTTGCAGACACGCAATATCACTACCAAAAACTTCTCATGGTACACAACATTCAACTTTGCTTATAATCAAAACAAAGTATTGAAAGTTATGACACCTGAAAATCAAACAATGCCAGGCTTACAAGGCTACCCGGTAGGTGCCATCTTTGCGTTAAAGACCAAAGGGGTGGATCCTAAAAACGGACAAATACTTATTGAAACAAAAGATGGGCAAGCCGTGAATATAGAGACGCTATATAAGCTGACAGACGAAAGCGGAATGGGATTTTATTCATCAACTGTAAAACCAGCTGAAGAAAGAGAATTCTATAGTTACATAGGTTCCTCCGATGCTCCTTATACCGGAGGATTTATGAATACATTCAATTATCGTAATTGGGAGCTGAATGTAAATTTCTCCTATAATTTAGGAGCACATGTACGCACCACTCCTTCTTACGATTTAACATCATTTGACCCGGGGCGTAACACCAATCGTGACATTTTAGACAGATGGACTCCAGAAAATACTGATGGGAAATTCCCAGCATTAGCGAACCGTAATCATAATATAGCCGATTACAGTTTCTTTGGTGACCGAAAAGATGTTTATCGTTCATTAGATATTTGGGTAAAAAAATTAAGTTATGTACGTCTCCAAAATCTGCGTCTTGCTTATCGTATACCCTCAGAGTGGTTACATAAACTCAGTATTGGAGGAGCTACAATTGGTATAGAGGGCCGCAACTTATTCGTATTCGGCTCCAGCTACAAGAACTATATGGATCCGGAATCAATGAGTAATCTATACGCTACTCCTGTAGCCAAATCAATCACATTCAATTTAAATCTTAATTTCTAAAATTCAGAGAATAAGTTATGACAAAGAGTATATCTATAATTTCTGTATTATTAGCCAGCATCCTGTTCTCTTCATGTGACAGTTTTCTGGATATACAACCTGTTGGCAAGGTTATTCCGACTACGTTGGCAGAATACCGCGCACTAATGACTACTGCCTATAAATCCAACCAATTCCAGGATAAAGTTTACTGTGAAATGCGTACAGATGAAATAATTATCAGTAGTGACCCTAATGACCAAAGTAGTTATTCTGCAATCGAAAAATGGAATGACCTCAACCCACCCAGTGGTACTGCAATATTTGGCTGGAGTAATTACTATAGTGCAATTTTCTATGCCAATTCCATCATAGATAAGAAAGACCAAATCACAGAAGGCAGCAAAGAAGATATAGAGCAGCTAGTGGGAGAAGCTTATCTATTCAGAAGTTACCTGCATTTCATACTGGTTAATTTATACGGTCAACCTTATACAAAAGACGGAGCAACGGAAACCAAAGCAATCCCTTTAAAACTAAACGTTGATTTGGAAGAGATTCCTTCACGCAATACCGTTAAAGAGGTTTATGCTTCTATTTTATCTGATATACAGACAGCACGAGGGCTGATCCATCAAAAAGAATGGGAATCCAAGTACCTTTATCGTTTTTCAGTACCGTCCGCTGATGCTTTTGAAGCACGAGTACGCCTATATATGGGAGAATGGCAAAAAGCCTATGAGATTGCAGAGCAGGCTTTAGCACAAAAGTCCACTTTGGAAGATATGAATGGAGAAATGCTCCCTAATCATTTCGAATCCGCAGAAATGATCACAGCCTACGAATTTATGTTCAGCGCTTCTTCCAATAAAGCATGCCTCGTTGCTCCCTCGTTTTTACAAAAATATGATAATACCGATTTGCGACTAACAAAGTACTTCAAAGAACCGGACGAAAATAATAATCGTATTAGTGCTAAAGGAGGAGAAGCTAAATTCACGTGTACTTTCCGTACAGGAGAACTTTATCTGAATGCAGCCGAAGCCGCAGCCCGTCTAAATAAACTGCCGGAAGCCCGCACACGCTTATTGCAACTAATGGAAAAGCGATATACTCCCACAGGATATGATAATAAAAAAAATGAAGTGAATGCCATGAGTCAGGCAGCGTTAATCAATGAAATTCTGGAAGAGCGTGCCCGCGAACTTATTTTCGAAGGTCATCGTTGGTTTGACTTGCGCCGTACTACTCGTCCTCGCATCCAAAAAGAATTAAGTGGAAGCACTTATGTACTTGAACAAGACGACGCACGCTATACATTGCGTATTCCACAAGAAGCTATTGATGCCAATCCGGGACTATTAAATTAAGAACATACATCGTACTCTTAATCATTAATTATCACCATAACTCCCCTTGCATCCTCATTTGCAAGGGGAGTTTTTATATCCTCTCCACCAATCAGTCTGCATTTTTCTACGTACTTCCCATCCACTCTTAAAATCTTTATCCCCCAAACGCATTGTTATTTACCGGGAAAATAATATCTTTGTAGCGACTTATTACGATTAATAACGTAGAAGCGTTTAGAATATTATCTCTATTCAGAATCTGGTAAATTCATCAACGGTGAGATAATGACAACTAAGCGTTCACGTCTTTGTTATACAAGGGCGTGGACTCTGTTGTTCATTCGCCGTTGGGCTTACCAGAGCCTTGAATAGGATGAACTAACGACGTCCACGCTTCTTCTGTATATACACGGTATCAGGGACGCTTACCGCACAAACAATCAATAAGATGAGCAGCACTATTACAAAGCTCCTGACTTCTTTTTTAGCTTATGGGGTAGCTAATAAGAAAAAGCGTTTCTCGGCAATCGGCCGTTTCTCGAATGGACTGGCTCCGGCTAAAGGTAAAATCCAGTGGGGATATGTCAACAAAGGATATGATATTGTCATTCCTCTAAAGTATGAACGGGCTTTTTCTTTCAAAGAAGGATTAGCGATGGTAGTACTCAATTCTCAATATGGATACATTGATTGCACGGGACAAATACGGATCCCCCTAAAATTCTCTGCGGCTCACTCATTCGAAGAAGAATGTGCACGGGTATGTAACGATGGATTATGGGGACTGATTGACAGACAAGGAAACTATATTCTTCCGCCGATTTACAATCAGATAGAACAATTTACGGAAGGACTGGCCCTCGTCTCGCTAAACAATAAGGTAGGATTCATCAACATGAAAGGCGAAGTCGTCATTCCGTTGGAATATGACAACGGATGCCCTTTCTCGGAAGGACTGGCTGCCGTCTGCATTGAAAGTCAATCGTCCAAATGGGGATATATAGACAAAGACAACAAGGAAATACTTCCTTTCAAATATGATATTGCAGAACCCTTTTATAGCAATATAGCACGAGTGGGTCTCTATGGAAAAAGCATGAAAATCAACAAACAGGGCAGTGAATGTCTGTAAACAACCACTCTACGCATCAATTCATCTCAACAAACGACATTCTGTTCTAAAACATCCCCTTACGAATAACAACGTAAGGGGATTATTCGTACATTGGAGCCTGTTAAACCCTTAATTTGTAACATTATGATCATCGGAGTACCCAAAGAAATCAAGAACAATGAGAACCGCGTAGGAATGACACCTTCCGGAGCAGCCGCAATGGTGAAGCAAGGGCATCGAGTATATATCCAGCATACGGCAGGAATAAACAGCGGTTTCCCGGATGAAGCGTATCAGGCTGTCGGCGCACAGATTCTGCCGACGATAGAAGATATTTATGCCATTGCCGACATGATCGTAAAAGTAAAGGAGCCGATCGCTCCCGAATATAAACTCATCAAAAAAGAACAATTGCTGTTCACTTATTTCCACTTTGCTTCCGACAGGGATCTGACACTCGCCATGCTTGCCAACAAATCCGTTTGTCTGGCCTACGAAACCGTAGAGAAAGCCGATCAGTCATTACCTCTGTTGATTCCCATGAGCGAAGTGGCCGGACGAATGTCCGTTCAGGAAGGCGCCCGTTTTCTGGAAAAGCCGCAAGGTGGCAAAGGAATTCTTTTAGGCGGCGTGCCGGGTGTGAAACCTGCCAAAGTATTGATTCTAGGTGGTGGAATCGTAGGAAGCAACGCTGCACAAATGGCTGCCGGAATGGGAGCGGACGTAACCATCGCAGACATAAACATAGCCCGACTACGCTACCTGAGCGAAACACTGCCCAAGAACGTAAAAACACTATACGCATCCGAATTAAGAATAAGGAAAGAATTACCGGATGTCGACATGGTTATCGGTTCCGTACTGATACCCGGTGATAAAGCGCCTCATCTGATTACCAAAGAAATGCTTTCAATGATGCAGCCCGGCACGGTGCTGGTGGATGTGGCAATTGATCAGGGCGGATGCTTTGAAACGTCGCATCCAACCACCCATAGCGAACCGACTTATGTCGTAGACGGCATCGTACATTATGCAGTAGCCAATATTCCGGGAGCTGTTCCCTACACCTCTACACTGGCACTGACCAACGCTACCCTCCCCTATGTCATAGCTTTGGCAAACAAAGGTTGGAAGAAAGCATGTAAAGATGATCCGGCACTGGCACTCGGACTGAACATAGTGGAAGGAAAAATCGTCTATAAAGCCATAGCCGATGTATTCGGTTTGAAATACGAGCCTATCAGTCTATAATAAATGGGAATTTTATTTAGACATAAGAACAAAAGAACATAAAGGCTGCGCTTGGAAAATTATTTCTGCCGGTCATTAAACTACTACTGTTTCATCTTTTGTTCTTATGTTCTTCTGTCTAAAAAGAAATTATCATTTATCTATAAAACAAATATTTCTTCTCCGCCGCTTGCCGATAAGCCTCAATCAATTCGCTCATCACTTCCGCCACCGACTGCCGACGGGATATAATGGAAGAAACCTGTCCTATTTCCAGTTCACCTTCTTCCAGATCGCCTTCAAACATACCTTTTTTGGCACGTCCCTTTCCCAACAGCATTCTCAATTCTTCGGGAGAAGCGCCATTATCTTCCGCCTTTTCCACTGCATACCGGAAACCATTCTTCACCAGACGTGTCGGAGCCAGTTTCTTCAATAACAACTTAGTATCCCCCTCGCCAAGGCTCAAACAATAATCCTTAAACACCGGACTTGCAGAGCTCTCTTCAGTCAAAGCAAAACGGGTTCCCATCTGCACTCCTTCAGCTCCCAAGACCATGGCAGCCAATATGCCTTCTCCCGTTCCGATACCACCGGCAGCTATCAGCGGTAAGGTTGTAGCTTCACGTACGGCAGGAATCAGACAGAAAGTTGTTGTTTCTTCACGACCGTTATGACCGCCGGCTTCGAACCCTTCAGCCACTACCGCATCTACTCCTGCTTCTTCACACTTCACAGCAAAACGCGAGGAAGAAACCACATGAACAACTGTAATTCCACGTTCTTTCAACCATCCTGTCCATGTTTTCGGATTTCCGGCAGAAGTAAAAACAACCTTCACTCCCTCCTCTACCACGATATTCATAATTTCCTCTATTTGAGGATACATCAAAGGTATGTTCACACCAAAAGGAAGTTCCGTAGCCGCACGGCATTTACGGATATGCTCACGCAAAGTTTCAGGATGCATGGAACCTGCACCGAGCAGCCCCAATCCACCTGCATTACTCACTGCGGAAGCAAGCCGCCAACCGCTACACCATACCATTCCACCTTGAATTATAGGATACTGAATCCCTAGAAGAGAAGTTATTCTGTTCATAATTAATAATTTATCAATGAGCTAATGATTTCATATCCCTATGAGAAAGGATTAGTACATATATATAACGCCCTTACCGGGCAATCTGTTCGATTGGTTTATTTATCAGCACAGTCGTCGAGTCTCCATAAGTCCGCAGAACCTCCAAGGTACGGGCACGATTATCTCTCCCTGTCTTATTCCAAAATTCTTTCGTAAAGACGGCCATCAGATCAAGTCCGCCGATAGTTCCGCCATTGATATATACTCCGCTGCCACCAAACAAAGGAATAGGGCTGTCCATCACTACCGAATTCACAAACATCCCATTGGCACGCTCACTCAACTGGCGGAAACGTACTCCGCTCGCCTGTATCTCATCCAAAGACTTACGCATCCCCTTTGCCATCGGATTACGCGCCCAGTTGGAGTATGATCTTTGATGGCGCAGTTCGTAGAAAGGATCCCCCCGCCATGTATTCTTATCCACCCTTATCTTTTTCTGATAGACGGGATCCCAATTGAAACGGGTATTTGCCTTATACGGCATCAGGCTCAACACCACTTTCGGTTTAGGTAATGCTTCGGGCAGCGATTCGTCAGGCAGCATCCACTTCTTCTCCTCCGACATCCGGGGACTTCCTACTGCACCGCCAAAATCAATCGACTTTACAGCATCCATATTTAAGTGCAACTCCTGGTCACTATCCAGCAACTTCTTCAGATGCAATGAGTCTTGCGCCGTCCAGACTTGCGAATACGCAAGTAAAGTTACAAAACACAATGCCATAGTTGCCCAAAAACGTTTCATCAATCTATTCATCCTCTTTATTCTTTCATTACCTAATACCTTTCAAACGCTTCATACATACCTGCCTCAACCCGATTTTCAGCAGTCCATTGAGCGTAGCAAGCCCCTGTCAGCAGTTAAAAGACTACTGATACAAACAAACGTTCCTACATGAATGTTTTCTATTTCTTATTCCGAACGCAACTCCTTATTGAGTGTCACCACCAACGATAGCCCGATCCGCAAAGCGGCTCGTCATAGCATGGATCAATCGTCCAACGGGTCTTCGGATATTGCCGCTCTTCCCACCAGCTACGGTAACAGGCGGCTGCATCGAGCACCTCCTCGTCGGTCAGGAAATAGATTGCTTCATAATTTTCAGCATTCGCCAACACCATTTTGCAACCCATTGACGGTGGTGTGCCCTGACGGATATACTCAATCACCCAAAGCATACATTCACCCAACCGAATCTTACCGTTGTTCGTATTATAAACCGACGGGAAAGAGGGTATAATTGTCAGATCTTCTGCATATTTTAAAAGTTCGGGAATATCCTCTTCCATGAAATGAGGAACTTCCACCACTCCTTTATCATTCTTCATCTTATACGTACCCGACTTCAATTGCTTCACAAAAAGAGCAACATCCGGATTGTTATAATCCATTTCTTCGCTGCTGCATCCACTGAACGATACAATCAGGCAAAGTGCCATCCACAGCATTACAAGTGTCTTTTTCATTTTCATAAGGATTAATACGTCATGCGAAGTCCGCAAAGTAAATTAAAATTAGTCGGCCGTTTCGTACGTACCGTAGCCAGTTTCGAATCAGTACTGAAATGATGCGAAATACCGGGTTCGGCAAAGAGCGCAAGCCGGTCATTAATTTTATAATTGATTCCAATGCCGGCAGTCACTGCCAGTTGGACAGGTTCTTCCTTGAAACTGTTGTCCGGAGCACCGGCTATGCATTTATCCGCTATCCCGCCTACGGTAGCGTAAAGGTCAATTTTCTTCGTATCCACCAACGTCACGTTTACCCGGACAGGGATACCTAGATAATGCAAATGTTGTCCTGCCGAACGGAGATTGGAATAAAGCAGTCCTGTTTCTATCCCCAAGTAATCATTCAATTTTCGTTCTACTGTCACCCCTGCGGAGATTGGCATCTTATAAGTACCGTCATCCGCCGGAAGTGCCGTGCCTAACTGCGCTTTTATCGCCCAGCGATGTCTCTTCACAACTTTTTCGGGAGTAACAGCCGGACTTGCGGTTTCTTCCTGCACAGCAGATGATTCCGTATTTCCATTTGCAGCCTGCCAATAACCATTATAACCTTGATTACCATAACGATTACCACTTCCCGTAGTAGTCGACGAAAAAGAGAACGACATGGAGAAGGTAATAGAAAGCGAATCCTCCTCTTCCACACATTGCGACAACATACCGAATGATTTAGGAGCCGGCTTCGGCAAAACAGGTTCTACCGGCAATGGCAGTTGATTGACACGTATTCCGTCTCCGTCCATCTGCCCCCCGTTCGTCACGGCTATCTTCGTAAATGCTTCTTCCATCTCTTCCTTGGGAGAGAAATACAGGAAAGTAGCCGACGAAGCCGCCAAAACGAGCAATACAGATGCCGCAGCCGCCACACGGAAGAGCAGAATCCGACGGCGATGTTGGCAAGCCACAGGAATATCCTGCGAGAGCTCTTCCCAAAAGCCATCCCGGACACTCATCCCTGCATCAGCAAGACGCGTGCGAAACAGATCGGTTATTTCATCATTTTCTTTCTTCATTGTTCCTATACTCTTTAATTCTTTTTGCTAACAAATATTTGGCGCGATGCAACTGCGAAGTAGACGAATGTTCCTTAATGTGAAGCATCCTGGCTATCTCCTTGTGCGACTTTTCTTCAAACACATAAAGGTTGAAAACGGTTCGGCAACCATCCGGCAATTCGGCAATGAATGCCATCAACTGCTCTTCGGAGATTCCAGCCCCTCCTCCCGAGTCCGATATATCGGGGATATCGGGAAGTTGCTCTTCATGCACTACCAACTGGCTGACTCGTTTCTCCCGTCTCAAATAATCAAGTGATTGAGTGACCATCACCCGGGTTATCCATGTGCAGAGCGAAGATTCGCCCCTGAAGGAGAAGTTGGTAAAAATCTTGATGAAACCGTCATGCAGTACATCGTGCGCCGCATCCATATCGCCCGTATAGCGGAAACAAACCGCCAGCATCTGTTTGGAATAGAGAGTGTAAAGTTCCCTTCGGGCTGAATCCTTTCCTGCCCGACAGCCCTTTACCAGTTCTATCTCGTTTTCCAAGTCAATTACCTTTTTTAAAATCGAACGTATGTCTGCGTCGTTTTATCCATTAGACGCAAGAGTTTGAGGAATGCTGCAACAGAAAATGTTAAAGAATACAAATGCAAAAGTTTTTTCTGAAGCATATGCAAAAACAGGGAAGATGGGAAACAGTCTTCAGATACAAATAACGCGGATAACGCGGATTCTTTTTATTAAAGTCTTACTATCCGTGCCATCCGCGTTACGCGCGTCTTAAGAAATCTTCATGACAATCTTCTCTTTTTCATTTAGCAGGCCTTGAAGCTCATGTCCAGTCCTTTCACTGAATGAGTCAGAGCACCTACGGAGATGAAATCTACGCCACATTCGGCATAGTCACGAAGAGTGTCAAAAGTGATACCGCCTGAAGATTCGGTTTCGTATTTGCCGGCTACCATCTCTACTGCCTTTTTCGTCATTTCGGGAGTGAAGTTATCAAACATGATACGGTCTACCCCACCGAGATCAAGAACTTGTTGCAGTTCGTCGAAGCTGCGGACTTCTATTTCTATTTTCAGGTCTTTACCTTTTTCTTTGCAATATTCTTTGGCACGGGTGATAGCCTTGTCAATTCCTCCGGCAAAGTCCACATGATTATCTTTCAAAAGAATCATGTCGAACAGACCGATGCGATGATTCACACCGCCACCGATTTTCACAGCCATCTTTTCGAGGATACGCATCCCCGGAGTCGTCTTGCGGGTATCCAGTACGCGGGTATTTGTGCCTTCCAGTTTCTTTGCATATTTGCGGGTCATTGTGGCGATACCGCTCATACGTTGCATCACGTTCAGCATCAGGCGTTCGGTCTGAAGCAGTGATTGCACTTTTCCTTCCACTACCATGGCCACATCGCCCGGTTTCACTTCTGTTCCGTCGTTGATAAAGACTTCGACTTTCATAGTCGGGTCGAAACGGTTGAAGATTTCCTTAGCTACTTCGATGCCTGCCAGTACGCCGGCTTCTTTGATAAGCAATTTTGATTTTCCCATTGCTGTAGCGGGGATACATGAAAGGGTGGTATGGTCACCATCACCTATATCTTCTGCAAAAGCAAGGTCGATCAGTTTGTCGATCAGTTCTTTTTCCTTATTCATTGATTTTGTCAATTCTTATTTGGTGTATTAAACATTTATCCTGTACTTTCTTGAGGAAACAATTCACGCGGAAGTTCCCCTTAGTAGTAGCCAACGTTCCGATAACGAAACTTGATTCGTCCCGTTTTCCCTGATGGTTCACGTTAAATCCGCTGACTTTATTCTCCGTAAAGAATTCCTGCATCGTAGCCATTGCTTTCTGCTTGTCAACGTTTGTCGAGCGACCTTGGAGCACCAGGTTTACCTTGTCCCCCATATACTTACTCAGCTCTTGCGAGCTTCCTCTTTTAAATGCCGTAATCACTCCTGCCGGTATCTCTTGCGCCATTAGCAACGAGAGGGAAAGAAGCAAAGCGGTCATTCCTACGAGCACTCGTTTTTTCATAATTACAAGCTTTTAAGTTGAAGTTTAAAGACTCAAACTTTCAACTAATGATAGGCAAAGGTAAGCATTAATTGCAGAATAACATAAAAAATGCCTATTTTTGTGCATTAATCAGAATTATAAAGGCATGAAGACAACTCTGCTCGTCGTAGGACGAACCGTAGAACAACACTATATTACAGCTATCAACGACTATGTACAGCGTACAAAACGCTATATCACTTTTGATATGGAAGTGATTCCCGAACTGAAAAACACGAAGAGTCTTTCAATGGAAGTACAGAAAGAAAAGGAAGGTGAGTTAATTTTGAAAGCGCTCCAACCGGGAGATGTGGTGGTGCTGCTCGACGAACACGGAAAAGAGATGCGTTCCCTTGAATTTGCCGACTACATGAAACGGAAAATGAATACGGTCAACAAACGGCTGGTTTTCATTATCGGTGGCCCTTACGGCTTCTCCGAGAAAGTCTATCAGGCAGCCCATGAGAAGATTTCAATGTCGAAAATGACTTTCTCGCATCAAATGATACGACTGATATTCGTGGAACAGATTTATCGGGCGATGACGATATTGAACGGGGGGCCGTATCATCACGAGTAAAAACATGCCGGTGACGGTGTTAAAAGGAGTTACCCGCTTGGTTAATCTGAAATAAAATAGTTCCTTTGTAGAAAAGATAGAGTCTCATTAACTATAGACCATGGAACAGAAAGAATACATATCAAAATTATCTCCCCATTTGTTTTGGGATATAGATATATCAAAGGCTGATATGGATACCTGTCCGGCACAAATTATCCAACGCGTCTTGGAATATGGCACTCTGGCAGATTGGTTGCTAATACGGTCTTATTATGGATTAGATAAAATCGTATCAGTCTGCAAATCTTTGCGTTCATTGGATCGAAAAGCTTTAGCATATATCTGTTGTATCTCAAATACCTCCAAAGAAAAATATAGATGTTATCACGAAAGTTTACGGAATCCTACTATTTGGAACACAGAATAATCATAATAAAAGCCTAGTCTTTTCTTCTAAATACAACCTATCAAACACTTTAATCAATTTATCTTCACTAGTAATCAATTTCCGTAATTCCGCCAACCGTCCGGCATTATCCGACTGAGGTATCCATAACTTCAAATATCCCCCTTCCGCATACTTATCATTAAGATGTTTACGAAAGCGAGCATATTGCTGTTCTTTATCCATTTCCGGATAATGGGACAATCCATACTGAACGGTACGACGCAACGTTACCTCGGGATCTATTATACGGTCGGCTTCGGCAACTATTTTTCCATAGATACTTCTCGGAATCTGTTTGTTGGATGCACGATGGTCTTCTATCGCTTCTTTCATCTGCAACAGTTGTTCATCCGTAAACCAATGTCGCAAAGTTTCATCCGCCATTAATTTCTTGCCGGATACTATATGATGAAACTCACGTCCCTCACACAGTCCCAAGTCATGGTAAGCGGCAATCGTATAGACCATCGGCAGATTGACATCATAATAAGAAGCCAGTTTCAGACTTTCTTCAATTACTTTTTCAACATGGTCTATTTGATGTGCCTTGTCGAAGTTGACATATTGCGGAATTATATTCTGCTGAATATACTCACGGAGTTCTATTGGCAAACTAGTATTCATATGTACTACTCCCGATTCATCAAACGATGTTCTGCCATTTGCTTAAACTTAGTTCCCGAACGGCCGTAATTGGCATACGGATAGATGGAGATACCTCCACGGGGAGTAAAGATTCCTGTTACTTCGATATACTTGGGATTCATCAGCCGGATAAGGTCTTTCATTATAATATTGACGCAGTCTTCGTGGAAAGCACCATGATTACGGAAACTGAAAAGATACAGTTTCAAACTCTTACTTTCTACCATTTTTATATCCGGTATGTAGCTGATACGTATTTCAGCAAAGTCCGGCTGTCCGGTGATAGGACACAAACTTGTGAACTCAGGGCAGTTGAAACGTACCCAGTAGTCATTCTCAGGATGCTTATTATCAAAGGCTTCTAATACTTCAGGAGCATAATCTTGCTTATACTCGGTTTTTCTTCCTAATAAGGAAAGTTGGTCTTTTAATTCTGTCATTTGTACTCGTTTACTGCAATCCTCTACATAGATAAAAAACGCATTTCCTCTTTCACCTATCACCGACCATACTCAAACACCTTATTCATAAGTATTTGAGTGGTGAATGATTCATTTTACAACCTATCACCGTATCTGTCACCTATCACCGTAATTCTTTAACCCCACGGGGGGATTTATCCGCGTCCTATGTGTTACGGCGTGTTTCAAGCAATAGAAACTTTAGTTTCTTACCGTTGAAACTCTAGTTTCTTACGATTGAAACTTTAGTTTCTCGCTGATGAAACTTTAGTTTCCCCTAATGAAACTCAGGTTTCTTGCCGTGAAACAACAGTTTCAAGCTGTTGAAACTGAATTAAGCCGATACAATTCCCGAACAGAAGCTACTATCTTATTTATCAGAGCTTACCGGTGACAAGAGATGTGACGGCAGAATGTCGAATTTAGTTGCTGTCACCACTTGCTGTCACAGACTATTCATTTTATAATCAAACGATTAGCTACAGCAATGTGACAGATGACAGCAGAAAATGCATTTTTAATCTCTGTGTAGAGATATTATTGATTCTTACTTTTTAAATATTTCTCCAGTCCTTCCCGACGCAACGTACAAGCCGGACAATGTCCGCAACCATCACCTTGTACACCATTATAGCATGTCAAAGTCTCGGTGCGAATCAGTTCCAACACTCCCAGTTCGTCCGCCAAAGCCCATGTTTCGGCTTTATCAATCCACATCAGAGGAGTATGGATTACAAATTGTTCATCCATAGCCAAGTTCAATGTCACATTGAGTGACTTGACAAACGCGTCGCGGCAGTCGGGATAACCACTGAAATCTGTTTGGGAAACTCCTGTCACCAAGTGATTGATGCCACGTTCGCGGGCATATACTGCTGCGATGCTGAGAAAAAACAGGTTACGTCCCGGAACAAATGTATTGGGAGCACCATCTGCCGGTTTTTCCTGATCCATCACCATCGTAGCGTCAGTTAGTGAGTTACGTCCCAGTTTTCCGATGAAGGATACATCCATCACATCGAATTCCACTTCCGCTTTACGGGCTATCTCCCGTGCAAGCTCCACTTCCTTCTGATGTTTCTGACCATACAGGAAACTCAGGGCATATACTTTCTTGAAGTTGCGCTTTGCCCAAAACAGGCAGGTGGTGGAATCCTGCCCGCCACTGAACACAACCAATGCTGCTTCTCTATTCATACAATATTTTAAATATCTTTGATTTTCAGTACATTGTAGGAGATATCGGTATCGTAGACATCGCTACCGTCTATTTTCTTAATCGCTTTCACCACACGGATAGTGACCGGAAGAATCATCACTTCGTACATGGATTTCAGTACGATTTGGATTCCCATCATAATGAGCAGTTCTTTCCATGCAATAATTCCTCCGAATGCTACCGGGAAGAAAATCAATGAATCGGCAGTCTCACCGACAACAGTAGACCAAATGGCACGGGCGGAAAAATTCTTGCCCTGACTGGCTATCTTCATCTTGCTCATCACATAAGCATTGAGGAACGAACCGACCAAAAAAGCCATCAGACTGGCAGCCACAATACGGGGCGCCATACCGAATACAAAATCAAAATGCTCTTCGCCTTCCCAAAAAGGAGCAGCCGGAATGGCAACTGCTATCAGTCCAAGACTTACAACAAAGAAATTCATCGCAAAACCACTCCAAATGATAAGACGCGCTTTCTTGAATCCCCAAACTTCGGCGATACAATCATTGATTATATAAGAAATAGGAAAAACCAATAATCCGGCGGTCACGGTCAGGCTACCGATTTGGATTACTTTCGTTTCAAGAAGATTGGCCGCAATAAGGCATACATTAAAAAGAATGCCAAGCAGCATAAAAGGTACAGATACTTTCTCTTTCATAATTCCTGTTTTTTACGTGGTGTTCTAGAATACACGACCGCTATTCACGGCATCATACTTTCTTTTTCTTTCGGGCTGCAAAGATAGAGGAAAAACTATGAAAAAGCAAAAGATATTTGATGATTGACCGGTTGCAACTCATGAATATCCTCGATAAAAAGGAAGGATGCTACCTATACAAATATTTGGATGAATGAAAAAGAATGAAAATTTCCTAATCGGGGAATCCTTTTCAGACGGCCACGTGTTTAAAATCCATGTTTAACTAAAAGACCAGATCATGGAACATCAATTTAAGAAAGACGTAAAAGAAGCAGCAATGCAGGAAAAGAAAAATGCCCGGCTTGCTGAAGAGAGAGCCGAAGAAGCTAAGGAAAGAGGTGCCGAAGCGAGTTCACATTCGGGCGAAAGCTTGAAAAAGAAAGTACAACATGCCGCACATGTTGCTCAGGAAAAAGCGACAGAAGCGACTAACACAGTGAAAGAAAAAGCCACGGAAGCAGCCCATACCGCGCAGGAGACTGCTCAAAAGGCTAAACACAGAGTCCAGGAAATGATGGATTAACAACAAAATGAGCCTTCCCGCCAGTTGTCGTCTATGGCAGGAAGGCTCATCACTTTGACCTTAAAACACATCACTCAATCAAAAAGAATTGTATCAGGAGAAATCTTTCAATTCTTCTTTCAACCGTTTACGGATGAAGAACAAACGGCTTTTCACCGTCCCCATCGGCAATCCTAGTTTCTCGGCAATTTCTCTATACTTAAATCCGGCGACAAACATCTGGAAAGGTACTTTCATATCGTCGGGAATGGTATGTAACACACGATACAATTGCTTCATATCATAGGCAAACTCAAACTTGCCACCATCTTCGTCTTCAATCATGTGCTGTTGATTTACAGAATAGGTATCATCCATGATATTCATTTCGCGGACAGTACGGCGATAGTTATTGACAAAGATGTTACGCATGAGAGTGTACATCCATCCTTTCAGATTCTTGCTATACGTAAACTTCTCATGATTGTCCAATGCTTGCAACACACAGTCCTGAACCAAATCATTAGCTGAATCACGGTTTGCAGTGAGCTTATATGCGAAGCGGTGCAAATCCGGCTGTATGTCTAATATTCCTTGAGTAAATTCTACTTTTCCCATCGTCGTATTTCTTTTATCTGATTAGTACGGTACAAAGTTCCGTTTTTTTAGAATGATTATAAATAGCAATTCTTCCGGTTAGTTTGGCAATTTTTCCTTTGCCCCTCTCAACCATTTCTTTTTTTAGTTGTTCATTGGGCATTCACCTAAAACTTAACTGATAATGAAAACTAGTTTTAAAATGGTAGCTATGCTACTGGGGATGGGAATCTTCCCCCTCTGTGCCCATGCACAAAAGAAGGTAATCATCGAAGATGAAGAACCCAATTCCATCATGTTTGTCTCTCGTGATAAGGCAGGAGATGAAATTATCCGGATCATGAACGACCGTTCGCAGATGCGTTTCCATGACCCGAACGCTCCCCGCTTTCTGCTGACTGACCAGAAGGGTAAGTTTGCATTGGGCATCGGCGGTTATGTCCGTGCAACGGCAGAGTATGACTTTAACGGTATCGTTGACGACGTCGATTTCTATCCGGCATTGATTCCCCAACCGGGAAAGGGAAATTTTGCAAGGAATCAGTTCCAGATGGACATCACCACTTCCACCCTATTCCTTAAACTGGTGGGACGTACGAAACATCTCGGTGACTTCGTGGTTTACACCGCCGGTAACTTCCGCGGAGACGGAAAGACTTTTGAATTGCAAAATGCGTATGCGCAATTCCTCGGTTTTACCATCGGATATAGTTATGGTTCGTTCATGGATCTTTCCGCGCTTCCTCCTACTATCGACTTTGCAGGCCCTAACGGTTCGGCGTTCTACCGCACCACGCAATTAAGCTATATGTGCGACAAGTTGAAAAACTGGAAATTTGGCGTTGCCATGGAAATGCCTTCGGTAGACGGCACTACCAACAGCGATGTTTCCGTCAACACCCAACGGATGCCGGACTTTGCCGCTTCCGCACAATATAACTGGAACAGTAGCAGTCATATCAAACTTGGCGCAATCGTACGCAGTATGACTTATTCAAGTAATGTATATGACAAGGCTTATTCGACTACCGGATTCGGTTTGCAGGCATCCACTACATTCAATATCACAAAGAAGTTGCAGGTTTACGGACAGTTCAATTATGGTAAGGGTATCGGTTCTTATCTGAATGATTTAAGCAATCTCAATGTGGACATTGTTCCCGATCCTGACGATGAAGGAAAAATGCAGGTTCTTCCGATGTTGGGATGGTATGCCGGACTGCAATATAATTTTTGCCCGAGTTTCTTTGTTTCCGGAACATATAGTTTATCCAGACTTTATTCTGAGAACGGATATCCAAGCGAAAATCCGGAATCTTACCGCAAGGGACAGTATCTTGTAGCCAATGCTTTCTGGAATGTAAGCAGTAATCTGCAAGTGGGCGTCGAGTATTTGAGGGGATGGCGCAGTGATTTCAGTTCTTCAACCCGTCATGCCAACCGGTTGAATATGCTGGTACAGTATTCTTTCTAAATTAATATAAAACAAAGAAGCCGTCTCAAAACAGTTGTTTGAGACGGCTCCTTTATATATAAAAGGTTGGATTGTGAAATTTAGAACTTATAATCTACACCAAGACCAAATACTTTATTTGTACGGCTGTAAGTAGTTGCTGAGATTTCTGTCACTTTATTATAATCCTTATAATTTGTCCAAAAATAAGCGACATTCATTGTCAAATGCTTAGTCATCTTAATTGCAGCACCGAAGCCAAGTGAGTAAGAATCACAAGAGAAGCTAATATCACTTTGAAAATCATCTGCCAGTCCATAATCTGTATTTTGATAACCGCCACTGATAGTCAGTTGCTTGGTTACATCCCACTCTGCACCAACTAAAATTTCATGTGTACCATGTTTCAAAGCTTTTTGTTTATCATTTGCCATACCTGCGGCTTTATCAAAGAAATGGTGGTATTCCACAGACGCACGAAGTGTGGGAAGGATTTCATAACCAACAGCAGCAGTCAGTAAAGCCGGAATATCACTCGGAGTGTTTACACCGTCCTTATAATCAGCCAATGGGTTTCCTTCTTCTCCCATTACAACTCCATTCTGACGAACTTCTGCCTTTTTGGTTTTATTTTCAAGATTCAAACTTGTCATGAATTCATATTTCAAGCCGATATTCCATTTTCCTAATTTTACATCAGCACCAAGAATCGGTGTAATTCCCCAACCTGTCTGATCGCAATCCAGTTCTATACCAGCCAGTTCTGTACCTGCTGGCATATTCGGCAGATCATTATTCACTTTTGCTGTTAAAAATCCTTCATATCCACCACTAAAATAGTTCATACGCCCACCGGCAAAAACAGACAACCAATCTTTTATCTTATACGACAAACCTAATTGAACACCATAAATAAATTGGCTTCCATCCATTGCGCTATTGATAGAGTACATAGAGGGAGTTACCACTCCTCCAGTAGCTTGGCTGATTGTACCTATTATCATTGAATCGAACATGCCTAAACCATCATCGAAAGATGCTTTTCCACCACCACCTACAACAGCGAAACTACCTGAAATAGTCCAATCACCTTTTTTATATGCACCCTGAAAACTAGGAATGAAAGGAGCAGAAGCTTTACCTTTATAATAACGTCTGTGTCCATCTTCGGGGAACAGAGGAAATGTCATATCTATATTACGTGTCTGATAAGCACTTTGTCCGTTCAAAGAAAGATAAAGACCATCACCCGGTAAGAAAGCCAAACCGGCAGGATTAGAATAAACACCGTCAATATCAATGGAAGCACCACGTGCCAACATTCTCAAAAAAGCCACATGTTGATTAGTATTTGTCAGAAGACCTCCGGCAAAAGTTGGAATTGAAACGATTAGCATTACAAATCCAATCAAGGAAATTTTTCTCATCTAAATCTTTTTTAAATTATTTCGGGCGCAAAGATACAATATTATTGCACACGAGACATATGTTTGTGCATTTATTTTCATTTACCCACCCATTTTAATTGAAAAAACAAACTGTTTCTAATGAAACAATCTACATTTATCATCAATCGGGAAGCAAACAAATCCACCTGTTTTTACGTTTTTATAGTATAATAAATTATAGAATAATATGATGGGCTATACTATTGCATTTTTTGGCACAAAGCCTTATGACGAATCTTCTTTCAATGATAGAAACAAAGAATTCGGATTTGAGATACGCTATTACAAAGGAAATCTGAATAAGAACAATGTACTACTGACGCAAGGCGCAGATGTTGTATGTATCTTCGTAAATGATGTTGCCGATGCAGAAGTAATCCGCATCATGGCAGCTAATGGAGTAAAACTGCTGGCGCTGCGATGTGCCGGATTCAACAATGTGGATCTGGATGCGGCTGCCACTGCCGGAATTACCGTTGTACGCGTACCTGCCTACTCACCCTATGCGACTGCCGAATATACGGTAGCTCTTATGCTATCGTTGAATCGTAAAATTCCACGTGCTTCCTGGCGTACTAAAGACGGCAATTTCTCCCTTCATGGCTTGATGGGATTTGATATGCACGGAAAGACAGCAGGTATCATCGGCACTGGGAAAATAGCGAAAATCCTGATTCATATCTTAAGAGGGTTTGGCATGAATGTGCTGGCTTACGACCTATACCCTGATTATAACTTTGCACGGGAAGAGCAGATTGTTTATACTTCACTGGACGAATTATATCATAGTTCGGATATTATCTCGCTACACTGCCCGCTCACTGAAGAAACGAAATATCTTATTAATGACTACTCCATCAGCAAGATGAAAGACGGAGTGATGATTATCAATACCGGTCGCGGACAGTTGATTCATACCAATGCGCTGATTGAAGGGTTAAAGAATAAGAAAATCGGTTCCGCAGGTCTGGACGTATATGAAGAAGAAAGTGAGTACTTCTACGAAGACCAGTCCGACCGCATCATCGACGATGATGTGCTTGCCCGCCTACTCTCGTTCAATAATGTGATTGTCACCTCCCATCAGGCATTCTTCACACGCGAAGCGATGGAGAATATTGCCCTGACAACCTTGCAAAACATAAAAGATTTCATCAATCACAAACCTCTGCTAAATGAAGTGAAGAGATAAAACTTTTAGTCTATTGCTTTGTTTACAGGATATATAATCAACAAGAAAAAGGAGAAAATTATGAAGAAAGTTATACATAAGGCTGATACAAGAGGACATTCCCAATACGATTGGCTGGATAGTTACCATACATTCAGTTTCGATGAATATTTCGACTCCGACCGTATCAATTTCGGTGCCCTCCGTGTCCTGAATGATGACAAGGTCGCCCCCGGAGAAGGATTCCAGACGCATCCGCACAAGAATATGGAAATCGTTTCGATTCCCCTGAAAGGACATCTGCAACATGGAGACAGCAAGAAGAACAGCCGGATTATCACCGTCGGGGAAATCCAGACCATGAGTGCCGGAACAGGAATTTTCCATAGTGAAATGAATGCAAGTCCTGTAGAACCGGTGGAATTTCTGCAAATATGGATTATGCCGAGAGAACGGAATACGCGTCCCGTTTACCAGGACTTCAATATCACCGAACTGGAACGCCCGAATGAGTTGGCGGTAATCGTATCACCCGACGGCAGTACGCCCGCTTCCCTTTTGCAAGATACATGGTTCTCTATCGGCAAGGTGGAAGCCGGAAAGAAATTAGGTTATCATATGCATCAGAGTCATGCAGGTGTATATATATTTCTTATCGAAGGAGAAATTGTAGTAGAAGGCGAAGTGATGAAACGCCGCGACGGAATGGGTATTTATGAAACCAACAGTTTTGAACTGGAAACATTGAAGGACTCACATATTCTATTGATAGAAGTACCCATGTGATGGATTATTAATTAGAAGTTACTGTTTATAGATGAAAACAAATCTAGCTGATATCCGACAGGAATATACCAGAAGCGGGTTGCGGGAAAATGAACTTCCCGGCGACCCGCTTTCGCTTTTCAGCCGTTGGCTGCAAGAAGCGATTGACGCAGAGGTGGACGAGCCGACCGCTGTCATTGTGGGCACTGTGTCTCCCGAAGGAAGGCCATCCACACGCACTGTGTTGCTGAAAGGGCTCCATGACGGAAAGTTTGTCTTTTACACGAATTACGAAAGTCGCAAAGGAAGGCAGTTGGCACAAAATCCATATATCTCCCTTTCTTTTGTGTGGCATGCGCTCGAAAGGCAGGTGCATATAGAAGGAACGGCTGCCAAAGTCCCGCCCGAAGAGTCGGATGAATATTTTCGTGTGCGTCCTTATAAAAGCCGGATCGGTGCACGAATCTCTCCGCAAAGCCAGCCTGTCAAAAGCAGGATGCAGTTGATGCGGGCTTTTGTCAAGGAAGCTGCCCGATGGATAGGAAAAAATGTGGAAAGACCCGACAACTGGGGCGGATATGCCGTCACCCCTACGAGAATGGAGTTTTGGCAGGGACGTCCGAACCGTCTGCACGACCGCTTCCTATATACCCTGCAACCGGATGGAGAATGGGAAATCAGTCGCCTTGCTCCCTGATTTCGTCGATTTTTCTTGGCAACTCCAACTAGAATACGTAATATTGCAACTATAAAACATTCAGCTTATGACACTGGATTATATCTATCACAGCGGTTTCGCCATCGAAGCGGAAGGCGTAACCGTTATCATTGATTACTACAAGGATTCTTCCGAAACCGAGCATAACCGGGGAATTGTACATGATTATCTGCTGCAAAGGCCGGGTAAGTTGTACGTATTGGCTACTCATTTCCACCCCGATCACTTCAACCGTGACATATTGACGTGGAAAGAACAGCGTCCGGACATTCAATATATTTTTTCCAAAGATATTCTGAAGTCACGCCGCGCCAAAGCCGGAGATGCCGTCTATATAAAAAAAGGAGAGACATACGAGGATGACACCATCCGTATCGACGCGTTCGGTTCGACGGATGTCGGCAGTTCGTTTCTGATTCATCTTCAGGGGTGGAGTATCTTCCATGCCGGAGACTTGAACAACTGGCACTGGAGTGAAGAATCCACCGAAGCGGAGATACGAAAAGCCAACGGTGATTTCCTTGCAGAAGTTAAATATTTAAAAGAAAAAGCGCCAATCATTGATTTAGTACTGTTTCCGGTAGATCGGAGAATGGGAAAAGATTACATGAAAGGGGCAAAACAGTTCATCGAACAAATAAAAACTACTATATTTGTGCCCATGCACTTCAGTGAAGATTATGAAGGCGGCAACGCGCTTCAAAGTTTTGCCGAAGATGCAGGATGCCGTTTTATCAGCATCACCCGTCGGGGCGAAAGTTTTGAAATTACCAAATAAACACATTATAATTATGAATAAATTTACGATTCTGTTTCTTACCCTGTTCCTTATGTTGCCGACGGCAATGAAGGCAGACTCTGCAAAAGACAAAAAAGATGATACGAGGTATCTTGTAGGCGCTGTTCCCGAAGTGGATGGTAAAGTAGTATTCTCCAAGGAATTCCAGATTCCCGGAATGAGTCAGACACAAATTTTCGACACAATAACCAAGTGGATGAACGAACGTCTGAAAGAAAACAAGAATATTGACAGCCGCGTCGTTTACTCCGACGAAGCAAAAGGAACAATTGCGGGTGTCGGTGAGGAATGGATTGTTTTCAGTTCAAGCGCCCTGTCTTTAGATCGTACATTAATCAATTATCAGATTACAGTTACCTGCAAACCGGGAAGCTGCCTGGTAGAACTGGAAAAGATACGTTTCACCTACCGTGATACGGAGAAATATAAGGCGGAAGAATGGATTACCGACAAATATGCGCTTAACAAAGCAAAGACCAAACTGGTACGCGGACTGGCTAAGTGGCGCAGAAAAACGGTAGATTTCGCAGATGATATGTTCATGGATGTAGCCGTGGCTTTCGGAGCACCGGATACCCGTCCAAGAGCAGAGAAAAAGAAGAAGGAAGAAGAGCAAAAAGCTCCGTCCATCGTTGCAGCCGCAGGCCCGATCGTGATTGGTGGTGCAGATGCCAAGACAGATGTCAAGGTTACAACTGCCGAACCTGCTCAGAAAGTTATTCCTGCCGCAACTCTCACGCCCGCTACTCCGGCAGGCAAGGCTTCAAAAGATATGCCGGGCTATACAGAGGTTAATCTGAAGCAGATTCCGGGCGAAGTATATGCGTTGATGGGAAGCGGTAAATTAGTTATCAGCATCGGAAAGGATGAGTTCAACATGACAAATATGACTGCCAATGCCGGTGGCGCGCTGGGTTACCAGTCAGGCAAGGCTGTCGCTTACTGCACGCTTTCGCCCGACCAGTCTTATGACGCTATCGAAAAGGCGGACAGCTACACGCTGAAGCTTTATGCCCCGAACCAGACAACTCCTTCGGCTGTTATCGAATGTAAGAAACTTCCTTCACAAACCGCTCCGCAAGCCGGACAACCCCGCACATATGTCGGAGAGATTGTGAAGCTCTTAATGAAACAATAAAGAAGATCGCACAATGGAAATAAAAAGTAAATTTGACCATTTTAATATCAATGTCACAAATCTGGAACGAAGCATCGCTTTTTATGAGAAAGCGCTCGGCCTGAAAGAACATCACCGGAAGGAAGCTTCCGACAGTTCGTTCACATTAGTCTACCTGACAGACAGCGAGACAGGCTTTCTCCTTGAACTGACATGGCTGAAAGACCATACCGCTCCTTACGAACTGGGCGAGAATGAAAGCCATCTTTGTTTCCGTGTGGCCGGCGATTATGATGCGGTCAGAGCTTATCACAAAGAAATGAACTGTGTATGTTTTGAAAATACGGCCATGGGGCTTTATTTCATTAACGATCCGGACGACTACTGGATCGAGATACTACCACAGAAATAATTGAAAGGGCGTTAGAATATCCCAATTATAATATTCCCCCTGTTACAACTATATGTGACAGGGGGAATTATTTTAAGAGAGCTTTTTCACTCTCTTACCAGTCATTTAACAAATATATAGCAGACACCCAAAATACCTGCCAGAATATAAATTCCCCCAGGAAGAAACAGCCTACATAATAATCTAGTAAAAGGCATATTGGGAAATGCGAATATTTTATCCAAACTATCCGGATTATACATGACTGTTACTTTATCTCCTATGTGAGGGGACTTTTGAGCATACAGCATATGAGACTTATCATCCGCTTCAACTACAATATCATAGCCGGCAGATTGACGATTCATTTCTTTCTCTTCACCCAGTTTATACTCCACTATGGGATAATTTACCGTAATGACACCATTAACGCCATTCGTCCTGGTCTTAACTTCTAGATCTACGACCCTTCCTGTCACCTTCATACTGTAGCTCTCCATAATTTGGACATATAGCATCCAGATCAGTTTTGTCTTTAGCAGGAAAATAATGCCTCTTAAAAATAGTACAATTGCCGCTATACAAATAAAAATATTGATTATCACGATGTTTATTTTTTGTGTCGATTTGCTCTTTTCTTCCGGATATCTGCTTTCATTTTCGCAGCTCCCGAACCATGTTGTCCTCGGATATAGGTTGCTTTCTTCGCCTTTGTCTTCACTTTTTCCTCTTCTTTGGGCTTATCTTTCTTACCTTTAAAGACGATTCCACCCATGATTGCTTCTTCAATACTCATATAATATACATTATTAATATTCACATTTACATGTGCAAAGATAATCCTTTTCTACGGATTTATTTATCTTTGTCGACTAAAACAATATGTAACCTCCAATGGCAACAACAATTCTCTCCGCAGAAAGGGATCCGATGGGAACCGCTATTTCTGATTATTTCAACCATCGCAGAGCCGACCGCTTGCGGGTATTTTCATCTCAATTCGAAGAAGATGTGATTCCCGTCAAGGAATTATTCCGCAATATCCAGTCCATGCCTGTACTGGAACGAACCGCTCTGCAAATGGCTACAGGACGGATATTGGATGTTGGTGCAGGAAGTGGCTGCCATGCATTGGCACTTCAGGAAATGGGAAAAGAGGTATGTGCCATTGATATTTCTCCGTTATCTGTCGAAGTAATGAAACAGCGGGGAGTCAATGATGTTCGTCTTACCAATCTTTTTGACGGGACATTTACTGAAACGTTTGATTCTGTCCTGATGCTGATGAATGGTTCGGGAATTATCGGAAAACTAAGTAATATGCCCGATTTCTTCCGGCGAATGAAATGTATCCTTCGTCCCGGCGGATGTATATGGATGGATTCCAGCGATCTGCGTTATCTTTTCGAGGAAGAGGATGGCAGTATAGTGATTGATTTGGCCGGAGATTATTATGGGGAAATTGATTTTCAGATGCAATACAAGGATGTGAAAGGAGAACCATTCGACTGGTTATATGTCGATTTCCAGACACTTAGCTTATATGCTGCCGAATGTGGTTTTAAAGCTGAACTGGTAAAAGAAGGAAAACATTACGATTATTTGGCAAAGCTAAGTCTTGCCTGAATAGCCCATGAGGAAATAGTGACGGTATGCAGTCAGGATAGTGTCGCTATATAACAGAAATAGTGACGCCATTCCGATGAGATAGCGTCACTATTTCTATATGGTATAATCCGCTGAAGAATAGCTGTATATTACTTCAGCATTTCATTAATCATCTGCACAAGGGAAGCAAACTCTTCTTCATTATACAAACGAGTCAACTTTACAATTCTTCCTTCTTTATCTATCAATACATTTCTCGTTATGCCGGATTCACGCAATGCATATTTCGCAAAAATATCAGCTCCCGGATCTAATCCCAACGGATAGGTGACACCTGTAGATTTAGCAAAGGCAAGTACTTTGTCAAGTGGTTCGTCACGGTCGATACCAATCAATGCGAAGTCAGTATTGTCCTTATGTTTCAGCCAGATGTCTTTTTCAATAAACGGCATTTCTTTACGACATACACCACACCAGCTTGCCGTAAACTGTAACATTACGACTTTACCCCGAAGTGAGGACAAACTTACTTGTTTGCCATCGGTTAGCGTAATCGTGAAATCGGGAGCCGTCTCTCCTACCCGAACGATATATCCTGTACTATCCGCTTCGACTGTCAATGCTTCCGAAGCTACTTCCACACTGTCTATTGTAGCCTCAGCACCCGCCGCCCCTTTCTTCTGACCGGAACATGCCAATATACTTATGGCTAGAAACGCCATACCACATACATTCATAATTTTCTTTTTCATCTTCTTATCAATCATTAGTGAGACTGCAAATATAAAAAAAGTGCGTGAGGTATTTGCATTTTTAAAAGAATTTCATACCTTTGCACCCGCAAAAGAAAATAACGCCTCTTTAGCTCAGTTGGCCAGAGCACGTGATTTGTAATCTCGGGGTCGTTGGTTCGAATCCGACAAGAGGCTCTTCAAAGTAAATGCTGTTTATCATCAGATAAACAGCATTTTTTATACCGCCCAAAAGTGGAAGAGGATACTGCCGCATAAAGTATGCCTTTTATACGATTCATGGATACATTCAACTAATTTCTGATATATTTCGATACAAAGATAACGAAAGAATCAGACATCCCCAGTCACATACTTTAATACTTTTCAATAATTGTATTTCCGAAGATATCTTTCTTAATAATCTTCCTATTTCCTTTGCTATCTTCTATTATTTGGTTACCAAAAATATCTTTCTTAATAGTTGTCCTATTACCCTTATTATCCTCGATTATGGTATTACCAAAGATATCTTCCTTCACTGTCTTCCGATTACCTTTATTGTCTTCGATAATGGTATTTCCAAAAATATCTCCCCGGACAGTTTTTCTATTACCTTTATTGTCCTCGATTATAGTATTCCCAAAGATATCTTCTTTTACAGTCTTGCGGTTACCCTCATTATCTTCAATAATGGTATTTCCAAAAATATCTTCCCGAATAGTTTTTCTATTACCCTTATTATCTTCGATTGTAATATTCCCTAAAATATCTTCTCTTACAGTCTTTCGGTTACCTTTATCATCCTCAATAGTAAGGTTTCCAAAGATGTCTTTCTTGACTGTTTTTCTATTACCTCTATCATCCTCAATGATAATATTTCCCAAGATGTCTTTCTTGACTGTTCTCTTTCCCTGATCGCCCATCGAATATTCGTGATTCTCCTCGACAGCCCTTGCACCATAGCTCTTTGTCATATAAGGAGCTAAAACAAACTGTGCAGCAAATAGAATGAATAAAATCTTTTTCATAATGTTTTCTTTTGGTTTACTACAAAAGTAACACAGGAAAATCATAATTAATCGGTGGATTCTATAATCGTTAATAGGGAAAAACCTAATAATTATATCATTTGTGAAATACAAGAAGATACAAAAAGTGAAAATATTTTCGATTTAAAAAAAGCAAGAGAATTATTCAATTTCATTAATTCGTTGCACTTGCTTATTCAAGAAGTAATCGACATAAGGAGAGTAATCACCTGTTTCATAAAAAGCGATCAATCCTTTCCTGTAGTTTAGTATATCGGCATCCTTTGAGGAATAGACAGGGATAATATCAGCGTTCATCAAAGCAATACTTTCCATCATTCGAGAAGTACGCTTATTTCCATCAATAAAAGGTTGCAATTTAGCTATACTACAATGAAGATAGACAGCCCGTTCCAATGGATTTATATATTGTTCCTGCTGATAAAATATTTCATTCAATTCAGCCCGAATATCATGCAAACTCTTCGGTGGAATATATTCTGTACCACTAATACGGACAGCTCTTGTTCTTAAATAACCCGATTCTTCATCCGAAACCAAACCTGTAGATATAGATTGGTGAACTCTGAATAAAGTGCGTTCATCAATCACTTCTTTATTCTTTCCTTTATTAATATACTCCACTTCGGATATAAAAGTATTATATAGATTTTTCAGCATCTTAGCATCTTCATACCTCTTTTCGGAAGTAATGCCATCCTTTAATAATGCTTCCGTTTCAACGTAAGTATAAGTATTGCCTTCTATTTTTCCTGAATAATAACACCATACCACTGCCAAGTCCTTTATCTCATTAGAATAAAGTTCAGATAACTTAGACAGAGGGCTTTCCAAGATAAATGCAGCCTTCTTCTGCTGTTCTTCGTTGAATATAGGTTTCATACTTTTCGGAATTTTCTTATTTACTCAAAAATAAACTTCATCAGAAGCTATACTTCCTATTTGTATGCCTTCAAGAAATAAAAAGACCTCCAAAACACCTTGCTATAAGTCGTTTTGGAGGTTCTTTATGAGGTTCCTGGCGGATTCGAACCGCCGTACACGGTTTTGCAGACCGCTGACTAAGCCACTCATCCAAGGAACCGTTATTTCTCGTTTGCGGTTGCAAAGGTAGTACAAATTTTGAAATTACCAACTATCCGCAGCAATTTTTCTTTGTACTTTTTTTCTTTACACTGCATTCGTTCCGTTTCTTCTCCATCATATCCTTTAGTTCACAGCCACTTACACAACTGTCGCAAGGATTAGCGCTTTCCCGCGTACGACGAAAAAAAACATAAATTCCGTATATGACTCGGGCAATGCAGAGTACAATCAGTACTCCGACTACCCATTCCTGCCAATTATTCATACAAATAGTCCTCCAATCTGATAAACCGCGAATGAAACAAGCCAAGCTAATCCCGTCGTGTAACCGGCAGCGAAGAGCGCCCATTTCCAACTTCCGGATTCCTGCTTGATAGCTGCCAATGCCGCAATACACGGGAAGTAAATCAGCACAAACAACATATAACAGAAAGCAGCCAATGGAGTTATCGGTATCCGCTCCGCCAAACTAGCTTCGTCAGCTTCCGGATCATCCACATACAGAACTCCCAAAGTACTTACAACCAATTCTTTCGCTCCTACTCCCGATATCAAACCGATACCCAACTTCCAGTCAAATCCCATGGGCGCTATCACCGGCTCTATTGCACGGCCAAGCTGACCTATATATGAATTTTCCTGTTGTTCAGCTACCGTCTCATAGGCATCATGATTCGGATAATAGCCCAAGAACCAAATGATAATAGAAGCAATCATGATAATTCCTCCCATCTTCTTCAAGTACTGTGCCCCTTTCTCCCATGTATGGCGGAAGATCGACTTTGCTGTCGGCATCCGGTAAGGCGGAAGCTCCATCACAAACGGAGTATCATCCCCTTTCACCAGAAACTTACTGAACAAACGTGCCAATAACACAGCCAGCAATATTCCAATCGCATAAATACTTAACAACACCAGACTGGCATTGTTCGGAAAGAAAGCCCCTACCAGCAATAAATAAATAGGCAGACGCGCACTGCAGGACATCAACGGATTAACCAACATCGTAATAAGGCGGCTCTTCCGATTCTCAATCGTACGGGAAGCCATGATTGCAGGCACATTGCATCCGAATCCCATAATCAACGGAATAAATGACTTTCCGTGCAACCCCATCTTATGCATAATCTTATCCATAATAAATGCAGCACGTGCCATATATCCTGAATCCTCCATTAACGAAATACAGAAATACAGAATAAGAATATTCGGCAAGAAGACAATGACTCCCCCTACTCCACCGACAATACCGTCAACCAGCATATCCTTCAACGGCCCTTCGGACATATTATTACGTATCAAATCACCAATCTGCTCCACTAGCCATTCAATTCCCATCATCGGATATTCCCCAAGCACAAACGTGCCCTCAAACATCAGATACATGAAAAGGAAAAAGATGGGATACCCCCAGATACGATGAGTAACGATAGCATCCAACACTTTTGTAGTCTGCGCTTGCTCCAAATGATTATCTGTAAATGTTTCTTTCAAAGCACCACTGATAAAACCATATTTTGCATCCGTAATAGCAGATTCACAATCTTCATTCATCGTGCCCTGAACACGTTTAGCCATTTTATCACGAATACTGAGAATATTTTCCGCGTTCGGCAAAGTGCGCACAAAGCTCTCTATATCCGGATCGTTCTCCAATAATTTGATAGACAGGAAACGGGTGGAATATTTATGGCGGATAAATTCGTTCTTGGAAACCTCCTCCTTTACCGCTTCAATGGCTTTCTCCAAATCAGGCCCATGATTGATATGAATATGGCGGAACACACGTCCGGTTTTCTTATGTTCACGCACATAGTCTTCCAAGTGTTCCTCTTCATGGTGTTTCCGGTCTTCCAAAGAATCATGCCATTCGGTCAGGTCCTTGAGCACTTCCGGGTTCATATTCCCCTGTTTATCAAAGAAGTCGACTCCTTCATAGAGATTAATGACAACATGAAACAGAGTATCCAATCCACGATTTTTCTTACTTACCGTAGGCAACATCGGAACTCCGAACAATTTGCTCAACAAATGGTAATCCAATGTGTTTCCACTGGCTTCCAGTTCATCGTAAATGTTCAGAGCCACGACCATACGGACATTCATGTCAATTAGTTGGGTAGTCAGATATAAATTCCGTTCGAGGTTCGAAGAGTCGACCACATTAATAATAACATCCGGGGTTTCGTCGATAATATGACGGCGGACATAAATCTCTTCCGGGGTATATGCCGACAAAGAATAGGTTCCCGGCAAATCGACAATGCGAAAATGATAACCTTCAAAATCAAAATAACCCTCTTTGGCATCTACGGTCACGCCACTATAATTTCCGACATGCTCGTGAGCACCGGAAGCCAGGTTAAACAAAGAAGTCTTGCCACTGTTCGGGTTTCCGACCAAGGCAACGTTGATGGTACGGCGTTTACCTAACGCCAACCGTTTCATCTCTTCTTCTTTTACAGATATATCTTCAGGCAGTCCTTCATGATAAATAGCCTCTTCAGCCAGCCTTTTAGCTTCCTCTTCACTGACCACTTCAATCATCTCAGCTTCCTGACGACGAAGAGATATTTCATAACCCAGGACTTTATATTTAATGGGATCCTTTAGTGGAGCGTTCAACAGTACTTCAACCGTCTTACCTTTGATAAAACCCATCTCCACAATACGTTTACGAAAACCACCGTGCCCCAATACCTTAACGATGACACCTTTTTCGCCTGTTTTTAATTCGGACAAACGCATAACTCTCAAAATTTTCGGCAAAGATAATTCATAACTTCGGAGCATGCAAATTATTTAGATTGTTTTTAAATAACAAGCTTTTTCGTATTCCAAGACACTGCCTGCAACTAAAAACAACGGTCATTCACTTGAGATACTTTAATAAACTATTATCTTTGCAGAATATGATACAACAACGGATTAAACAGTATATAGAAAAAGAGGATTTATTTTCTTCCGGCAGTAAAATCCTGATCGCATTGAGCGGCGGCGCCGACTCGGTGGCATTGCTATGCATCCTTCATGCAGCAGGTTATCCTTGTGAAGCGGCGCATTGCAATTTCCACCTGCGTGGCGAAGAATCAAACCGCGACGAGCAGTTCGTCCGCCAACTATGCAAGAAATATGGAATCCATCTGCATACAATTGATTTTGACACTACCCGATACGCCGCCGAAAAACATATCTCCATCGAGATGGCAGCCCGTGAACTACGCTACAACTGGTTTGAAGAAATAAGGAACCAATGCCGTGCCGATGTCGTAGCAATTGCCCACCATCAGGATGACAGCGTGGAGACGATACTGCTGAACCTGATCCGAGGAACAGGTATCACCGGATTATTGGGAATCCGTCCCCGCAATGGGGTTATCGTACGCCCGTTACTTTGTATCAACAGGGAAGAAATCATGCGATACCTGCAAAGTATCGGACAGGATTATGTGACAGACAGCACTAATCTGGAAGACGAATATACCCGTAACAAAATCCGGCTCAACCTTCTTCCGCTCATGCAGACCATTAATCCATCCGTAAAAAACAGCCTGATAGAAACCGGCAATTACCTGAGTGATGTGGCTACTATATATAATAGGTATATAGAAGAAGCCAAAACGAGAATAGCCACAACAGAAGGTATCCGAATCTGCGAATTAGTAAAAGAACCGGCACCCGAAGCACTTTTATTTGAAATACTACATCCATTGGGATTCAACTCCGCACAAATCAAAGACATCGTCCATTCACTTCACGGACAATCAGGAAAGCAGTTCAGCAGTAAAGAATGGAGAGTGATTAAAGACAGGGAGTTTCTTTTATTAGAAAAAATTCAGTCGGAAGATAAAGAAGAACTCCCTTTTCAAATCATCAAAGAAGAAAAAGAATATACTTCGGACTTTCAGATTCCACGAAAAAAGGGAACTGCCTGTTTCGACGCAGACAAACTGGACGGAACAATCTCTTATCGGAAATGGCGGACTGGCGATACCTTTATCCCTTTCGGAATGAAAGGAAAGAAAAAAGTAAGCGATTATCTGACCGACCGCAAATTTTCTATCAGCCAAAAAGAACGCCAGTGGGTACTCTGTTGCGGAGAACGCATTGCGTGGTTGATAGGCGAACGGACAGACAACCGCTTTCGTATTGATGAAACGACCCGACGTGTCGTTATCTATACAATAGTTTGAGGAAGTTTCTGTTTCTTGAAGCAATCAGACAGTAATGTAGCAAAAGGAGTATCATATACTCTTGCCTTCTTGGTGCAGACTTTCACGCAGGCACAACATTTGATACATTTGGTTTCATCCGTATGCAATTCATTCCCTTTGGTAATGGCTCCTACCGGACAATGCACCACACACAGTCCGCAATGAGTACACATACTTTCATCCTCCACCCAAGGAGTACGGGGAAGTGGCGTGCCGCTTTTGCGGAGCTTTATAACCTTCCTCAAAAAACGAAACAAAGGGAAGAAGGGTTGGGCCGGACGTCTGATGGCACGTACATCTACCGGATAAAGAGTATCCATACTATCGGCAGTCTGTATTTTTTCTATTATTTTTGTTCCAAAATCCGTAGCGAAAGCCAAATCGGCGTCATTAGGGCGTCCGGCGGCAATCGGATGCTTTTCGGTGCTGTAAGAGTGCTCTCCAATAAAAGTCGCCCCGGCAATCACTTTCAATCCGTGAGGAACGGCAAAAGCGTCCAACTCCATTAAAGCTTTTTCATAAGCGCGGTTTCCATAAACCACGACTAAGACAGTAGGGGTATCCAGTCCGCGAATATTCTGCAAACGCTCCATTGCCAAAGGAGCAACATGTCCGCCATATACAGGAACTACAATAACAGCCAATGCAGATGTGGGAATTACGATTTCCTCAGCACTCTGTTGAGTGACATTTACGGGAAGAATATTTTTTATGCCCGTTCCGTGAACAATCGCCTCCGCTATTTGTTTTGATGTGTGTGTAGGCGAAAAATAAATTAAATAAGCTTCATTTACTGTCATACTATTTTCTTTTATATAGCAAAGATACACTTTTACGTGGAAAAAAATGGTTGATTGTTCATGAAACCAAAAAAAATTATTATCTTTGCCCCGTTGAAACATTCTACGATTCAACACATACATCCCTAATTCATAATAAAAAACAAAACGTATGCTTGCATATCTGTGGCTATAAGCTGTAGTAATGCTGTCCATAATTCAGCTAAAAGAAATATTAATAACTTACCATACTATATGTATAACATTATCCAATTAAACGACAAAGATCTGTCGGAGCTTCAAATTATTGCCAAAGAGTTAGGCATAAAAAAAGCAGACTCATTCAAAAAAGAAGACCTTGTTTATAAAATACTCGATGAACAGGCCATTGTAGGAGCTACTAAGAAAGTTGCCGCAGACAAACTCAAAGAAGAGCGCAAAGAAGACAAGAAAAAGCGTTCGCCGCGTGTAACTCCTGCCAAAAAAGAAGACAAGGCAGTTTCCGCAACAAAGAGTGGAGAAGTGGCAAAAAACAAAGAAGCTGCTCCTGCTAAAACACAACAACCTTCCAAAGAGGTAAGTGCAAACAAAGAAAAAGAAACTCCTGCCGTTGAAGCCAAAGCAGAAAACACTGCTGCTCCCAAACGTAAAGTAGGCCGTCCACGCAAGGGTGCTGACGCTGCTGAGAAAAAAGAAGTAGAAAACGCCAAACCGGAAGCTACCAAAGAAGCGGAAGCAAAACCGGCTGTTGTAGCAGAAAAGCCTACTGAAACTGTAAAGAAAGCCGCTCCGGTGCAACAACCTGCCGAAAAGAAAGAAAAAGAGAATAAACCGGTTACTGAAACAAACAGACCTGTTGTGGAAGCAAACAAGCCTGCCGCAGAAGCCAACAAACCTGCTGCTGAAAAGAAAATAATAGCAAAGCCACAAAAGAAAGCTGCACCTGTTATTGATGAGGAAAGCAATATCCTGTCCAATGCCGATGATGATTTCATCCCAATCGAAGACCTGCCTTCTGAAAAAATAGAGCTTCCTACCGAACTGTTCGGTAAGTTCGAGGCTACCAAAGCAGAACCGGTACAAACGGCATCTGAACAGCCCTCTTCTCATCCGCAGCAGCAACAATCCCAGCAACAGCAGCAAGCTCAACAGCAACGTCCGCGTATTGTTCGTCCACGTGACAATAATAATAACAACGCCGGTAACAATAATAACAACAATAATAATTTCCAGCGCAACAATAACCAAAATCAGAATCAGAACCAACAGCGCCTGCCTATGCCGCGTGGCAATCAGCAGAATAATGCTCATGAGAACCTTCCGGCACAGCAACCGCAGGAGCGCAAAGTTATCGAGCGCGAAAAGCCTTACGAATTTGACGATATCCTCAACGGAGTAGGCGTTTTGGAAATCATGCAGGATGGATACGGATTCCTCCGTTCTTCCGATTACAATTACCTTTCTTCTCCGGACGATATTTACGTATCACAGTCACAAATCAAACTGTTCGGTCTGAAAACCGGTGATGTAGTAGAAGGTGTTATCCGTCCGCCAAAAGAAGGCGAAAAATATTTCCCGCTGGTCAAGGTATCGAAAATCAACGGACGTGACGCCGCTTTCGTTCGCGACCGCGTTCCTTTCGAACATCTGACTCCCCTCTTCCCGGATGAAAAGTTCAAACTTTGTAAAGGCGGCTATTCAGACTCTATGTCTGCCCGCGTTGTAGACCTTTTCGCTCCGATTGGTAAAGGACAACGTGCATTAATCGTCGCCCAGCCAAAGACCGGTAAGACTATCTTGATGAAAGATATTGCAAACGCCATTGCAGCCAATCACCCGGAAGTGTATATGATTATGTTGCTGATTGACGAACGTCCTGAAGAAGTAACCGACATGGCGCGCAGCGTTAACGCGGAAGTTATCGCTTCTACTTTCGACGAACCGGCAGAACGCCACGTAAAAATCGCAGGTATCGTATTGGAAAAAGCCAAACGCCTGGTTGAATGTGGCCACGACGTGGTTATCTTCCTCGATTCTATCACTCGCCTTGCACGTGCATACAATACAGTTTCTCCGGCATCCGGTAAAGTACTTTCCGGTGGTGTCGACGCTAACGCACTGCACAAGCCCAAACGTTTCTTCGGTGCCGCACGTAACATCGAGAACGGCGGTTCACTGACTATCATCGCCACGGCCCTGATTGATACCGGTTCCAAGATGGACGAAGTTATCTTCGAAGAATTCAAGGGTACGGGTAACATGGAGTTGCAGCTCGACCGCAACCTGTCAAACAAGCGTATCTTCCCGGCAGTCAACATCACTGCATCCAGTACTCGTCGCGACGACCTGCTGCTTGACAAGACAACTCTCGACCGCATGTGGATATTACGCAAATACCTTGCCGACATGAATCCGATTGAAGCAATGGATTTCGTAAAAGACCGTCTGGAGAAAACAAGGGATAACGACGAATTCCTGATGAGCATGAACAGCTAATCAACGGAAAACAATAAACGATGAATGGTGGTCATACTGTGAGAGAATCGCAGTTTGGCCACCATTCTCTTTTTCAATATTTCATTTTTGTACAAATTACTGTCAATTGCGTCCAAAACTACTCCCCTACCCTTTTTTACATCCCCTTTTTTCCTACTTTTGCTTCAAAATCAACATCACTTAAATTCTAACCAAGAATGAAAACGATTTATCCTTTTATGGGTTTAGCCCTATGCGGCATAGCAGCCCAGGCACAAGAAAAGCCGAATTTCCTGATTATCCAATGCGACCATTTAACGCAACGCGTCGTAGGCGCTTACGGACATACACAAGGTTGCACCCTTCCTATGGACGAAGTCGCTTCAAGGGGAGTTATCTTCTCCAATGCTTATGTAGGCTGCCCCCTCAGCCAACCTTCACGCGCAGCCTTATGGAGCGGCATGATGCCTCATCAAACCAATGTACGCTCCAATTCCAGTGAGCCCATCAACACAAGTATACCGGAAAATGTTCCGACATTAGGAAGCCTTTTCTCCGAGAACGGTTACGAAGCCGTACACTTCGGAAAGACTCATGACATGGGTTCGTTAAGAGGATTCAAACATAAAGAACCGGTAGCCAAACCGTTCACCGACCCTGAATTTCCTGTCAACAATGACAGTTTCCTGGATGTAGGAACCTGTGAAGACGTAGTAGCCTATCTGAGCAATCCGCCGGAGGAGCCTTTCATTTGCATTGCCGATTTTCAAAACCCACATAACATCTGCGGATTTGTAGGAGCAAACGAAGGTGTACATACCGACCGTCCGATTAGCGGTACTCTTCCCGAACTGCCTGCCAACTTTGATGTCGAGGACTGGAGCAGTATCCCTACTCCCGTACAGTATATCTGTTGCAGTCACCGCCGCATGACGCAGGCTTCCCATTGGAGCGAAGAAAACTACCGCCACTACATTGCCGCTTTCCAACACTATACGAAAATGGTATCCAAACAGGTAGATAGCGTATTGAAAGCACTCTACTCCACACCCGCCGGAAAGAATACCATCGTAGTCATCTTAGCCGATCACGGTGACGGAATGGCTTCACACCGTATGGTAACCAAGCATATCAGCTTCTATGATGAAATGACAAATGTTCCGTTCATCTTTGCAGGCCCCGGCATCAAACAACAGAAAAAGCCGGTAGACCACCTGCTCACACAGCCCACGATAGACCTTCTGCCTACTCTTTGCGACCTGGCAGGTATTTCCGTTCCGGCAGAGAAAGCAGGAATCAGCCTTGCCCCTACATTAAAAGGAGAGAAACAAACGAAAACCCACCCGTATGCCGTTTCCGAATGGCATAGCGAATATGAATACATAACTACCCCGGGACGCATGGTACGTGGCCCAAGATACAAATACACCCACTATCTGGAAGGTAACGGAGAAGAACTCTACGACATGAAGAAAGACCCGGGAGAACGTAAGAATCTTGCCAAAGACCCTAAATACTCCAAGGTTCTCGCAGAACACCGTGCAATGCTCGACGACTACATCACCCGTACAAATGACGATTACCGTAGCCTGAAAGTAGACGCTGACCCGCGGTGCAGAAACCACAGCCCCGGCTATCCGAATCACGAAGGTCCCGGAGCACGTGAGATTCTCAAAAGAAAATAAAATAAAAAAAGAGCGGAGATTACAAGAAAATCTTCGCTCTCTTTTTTTCTTCCGTATTATGCGGCTGACACAAGAACTACCCGAAACCATCGTCCGGCATGATGTCAACCGGAAATAGTTTTCATCTACCCCGTTACTCCCGAATCGAAATAAAGCGTTATCTTTGCAAACTGTAAACTTAATCCCTTAATTATGTATACCAACAAACAGATTTGGAGTGTCAGTTACCCGATACTACTCAGCTTGCTGGCGCAAAATGTCATCAACGTCACCGATACGGCATTCCTCGGACACGTGAGTGAAGTAGCCCTTGGAGCTTCGGCCATGGGCGGGTTATTCTATATATGCATATTCACCATTGCATTCGGATTCAGCACCGGTTCGCAGATTGTCATTGCAAGACGCAATGGCGAAGGACGCTATACGGATGTAGGCCCGGTCATGATTCAGGGTGTCATGTTTCTCTTTGCCATGGCACTGATACTGTTCGGATTCACCAAAGCATTCGGCGGCAACATCATGCGGCTGCTCGTCTCTTCAGAATCCATCTACGAAGGAACCATGGAATTCCTGGACTGGCGTATTTACGGATTCTTCTTCTCCTTTATCAACGTCATGTTCCGAGCATTATACATTGGTATCACACGAACCAAAGTACTCACAATCAACGCAGTTGTCATGGCTTTGACAAACGTAGTGCTGGACTATGTATTAATCTTCGGTAAGTTCGGTATGCCCGAAATGGGTATCAAGGGAGCCGCCATCGCATCCGTACTGGCAGAAGCCTCTTCAATACTTTTCTTCCTGGTCTATACATATATCACAGTCGACTTGAAGAAATATGGGCTAAACCGGCTGCGGTCGTTCGACCCCGCATTGCTGATGCGTATTCTCAGCATCTCCTGTTTCACGATGCTGCAATATTTCCTGTCGATGGCCACCTGGTTCGTTTTCTTTGTAGCCGTAGAACGACTGGGGCAACGGGAACTGGCAATCGCCAATATCGTCCGAAGCATCTACGTCGTACTGCTGATTCCGGTCAATGCACTGGCAACCACCACCAACAGCCTTGTAAGCAACGCCATCGGAGCAGGTGGAATCAAGTTCGTGATGCCGCTTATCAATAAAATCGCCCGGTTCTCATTCTTCATCATGCTGGGACTGGTAGCGCTGTCGGCACTGTTTCCACAGTTCCTGTTATCCATTTATACCAGTGAAGCCGCACTTATCACAGAGTCCGTGCCCTCAGTATATGTTATTTGCATCGCCATGCTCATCGCGTCGGTAGCCAATGTCGTCTTCAACGGAATCTCCGGCACGGGAAATACGCAAGCCGCCTTATTGCTCGAAACAATTACAATCATCATCTACGGTTCATACATCATATTCATCGGAATGTGGCTCAAAGCACCAATTGAAATCTGCTTTACGATTGAGATAGTGTACTATACCTTGCTGCTGATAACAAGTTATATTTATCTCAAAAAAGCAAAATGGCAGAATAAAAAGATATAAATACGAGAGATTTTTGTACATTTGCAGGCTCAAATATTAATTAGTAATTAAACAACTATGTTCGATAATTTAAGTGAAAGACTGGAACGGTCATTCAAGATTCTGAAAGGTGAAGGCAAAATCACCGAAATCAACGTGGCGGAGACGCTGAAAGACGTACGCAAGGCACTTCTCGATGCCGACGTAAACTACAAGGTTGCCAAGAATTTCACGGATACGGTGAAAGAGAAGGCACTTGGACAGAACGTACTTACGGCTGTGAAGCCGAGCCAGTTGATGGTGAAGATTGTGCACGACGAACTGACCCAGTTGATGGGTGGAGAGACAGCCGAAATCAATATCGACTCCCGTCCGGCAGTAATCCTGATGTCAGGTTTGCAGGGTTCGGGTAAGACTACCTTCTCCGGTAAGCTGGCACGCATGCTGAAAACCAAGAAGAATCGCAAGCCGTTACTCGTAGCTTGTGACGTTTACCGTCCGGCTGCTATCGAACAGTTGCGTGTACTGGCAGAACAGATTGAAGTTCCGATGTACTGCGAACTGGATAGCAAGAATCCGGTGGAAATCGCACAACACGCTATTCAAGAAGCCAAAGCCAAAGGATATGACCTCGTCATCGTCGATACCGCCGGACGTCTGGCAGTAGACGAACAGATGATGAACGAAATCGCCGCCATCAAGGAAGCCATTAATCCGAACGAAATCCTGTTCGTGGTAGACTCCATGACCGGTCAGGATGCCGTAAACACAGCCAAAGAATTTAACGAACGCCTGGACTTCAATGGTGTAGTACTGACCAAGCTCGACGGTGACACCCGTGGTGGTGCGGCCCTTTCCATCCGTTCGGTAGTCAACAAGCCTATCAAGTTCGTAGGTACGGGAGAAAAACTGGAAGCAATCGACCAGTTCCACCCTGCCCGTATGGCCGACCGTATCCTCGGTATGGGTGACATTGTCTCACTGGTAGAACGTGCTCAGGAACAATATGATGAAGAAGAAGCCAAACGCCTGCAGAAGAAGATTGCCAAGAACCAGTTCGACTTCAACGACTTCCTCAGCCAGATCGCCCAAATCAAGAAGATGGGTAACCTGAAAGACCTCGCTTCCATGATTCCGGGAGTAGGCAAGGCTATCAAGGACATTGATATTGACGACAATGCGTTCAAGAGCATCGAAGCCATCATCTACTCCATGACCCCGGCAGAACGTTCTAACCCGGAAATTCTGAACGGCTCACGCCGCACACGTATCGCCAAAGGTAGCGGAACAACGATTCAAGAAGTAAACCGCTTGCTGAAACAATTCGACCAGACCCGCAAAATGATGAAGATGGTAACCAGCAGCAAAATGGGCAAGATGATGCCGAAAATGAAGAGATAAAAGAAAGAATTATTTCTAAATTCCGAATAGAAAGAGGGAGCCACGGCTTCCTCTTTTTTTGTAAGAGGGTATTGCTTTTCTCTTATTATTTTTGTATCTTTATGGATTTCCAAACCATTCCTTAGTAGTTGTCCCATTGTATAGTGACAATTATCACCATGTATCATGACATTTATCACCTTACAAAGTGACTATTGTCACCTTGCAACATGACCACTACCCGACTGCATAAAAAGTTATAATCCGCTGCACTCAAAATCCTTATTCACTACAGTGAAAATCTTTAATCACTGCAATGAATATTTTAATCATTACGATGAATAGTTCACGCATTACGCAAATCCGATAGAAAGAACCAGGCTAAAAAGACCGCATATATTCTATCAAATCCATAATAATGCTGCCATTTAATTGTAACGATTACAATTTTATAAAGATTTTAGATGTTTATTCGTTTTTATTTTATTACTTTGCAAAAGATTACAAACAGAAACACGAGTATGCGTTATATCTATACGACAGGATATATATTATCGGCAGTTGCCATGCAACTATTCACAGGAAACTTCCCGGTTTCCTTCCTTGCCTTTCCGCTCAACATCATCTTTGCGGCAATATGGCTTTTCATACTATACATATTATATAAGGAATACAAAAATTCAGGTTTTACCCGCTTTCTTTGCTCCCCTCAGACCAGCGCGCTATCCATCGGATTATTTATCGGCGGCTGCTTAGTGATAGGACTTCTCCCACAACTATCAGATACAGCGGCAGAGGCGCGTGAAGGTATTCTTGCCCTGCTAGGATGCTATAACTTTATGACTAGCTGGATATTTATAGCCATACTTCTTTTATTACTAAGTAATCTGGGAATGATTACCATTCACGCTTTTCAACACCGCAAACAAGCACGGTGGCGCTTCATCTTAAACCATACAGGTTTATGGCTCGCCTTATTCGCGGGATTCTTCGGCAGCAGTGATACCCAGACACTACGCATACCTATATATAAAGGTGAACCGGCACGTGAAGCATTCGACATGAACGGCGCGCCGCATTATTTGGACTATGAAATAGCGCTCGACTCTTTTGCCGTAGAATATTACCCGAACGGACGTCCTTCCCGCTTTGCGGCAAATGTACGTTTAGGAAATGAAAAAGCACTACTCGAAGTGAATCACCCGTACGCCTACCGATTGGGAGAAGACGTATATCTCACCGGCTATGACGTAACAAAAGGCAACGACAGTGAATATTGCATCTTGCAAGTAGTAAAACAACCCTGGAAATATGCGATAGTGGCAGGCATCCTGATGATGCTGGCCGGAGCGATTCTATTATTCATTAACGGAGCGAAAAAGTATGATAAACTGGGATAATTTCTATGTATTTGCAGCCATATCCGTCTGCTTATGGCTGGCAGGAGCCGTATTCTCCCTTCGTTCGTCAACGAAGAGCAAGGCGGCAACAGCCTTTACGTCAGCCGGCATTATCATTTTGGGCATCTTCATTGCCGGATTGTGGGTCTTCCTTCAACGCCCGCCTTTGCGCTCCATGGGAGAAACCCGGCTATGGTACTCTTTCTTCATGGGAGTGGCAGGACTGCTTACCTATATAAGATGGAAATACCGTTGGATTCTGTCTTTCTCGACACTGCTCTCCACCGTCTTTATCATCATCAACCTGATGAAACCCGAGATACATGACCAGTCACTGATGCCGGCGCTGCAAAGCATATGGTTCATCCCGCACGTCACGGTATATATGTTTTCCTATTCCGTTCTGGGATGCGCGTTCATCATTGCAGTGACCGGATTATTCCACCACAAGGAAGAATATCTGCACACGGCGGACAACCTCGTCTATGCCGGAGTAGCCTTTCTTTCTATCGGCATGCTACTCGGCTCCCTTTGGGCAAAGGAAGCCTGGGGAAACTACTGGAGCTGGGATCCGAAAGAAACCTGGGCGGTTATCACCTGGATGGGATACCTGCTCTATATACATCTCCGCCTTTTCAAAAAAGCCGGACGGAAAAGCCTGTACGCACTGCTCATCGTCTCCTTCCTCGCCCTGCAAATGTGCTGGTATGGAGTGAACTACTTGCCGGCCGCCCAACAAAGCGTGCACTTATATAATCGTAATAACAACTAATTTAATTCAAATGTGAAATGAAAAAAAGTACAAAACTAATCGTTGCACTGTTGGTGGTAGTGACAGCACTGGCAGTCACCTACCGGCTCATGCACCGGGTTCCTTCCAGTGATCTGGAAGCAAACGCCCAAATGCAGCAAATCATTACGGACGCAGGATGTCTGCGATGCCACACATCGACGCCTGACTTACCGTTTTACGCAAGTATGCCCGTTGCCGGAAAAATCGTGATGGAAGATGTGAGTGAAGCTTACCGTGCTTTCGACATGACCCAAATGGAAAAGGACTTGAAAGAAGGTCGTCCCCTTAATCCGGTAGACCTGGCAAAAGTAGAGAAAGTAATCCTCGACGGAAAAATGCCGCAGGCAAAGTATTATCTCGTACACTGGGGGGCTTCTTTCAATGATGCAAAAAAAGAAGTGGCACTCAGTTGGGTAAAGAACCACCGCATGGGGCTATACACGGACGTAGCAGTCGCTCCTGACTTTACCAACGAACCCGTCCGCCCCATCGCTGACTCTATTGCGGTAGATGTACGCAAGGTCGTTCTCGGAGATTTATTGTACCATGACACCCGTCTGTCAGCCGACAACACCGTATCATGTGCCAGTTGTCACGGATTGGATACCGGTGGTGTAGACAACAAACAATATTCCGAAGGTGTAGGCGGCCAGTTTGGTGGCGTGAACGCTCCGACAGTCTACAACGCAGCCTATAACTTCGTTCAATTCTGGGACGGACGTGCCGGAACTCTTGCCGAACAAGCTGCCGGCCCTCCGTTGAATCCGGTGGAAATGGCTTGCGAATCTTTCGACCAGATTATCGGCAAACTGGCGGAAGACAAGAACTTTGTTTTAGCGTTCAATGAAGTATATCCCGACGGACTTAGTGAAAAGAATATCACAAACGCCATCCAGGAATTTGAAAAGACATTATTAACTCCCAACTCACGTTTCGACCGTTACCTGAAAGGTCAGAAAGACGCTATCACCGCAGATGAAATCGCCGGATACGAGCTTTTCAAGAAATACGATTGCGCCACCTGCCACGTAGGAGAAATCCTGGGCGGACAGTCCTACGAACTGATTGGCGTAAAGCATGATTATTTTGCCGAACGACAGGCAGAAATGACTGAAGAAGACAACGGACGGTTCAAACAAACGCAGACAGAACGCGACCGTCACCGCTTCAAAGTTCCCGGTTTGAGAAACATCGAACTTACCGCTCCTTACTTCCACGACGGCAGTATGGCAACAATGGACGATGCTGTCCGTGCCATGGCCAAGTATCAGTTGGGCATCGACCTGCCACAACAGGAAGTAGACAAAATCGTCGGTTTCCTCCGTACGCTGACAGGCGAATACAAAGGCAAACTACTGACCAATAAGAACATGATTTAAACAATAAGAGAGCGAATTATCTACTAAGAAAGAAGATGCCGGCAACAGCATCTTCTTTTTTATACTCCAATCTTTTTGGACAGTTCAGTTATTTATTTTACTTTTGCCCATCACCAATAAATACTCTGAAAATATGACTCTGATAGACGGAAAAGCCATTTCCGAACAAGTGAAACAAGAGATTGCAGCCGAAGTAGCCGAAATTGTGGCTCGTGGCGGGAAACGTCCGCACCTGGCAGCTATCCTTGTAGGACACGATGGTGGCAGCGAAACGTATGTAGCTGCCAAAGTAAAAGCCTGCGAAGTTTGCGGATTCAAATCTTCACTTATCCGTTACGAAAGTGACGTGACCGAGGAAGAACTGCTTGCGAAAGTACGCGAACTTAACGAAGACAGCGATGTGGACGGCTTCATCGTGCAACTCCCGTTACCGAAACATATCTCCGAACAGAAAGTAATCGAAACCATTGATTACCGTAAAGATGTAGACGGTTTCCACCCGATTAACGTAGGCCGCATGTCCATCGGACTCCCCTGCTATGTATCTGCCACTCCCAACGGTATCCTCGAATTGCTGAAACGCTACGAAATAGAAACTTCGGGCAAGAAATGTGTCGTACTCGGACGCAGTAATATCGTCGGCAAACCGATGGCTGCACTGATGATGCAGAAGGCTTATCCGGGCGATGCCACCGTGACTGTATGCCACAGCCGAAGCAAAGATCTGGTGAAAGAATGTCAGGAAGCCGACATTATTATCGCCGCTTTGGGACAGCCCAACTTCGTGAAAGCCGAAATGGTGAAAGAAGGCGCAGTAGTTATCGACGTAGGTACTACCCGCGTGCCGGACGCAACGAAGAAATCCGGATTCAAACTGACCGGTGACGTGAAGTTTGATGAAGTGGCTCCGAAGTGTTCATTCATCACTCCCGTGCCGGGTGGCGTCGGGCCGATGACGATTGTATCGTTGATGAAAAATACGCTGCTGGCCGGCAAGAAAGCCATTTATCAATGAAACATTCATTGTTTCTGATACTCATATTTCTCTCCCTGTCCTGCTCCTCACGGTCGCAGGCAAGGAGAGATTCTATTAATAATACCTCATCTGATACTCTCTCCGCAGTTGACAGTATTATGCCTGCCGACACATTGCGACTCCTTTTCGTAGGAGATTTGATGCAGCATCAAGGTCAAATCAATGCCGCCCGTACCGCAAAAGGCTATGACTATTCCACCTGTTTCGAATATGTCAAAGAAGAAATAGGCAGAGCGGACTTCGCTATCGCCAATCTGGAAGTTACACTAGGCGGAAAGCCCTATAAAGGGTATCCTGCCTTCAGTGCGCCGGATGAATATCTGACCGCCATTCATGATGCCGGTTTCAATGTCCTCGTAACTGCCAATAATCACAGTCTCGACCGTGGCAGAGCCGGATTGGAACGTACCATCCAGTTAATCGACACACTGAAGATTCCTCATGCCGGAACATATGTCAACGCCGAAGCACGTGAGAAACAATATCCTCTCCTATTGGAGAAGAACGGATTCCGCATCGCCCTGCTCAATTACACGTATGGCACAAACGGCATACCCGTCACCCCTCCCAACATTGTGAATTATATCGACACAATGATTATCGCCAAAGACATCGAAGCGAGCAAAGCCTTGCAACCGGACGCAATCATCGCCTGTATGCATTGGGGGATAGAATATCAATCCTTGCCAAACAAAGAACAGAAGTTCCTGACCGACTGGTTACTCCAAAAAGGTGTCAGCCACATAATCGGCTCGCATCCGCACGTGGTACAACCTATCGAAGTACGCACGGACAGTCTGACAAACGACAAGCATCTCGTCGTCTATTCACTGGGAAATTATATCTCCAATATGTCTGCCCGCCGCACGGATGGCGGACTTATGGTAAGGATGGAATTAGTAAAAGATAGTACCACACGTCTCAATAATTGTGAGTACAGTCTGGTATGGACAGCCCGCCCGATGCAATCCGGGAAAAAAAATCATCAATTACTCCCCGTCAACCTACCGGCTGACTCAATTCCTTTACAAGCACGTAACTCGTTGAAAATCTTCACGAATGACGCGCGAACCCTTTTCAGCAAGCACAATCGGGGAATAAAAGAATATACTTTTTATCAAAAAAAGTAGTAGAATCTTTTGGAGATTAAAAGATAATATCTATCTTTGCACCGCGTTAGAGAAACGCAGACATGGTGGATGTAGTTCAGTTGGTTAGAGCGTCAGATTGTGGTTCTGAATGTCGCCGGTTCGAGTCCGGTCTTCCACCCAACAAAAAAAGAAAAATTATGCAAGCTTCGAGTAGTAATATTCGAGGCTTTTTTCTTATAAAAAGCTTCGAATATCATGACGATATACCACGGTACATATTGCGAAATCATTTTCCCGAAAATAATTGAAGGGAAATATACCAAAGATTTTGGTACAGGATTCTATTGTACTGTCTTAAAAGCACAAGCGGAAAGATGGGCGAAACGCTACGATACTCCTATTGTGTGTACCTATCAATACAAGCCGGATTTATCTCTCCGAATCCTCGAATTTAAAGAAATGACAGAAGAATGGCTGGATTTTATCGTATCTTGCCGTAAAGGAGAAAAGCATAATTATGATATTGTCATAGGCGCTATGGCAGACGATCAAATATATAACTACATCGCTGATTTTATCAATGGGGTTATTACCCGAAAACAATTTTGGGCATTAGCCGAATTTAAACATCCTACCCACCAAATAAACTTTTGCACCGACAAAGCTGTTGAATGTCTAACCTTTATAAAAAGTGAGGAGGTGAACAAATGATAAACGGAAGAGAAAAGACTGAATATAACAATTTATTTTTTGTATGTAGCCTGATAGAATACATAGCACGAAAAACAAAAAATTACCGTCGTGTGATAGTTAATGCAATCGGACAAGACGGATTACAGCACTTATATAATTTGGCTGACATTTATCACAGTGACAATATAGATAAAGTATCGGATGAGCTTATCGAGAAATATCATATTTCAGCTGGGTATTTTGATAATATAGCTCAGGCACAATACGCTATTCCTACTCACTGGGATATTGGAAAAGTATATCAACGACTCATTATTGATGTTTGCCAACATGAGAATAAAACTCCTATTCATGCATTAATAGAAGTATATAATTCATGGATAGCTGATAAAATAGACAATTATAATAGTAGCATGTATTACGAAAATCCGAGTTACCTGTATGCTTCCTATCAGAAGGGAGAAGTATTATAAAATCAAAGATATACGAACCATAAACTAAATCTTTCGGACAAAAGAACACAAGAACAAATATATTCTTTATATTTGTGCAACATTCGTACTCAAAATTATACTATAATATGGGAAACAACAAGAAACTAACCCGTTCTGCTAACCGGATGATTGCAGGAGTATGCGCCGGAATTGCAGAGTATTTCGGCTGGGATCCGACTTTATTGAGAATAGTATATATATTAGCTACATTCTTTACGGCTTTCGCTGGAGTAATCATCTATATCATTCTATGGATTATCATGCCGTCCAAAATGCCGTCAGACGGATATGAAGAACGTATGAATAACAGATTACATTAAAACAAGAGCCCCATTCGATTAGTTATTGTTTGGCATAAACTCGAATGGGGCTCTATTCTATATGGATTCTTTAAAAGACTAATACAATTCAAGTCCGAATTCCTCTTTCAGTTGCATCAAAGCCTGGTTCTTCTGTGCCATCATCTGGAACTTCTCTACACGTCCTACCGGACGTATATTTTCCGCCGCTTCACTAACCCGCACTTTCATCGCTACCTGACTATTCCTTAACCGGCCGCGAAGATACTCCTGCAATTCGGGAATCAGGGCGGTAAAGTCTTTCGCTGCCATCTCATTATCCACTACAACTTCAAAAGTCGTCGAGTTCTTGAACAGTGTCGGACGAAGCATCTGCATACGCTTCATCAGCGCATCCTGCTCTTTAGGCAATTGCGCCGCATATTCCTGCCAGTAATAGTTCAAGTCACGGTCATTGAATATCAAATCCTCTTCCGGCTGCATCTGCACTTTGGGAGCAGTGGCCGTAGCCGTATTCTGAGTCTCCTGCCCACGCTGCGGATTCTTGATGGACACGCCCAGACTGGACATCTTCATCACCGGAACTTTCCGTTGCTCTTCCCTCACTACCTGAGGAGCTCCCGCCCCCTGTGAAGGAGCAGAAGAAGTCGCATTCGGATAAGACGATGCAGGCTGTGCCGCCGCAGATGTCTGCGGTTGACGGACAGCAGTAACATTACCAGCAACTTGCGTTGAAGTAGTTGACGACGGAGACGAATGAACAGGATTCTGCTGAGCTGAGGTTGCAGAAGCGACCTGCGACTGCTGAGCTGCGGCAGGCTGAGTGAACACGGGTTTTATAGTCTTCTTAGGGCTACGCCCACCACTACCGTCATCCCCCTCGGTGGTAAGCTGTGCAACCTGTATCAAGGTCAGTTCTACCAGCAAACGCTTGTTCTTGCTGATGCGGTAATTCAAATCACATTCATTACAGAGCTTCATCGCCCGATACAGGAAAGGCAACGGACATTTCTGCGCCTGCTCCTGATAACGTTGGCGTATGCTCGCTCCTACTTCCAGCAAAGGCAAGGTCACCGCATCTTTGGCCACCAGTAAGTCACGGAAATGAGAGGACAAGCCGGTTATAAAGTGGCTTCCGTCAAAGCCTTTATTTAATATATCATTGAAAAGCAGCAACGCATCGCTTACCTTATTCTCAAGAAAGCAATCCGTCAGACGGAAATAATATTCGTAATCAAGTACATTCAGATTATCAATCACGCTCTTATACGTGATGTTTCCACCCGTAAAACTCACTACCTGGTCGAAGATAGACAGGGCATCACGCATACCACCGTCCGCTTTCAGCGCTATCACATTCAATGCTTCCGGTTCTGCGGTGATGGCTTCTTTCGAAGCGACATATGACAAATGATTCACCGTATCTTCCACACTAATCCGGTTGAAGTCGTAAATCTGGCAACGGGAAAGGATGGTGGGAAGAATCTTATGCTTCTCTGTTGTAGCCAAAATAAAGATAGCATGACGGGGCGGTTCTTCCAACGTTTTCAAGAATGCGTTGAAAGCAGATGCGGAGAGCATATGTACCTCGTCGATGATATATACTTTATACTTGCCGATCTGGGGCGGAATGCGTACCTGTTCCACCAACTGGCGGATGTCGTCTACCGAGTTATTGGATGCGGCATCAAGTTCGTGGATATTGTACGAACGCTGTTCGTTGAACGCCACGCAAGATTCGCATTGATTGCAAGCCTCGCCATCGGCGGTGGGCGTCATACAGTTAATCGTTTTGGCAAAGATACGCGCGCAAGTAGTCTTTCCTACCCCACGCGGCCCGCAGAACAAATAAGCATGAGCGAGTTTTTGAGTGGCAATCGCATTTTTCAGCGTAGTGGTCAGTGCCCGCTGACCTACCACTGACTCGAACGTGGATGGTCGGTACTTACGAGCTGATACAATATAGTTTTCCATATCCGGGATTCTCTCTGTTTTTTGCTTTTGCTGCAAATGTACACAAAAAAGTGATAAGTAATAAGGGATAGAGAGAGAAGTTTTGAAGCCGAAGCGATAAGTTTTTAAGTTATTAGTTTTATCTTTGCGGATATTAATGCGAATATTAATAAGGAGAAGTTATGGGTAAACTAATCAGTATTTGGAATTTCATATGCAGACGCAAGTATCTTATTACGGTCGTTGCATTTGCTGTCATCATAGGTTTTCTGGACGAGAACAGTTTGGTTCGCCGTTTCGGATATGAGCGTGAAATCAGTCAATTGAAAGAAGAAATAGAAAAGTACCGGGCGGATTATGAAGAGAACACAAAACGTCTCAATGAAATAAGCACCAATCCGGATGCCATCGAGCAGATTGCCCGTGAGAAGTATCTGATGAAGAAACCCAACGAAGATATTTACGTTTTTGAAGAATAAAGAATGAAACAATTAGTACCCGCCCTTTTCGTCGTCGGAGCTGCCATGGCTCTTGCCGGAGCTGCTGTATTTATCACCGGATGGATATATGCTCCCTATATCTACACTATCGGAGCCGGATTCATCGCATTGGCACAGGTGAACACACCCGTCAAAGGGAAAAGCAAAACACTGAAACGCCTGCGCGTCCAGCAGATATTCGGAGCATTAGCCCTCATACTGACCGGGGCTTTCATGTTCACTACACGTGGCAATGAGTGGATTGCCTGTCTTACCATTGCCGCCATACTCGAACTTTATACCGCCTTCCGTATCCCGCAGGAAGAAGAAAAGGAAAGGGCATAAAAAAAGCCCGCTCATAGCTTCACAGTCTTGAACAGGCACCAACACAAACAAAATTTTAAAATTCATGTTCCGTCCTTTCTCACAAAGCACGGAACATATCAATTATTATTATTTACAAATTTTATTTCTTTACCGGAGAATATCTTGCATTCAACCCGTCTACAATTTCTTTTGTAATGTTGAATGTGCTGTCAGCATAAAGCAGATTATCGAAACCTGTGTTGCTGAAGATTAAGCTATATCCGTGAGTCTTGTTATACTCCTTCAGGAAAGCATTGATAGAATCGCGGAACTGCAAGCTATTCTTGTTATTTTCTTCCATCAGACCATTCTGAAGTTTGTTGCTCAATTCCTGCAGGTCTTGTTCCAACTTCACCAGACGGTTGTATTCCTGCTGAGCTCTGTCTTGTGACAAGAACGCGTTATTCTCAACTTTCTTCTGGAAGTCTTGTTTTTCCTTATTCAGAGCGTTAGCCTTTTGGTTCAACGTCATGCGTACGTTTTCGCTCTTCTTTACCATTGCCTCATTCAAGTCAATACAGAAGTTGTATTTAGCAAGCAGCGAATCAATTTCAACATAGGCGATTTTCATTCCTGACAATTCGGCGTTAGACTGAGACGGAGCAGTAGTAGTTTGATTATCAGCTTTGCCGGCACATTGTGAAAATAAAACGATAAACGCAAGAGCAGCCAAACCATTCATGAGGTAGTTCATTCTATTCATAATCTATAAGTATTGTTTTTAAATAATTTAATTCATACTATCGTTCAAGGCTTTTTCCAACTCATCAATAGAAAAACGTGGTTTCTTTTGTGCTTCCCTATCCTGGGACTGCACACATCCGATACCTTTCTTACGCAACGTTTTGTTTCCGCTCACGTGACCATTAGGGAACTTCCCACCCTTCGTAAAGAATACTTTCACCCCTAATAATGCCAGGGAAATAGCAACTATTAACAAAGTTATCAGTATAGTCTCAACCATTTCTATTAATTTTGTGAGTGCAAAGATAGGCTTTAATGAGATATGAGTTCAGATAAGTCAATCAAATTAACCATATTTAGCAATAGAAGCGGACAAAACCACCCTTCTATTCCTTATTATAAAAAGAAAATAGCATGGAAAAAAAAGACTTAAAGCCGGCTGGCGTATTCAAGTATTTCGAAGAAATCTGCCAAGTGCCGCGCCCTTCAAAGAAGGAAGAGAAAATGATTGCCTATCTGAAGGCATTCGGAGCTAAACATAATCTTGAAACCAAGGTGGACGAAGCCGGCAACGTACTGATTAAAAAGCCTGCTACTCCGGGTAAAGAGAATCTGCAAACCGTCGTACTGCAATCGCATATCGACATGGTATGCGAAAAGAACAACGATGTTCAACACGACTTCCTCACCGACCCCATCGAAACTGAAATAGACGGAGAATGGCTGAAAGCCAAAGGAACGACTCTCGGAGCGGACAACGGTATCGGTGTGGCTACCGAGCTGGCGATTCTTGCTGATGACAGCATCGAGCACGGCCCGTTGGAATGTCTGTTTACCGTGGATGAGGAAACGGGACTGACGGGTGCTTTTGCCTTGAAAGAGGGTTTCATGAGCGGTGATATTCTCCTGAACCTCGATTCTGAGGACGAAGGGGAAATCTTTATCGGATGTGCTGGTGGCATTGATTCCGTGGCACAGTTTACCTATAAGGAGATAGAGGTTCCTGCCGGATATTTCTTCTTCAAGGTGGAAGTGAAAGGATTGAAAGGCGGTCACTCCGGTGGTGATATCCACTTGGGACGGGGGAACGCGAACAAGATTCTGAATCGTTTCCTCACCCGTATAGCTGATAATCATGACTTGTATCTTTGTGAAATCAACGGCGGTAATCTACGTAACGCCATCCCTCGTGAAGCGTATGCTGTCTGCGCAGTGCCCGAAGACGCGAAACACGATATTCGTACCGAGCTGAATATCTTTGCCAGTGAAATGGAAGATGAATTGTCCGTCGTAGAACCGGACTTGAAACTGGTTCTTGAATCGGAAACTCCCCGCAAGACTGCTGTCGACCAGAATACAACCGACCGTCTGCTGAAGGCTCTGTATGCCGCTCCTCATGGTGTATATGCTATGAGTCAGGATATTCCGGGACTGGTGGAAACGTCTACAAACCTTGCATCCGTGAAAATGAAACCGGAGAATGTTATCCGCATCGAAACCAGCCAGCGCAGTTCCATTTTGTCTGCCCGCAATGATATGGCGAATACCGTACGTGCCGTATTCCGGTTGGCAGGAGCGGATGTAACCTTTGGTGAAGGTTATCCGGGATGGAAACCGAATCCACATTCGGCTATCCTCGAAGTGGCTGCCGAATCTTACAAGCGTTTATTCGGTGTGGACGCCAAAGTGAAAGCTATCCATGCAGGACTGGAATGCGGCTTGTTCCTTGATAAATATCCGGCATTGGATATGATTTCTTTCGGCCCGACCCTGACTGGTGTACACTCTCCCGATGAACGGATGCTCATTCCTACTGTAGATAAGTTCTGGAAGCACTTACTGGATATTCTGGTACATGTTCCTGCCAAGAAATAACAGACAGACAAGTCAACGAATCAAGAGTTATGGTAATAGCGAAAAAAGAGTAGCTATTACCATACTCTTTTTTGTTATGGGCTTATTGGGCATCAGCTTTCTTACTCCTTCTTATATTATAGCACAAGATCTTCATTACAAGCAAGATTCTCTCTCCCAAGAAAAAGTCCCTTTTCGCATCGTAAGCTGGAATATAGAAAACCTGTTCGACACTCATCACGACAGCCTGAAGAATGACCGCGAATTTCTTCCTGACGCAATGCGCCACTGGAATTACAGTAGATACAAAAAGAAGCTGGCTGATATTGCACGTGTCATCACGGCAGTCGGTGAATGGAATCCGCCCGTCCTCGTAGGTCTTTGTGAAGTAGAAAATGATACGGTACTGCGTGACCTCACCCGCCGCTCTCCTTTAAAAGAACTTGGTTACCGTTATGTCATGACGAGCTCTCCCGATTTAAGAGGTATTGACGTAGCTCTGCTTTATCAACGGGATTTATTCAAATTATTATCTTCCCGTTCTATCTCCATTCCTCCTTTCAACCAACATCGTCCGACAAGAGATTTATTGCACATCAGCGGTTTATTACTGACAGGAGATACGCTGGATGTATTTGTCTGTCATCTCCCAAGTCGTTCGGGCGGAGCGAAAGAGTCCGAACCTTACCGGCTTCATGCTGCTCAAATTCTACGAACGGAAGCGGATAGTATTCTGTACAAACGGCTTCATCCACAAGTTATCATCATGGGAGATTTTAATGACTATCCGACTAATAAATCTATTCAGGAAGTACTGGAAGCGGAAGCACCATCCCCTACCTTATCTCCATTGAAACTCTATCATCTACTCGCTCGAAAAGCCAAATCCAAAGATTTCGGTTCTTATAAATATCGAGGCGAATGGGGATTGCTCGACCACTTGATTGTATCCGGTGCTTTGTTGAATCAATCCGGTAAGTTCTTCACCAGTGAGGAAAAAGCAAATGTCTGCCTGCTCCCCTTTTTACTAATTGAGGATAAGAAATACGGTGGTAGAGAGCCTTTCCGCACTTATAAGGGGATGAAGTATCAAGGCGGCATCAGCGACCATTTGCCTATTTACACTGATTTCGAACTGATTTTATATTAACTGGAACTAAAAATAATTTAAATTAGGACATTTTCTGATATCCCATATACATAAATCACTCCAACATATAAGACAAAAGAAAAGAGCAAGCGTCGTCCAACTCTTGCAAATGAAACTTCTGTTCTATAGCAATAGCACATTTCCTACAAAAATCATCAAGTAATCTTTTTGTCTGCTCATCGGTGACGACAATTTTAGCGGGATATACATTGGCAGAACACAGGATATTAGCAAATTCAGTCAACATATTTTCCGGTTTCTGTCCAAATTCCTCCGTTCCAGTTACAGGAAGTAGCATTTCACTATTTTCATCAACACACAACAGAATAGTAGGAAAATAAGGAACTTCATTTGTTTCCGATTGAACGGAAACGGGAAGATGGACGAGACGACATTGAAGTATATCCAATTTTCTTAAGCCTTTTACTTTACGCACCAGAACGTCATTGTCAAAAATCGGCATAGGATAAACGTCTTGGCAGAAAGCCGGCAACTTCGTTAAACTCCATTCGTAAGTCCCATCAGACTGTGGAACAAGATACGGCACTGTCTTTCCTCCCTCCAGAGTTGGATATTTACCTGACACATCAAAACCCAACTCTCCAAAACTATGGGTCTTCATCATCTTCGACACATCAAGCGAAGCTGATAAAGCCTCGGTTATCGCTTGCGCATCCTGTTCGCTTGTGATACCCCACGGCATTTTGTAAGGGCTATAGCGAACAAAATCAGGCCATCCATTGGAACGACGAATCTTCAACCCATGTGATTCAGCATAAGCCTTGATGATTTCTTTACTATGAGACATGATACCGCTGGCATTCGCAAAGTCACAATTGATGCAATTAAAAGTCACTATTACTTCATGGGCAGCCATAACATCCAAATCTCCCATCTCAATTGTTTTCAGATAAGTAGAAAAGCCGGAATCCCCGATATATAGGGCGAGAGCATTATGCTCGCCCGCATTACCCATAACACAGCAGTAACCTATCTCACCTGTAGAAAGACGAACCGCAAAAACATCAGAATCTGTGAGTTCCTTCCACAAATTCGTTTCTCTGTAGCGAAAAGCTACTGAAAGCATAGAGTCATTTAATATCATATTTTATCATTTTGTATTTTTCTATGAAGTTCATAATTCAACTTTTGTCATGCGATGGAAATTTCCTCCCAGTCTTCTACTGTCCGTGTGACGGATGAGAAGTTCACTCCGATACAAACCACCTTTCGCTTGTCTGCCAGATAAGGCTTGGCGTAGCCGGTCTTCTCTATTTGTTCCAAAGCTTCCTGTGCCGTTCCGTCCATTTTGAATTCAAAGATATAGACGTAATCTTCCATTTCCAGCGTACAGTCCACCCGTCCGTAACTTTGGCGGTCTTCACAATGGATAGCAGTGCAATATACACCTATCAGTCGAAGCAATAGATAAAAAGTGTATTGAAAATGCTTTTCTGTAATATCTATATCTTTCAACGAACCGTGTGAGTCATAGGGAATACTTGCCAAAAAAGAGGTGAGCGAACGGCGGAACGCATTTGTATCCCCCTGTTCAAGATCCATTACGGCATCTGTTATCCAACTCGTCACTTCCTTACTCTTCGGTTTCATATAGTTGGCTGCTAATACAGACAAGAATCCTTTTCGTACCTCATTATTCGGGAAGTCGAGCAGATAAGTTCCCATTCTTTTATTATATTCCTTGATAGTAAGGTATCCACTTTGAAAAATCATAGGTAGGGGTTGTTCTACATCTGCCTTATAATCCACAAACATGGTCGGATCGTAAAATTTTCCTGTTAATTCATTCATCTGTTCACGGCTGTGTTGTAGCAAACGCACCAGATAGGTCGGAGTACCGGTAGCAAACCAGTAGTCGCGGATTTCATTCATATCAAAAGTATTGAGTAAGCTGAACGGGTTATAAATGTCTGCCATATTCGTACTGAAATGATAGCCATCATACTGTCGTTTCAACCAATCCCTCATTTCTTCCACCGTACATTCATATTTAGTTGCCAACCGCGATATAGGTTCTTCGAAATATTTCTCCAATTCTTCCTGAGTAATTCCGCATAGTGATTCATAGCGTTCATCCATGCTAATGTCTTTTGGTTGGTTGAAACCGCTGAACACACTTACTTGCGAGAATTTCGTAACTCCCGTCAACAGTACGAATTTCAGATATTCGTCAGCTCCCTTAAAAGTGGAATAAAAAGATTTCAGAATTTCCCTGTGATGGTCTTCGAGCAGTAGTTTCTCTCCTACATGATTGCAGGTGTAAGTTCCGGTATCCAACACATCGAGAATAGGTTTATCATATTCATCAATCAATACAACGGCACGCTGTCCTGTCTGTTCATAGGCACGACGCAGTAATTCCTTGAATCGGTCACTTGTGGTAGTATAGTTCAGATTCTTACCATAGATATCTTCCCAATTGCCCAAATACCCTTCGATGGTTGCTTCGAGCACTCCCGGCTGGGTATATGGCCCACCGTTAAAGTCTATGCGGAAAATAGGATATTGTAACCAGTCTTTTTCAAGGTCGGCGATTGCCAATCCGTCAAAAAGCTCTTTCCGTCCTTGAAAATAACAAGCAAGTGTACTCACCAACAGGCTCTTCCCAAAACGACGGGGACGACTCAAGAAATAAATTGAACCCATTTGTACAAGATTGTAAACCAAGGCAGTCTTGTCTATGTACACGAAACCGTCTTTACGAATGCGGTCAAAGCTCTGTATTCCAATAGGGTATTTCATCTTTTTATCGGCTTTTTATAAATCAATAGACGAAGATACGCGAAAGCGGACATAAATGCAAACAAATTCGGATATTATCAAACGAATTTCGAACTACTACTCAACATTTAGTCCGAATACTGATAAACCTTCAAATCAAACTTAGGAACCATTGCCAGCAAATGGTCGAAGATGTCCGACTGGATGCGTTCGTATTCTTTCCACACTTTGTTTCGGGAGAAGAAGTAAACTTGAATAGGGACTCCATACATCGTGGCTTCTTTTTGGCTGATAATCAAGTCCAAATCCTGATTCACCACAGGCAGGCTGCATAGATAGCGTTCAATATATACTCTGTAAACTTGGGAATTAGTAGGTACTACGCCTTCTTCAGGCTGATAATCCGCCATTAAAGGAATTTCCTTCCGGTAGCGGTCAAGCATTTCGGGCGTACAGAATTGGAGTGTAGTCAAGTCCAGGGTTATATTCTTCATTACCCTTCGTCCTCCTGATTGCACCATTCCCCGCCAGTTCTGAAAAGGACTGCTGACCAAGGTATAAGGGGGAACAGTAGAAATCGTATTATCGAAATTCTGAATCTTGACTGTATTCAGAGTAATCTCCTGCACTGTGCCATTGGCAGCACCGGAAGGAAGCGTAATCCAGTCGCCCGGACGAACCATATCATTGGCGGAAAGCTGGATACCCGCCACAAATCCTAGTATGGAATCCTTGAATACCAGCATCAGGATGGCAGCCGAAGCACCTAATCCCGCAAACAAACTGGCTGGGGATTTATTCACGATAATGGCAATGATAATGATTCCGCCGATAAAAAACAGAAGAACCTGCAACACTTGAATGAACCCTTTCATCGGGCGGTTCTTCATCGACTCCTTCCCATCGTAGATATCCATTATCATCAATAGAATTCCATTAACAGCCAACAACAGAGAAAAAATGATATAAATGGCACAAGCCTTCTGGGAAATAAGCAACAAATCTTTACCACGAACAAAAGCTATCGGCAACAAATAATAGACAAGGAAAGCCGGAATCGTATGAATCAGGTTATGAAACACTTTACGTTTCATCAGCAACGTATTCCACTGATGTGGTTTCCGACGGGTGTACTGCCTCATCCCGCCTATGAGAATCGCCTGGCAGAGATAATTTAGACCGATGGCAATTGCTATCATCAGAATAGCAATAATAGTCTCATCAAAACGGTCGGCAACTGTCGGGTCTATCCCCCAATCTATCAGGATTTTGTTCATCCATTTTCCTAAATCTACTACGAGCATAACTTCTGTTTTTTTATTAATAACAGCAAAAGATTCATTTGGTTTAGAAAAAAAGACCGGCGGCTGATTCACAAGAAATCAAGACCGCCAGTCTTCACTGCTACTCTCTAAGCATATCTTTCAACGATGGCAACTCTATTAAGGAGCAACCGTCACTCCTATTTCATTCATTTCCACTTTTGCGGTTGTTGCCGTAGGTGTAGTAGCTTCCAACTTAATATAACGCGCCTGTACTTTCTGGCCGAAAGCGACGGTCTGCGGCAACGGGTTGTGCATGATATTGCTGAACTCGCCATTGGCAGAAACTTCCTTCCAGTCCTTTCCGTCCATGCTCACAAAGAATTTATAACGGAATGCCATTGTCGGTTTTGCTTCCGCTTTCGAAGGAGCATAAGTAAAGCTGGCTAATGTCACCGATTTGCCCAAGTCAATCGTCAATGGAGAATCAGCGACTTTTTTCCAGCCTGCACGAGGCAGATTATTCCAATCTTCACCCTGAACCACTTCCTGCAAAGGAGCTGCATAATAAGCAGCCACTTGGTTGATATGAGCAGTCAGACGACATTCGTCAATCTTTACCCGTAGCCGACTGGCTTTCACTGTCGGGAAACGTAGCATACGTTTATATCCGATTGTCGTACCCTTGCCTACTTCTTTCCAGCCATTATCAGTCAAAGCTTCTACAACGAAAGACTCCACTCTCTGTCCTTTTGTGATATCTTCCTGAAGCATCACTAAGTTAATTTCCGAGCCCGGTTTCAAAGAATAAACGGCTTCACTACCCAAAGTGGCATTCCAGTAGTTTCTTCCTTTCTTCACCCGATTGTCGGCAAATATCTGTTGACGGTAAGCTGCAAATTCTTTCAGACGGTTCACGTCCGCTTCATGAATCAAGCCTTTGCGGTCGGGCGGTATATTCAATAAAAGCACGGAGTTATATCCTACCGACTGGAAATAAATATCCGACAGATGTTTCAGGGACTTCACTTTCGCATCTTCTTCCGCATGATAGAACCATCCCGGACGGATAGACACATCCACTTCCGAAGGATACCAAAACAGTTCGGTAGCTTTCTCCAACATTTTGCGGCTTCCTAAATCTTCCGCTTTGCTGAATACACCCAGGCGTTTGTTATTTTCTGTCGAGCGGGCATAAATTCCCGGAGTCAGCACCGTTGCATTCCATTCCGTTTCGCGCCCCAGTCCTTTTTCGTTTCCTACCCAACGGACATCGTCACCCATAATCGCCATTACCGCTTTCGGTTGCAAACGTTGGATGGTTTTATAGAAAGCGTCCCAGTCATATACTTGTTTCTTTCCATTCGGCCCTTCCCCATTCGCTCCGTCGAACCAGACTTCGTGCACTTCACCATAATTGGTAAGCAGCTCCGTCAACTGGCGGATAAAAAACTCATTGTAACGGGGAGAGTCTCCATAACATTCCGCATTCCTGTCCCACGGTGAGAGATAAACACCAAACTTCATCCCATATTTATCACAAGCTTCCCGAAGTTCTTTCACAACATCTCCTTTTCCATTTTTCCAAGGAGAGGAAGCGACAGAATGCTTTGTAGTAGCTGTCGGCCAAAGACAAAAACCGTCGTGGTGTTTCGCTGTCAGAAGTACCATTTTAAAACCGGCTTCTTTAAGGCTGCGTACCCATTGTCCGGCATCCAGTTCCGAAGGGTTGAAAAGTGCGGGGTCTTCTTTTCCATCCCCCCATTCGCGTCCGGTAAAGGTATTGATACCGAAATGGAGAAAAGCCGTCAGTTCCATTTGCTGCCAGGCATATTGTTGAGGAGTGGGTACAAGGCGCGCAGCCATATCTACTTTCTGTTCGAGAGTGGCATTTTGAGGAAATTCAAGATGCTTCACATAATAGTTTTCTTTCTTTTGAGCCTGTACACTTAATGTTATGGCAGAGGATAATAAGAAGGCGGTCAGTAGTTTGTTCATGATATAATATTTAATTAATGCTGATAGCACAAAGATAACATAAAGATGTGAATTTCACTACTCCAACAGAATATTTCTGACAATATTCAAAGAAACCGTGAAACCCACACCCCAATTATATAATCTAATAACCTATCGTTTCTAAACTCATTTTATCGGATAAAGGGTAAATTCAAAGCCCTGTTTCTTCACTGGAACCAAATATTGCGGCAACACACCGGGACCGCAGGTAGCAGTTCCCACACCTGCCTGCTCTGCGTCGAGATGTACTGTGTACATTCCATCACGCTCCAGGTCATTGATATGCCGTGCTTTTTCCAATAATACATCCGAGAAAGGAATCATACTAAACTGGAAAGTACGGTTTGATTCAACAAAGATACCTTCACCGGAGTGATTCGTGAACTTCGCCCAACGTACATCAGTACGGTTGCCCGTAGACTGGGGAACGACATAATAGTGGAACATACGTTCGGGAGTTGTCCGGTACAGTCCGATTCTGCCGGATTGGTCACGGTCGGCATATGTTTCATTGTCGCCACGTCCCAAATAGGAAACTTGGTCGTAAGTGTCAGCTACGCGGAAGGTTAATCCCAAGCGAGCCATTGATTTCACGATTGCAGTATCCGGTTCAAAAGTAGTGTTCACTTTCAATGCACCGTTCTTGTCCAGTGCGTAGATAAAGTCAGCCGTACCAACTTTCTGTCCTTTCGCATTGAGAACTTCTACACGGGCAGTTGTCGAGTTCTTGCCTTCTTTCAGTGAAACGACTTTTTGGGTTATATTATCCAGCCCCGCTTTGCGCCACAGACGCGCGCCGTTCTTGTCACGGTTATCATTATCTGTAGCCGGACGGAAAAGGCTCAATGTCACTGGGGTAGAAAGCAGCTCTCTGCCATCCAGACTTAAAGAAGCCAAGGCTCCCGTTTGTTTATCAACGGTAAAGGTAGTCTCACCTGCTTTTTGAGGACGATGAGCCGTGGAGTTCTTATATCCAGGAAGTATAAACTGGTCATAAGCCACTTCCCAGTCTTTGGCTATCATCGGAGAATCTTCCTTACGCGTCCAACTAATATTCAGATAAGCTTCCCGCTCCTTCTTCGAAAGGAGCACATTGCCCAACTGTATGTCTATTGTGCCGTGTGGCTCACAATCCAATACATTTGTACCTTCTGCCAGTCTTTCTCCACTATCTGTCGTTACATTCCAATGGAATATATATTCATTCAGGTTGGAGAAATCGTACCAGTTTTTGATACGAAGTTTCATGTTCCGCCGGTCAAGCAACGTAGTCTTGATGTTCTGATAAACTTTCTTCACTTCAAGCAGATGCGGATGCGGCTCACGGTCGGCACCGACCAAGCCGTTACAGCAGAAGTTACCGAAACTCGGTATCCCTTCCGGCCCGTAGTCACCGCCATAAGTCCAGTACCATTTTCCGTTCTTGTCTATTTCGCGGAATGACTGGTCTACCCAGTCCCACACGCTACCACCTTGCGCCATCGGTTCGTTTTCGAAGACGTCCCAGTATTCTTTCAGTCCGCCGCAACTGTTGCCCATTGCATGCAGGTATTCACAAAGGATGAAAGGACGGTAAATGTCTTTCTTCGCTACATACGCCTTTATTTCATCCACACTGCGGTACATACGGCAGTAAATATCTGTATTGTAATTCAGTTCGGCACGTTCGTACTGTACGGGGCGGGTCTTTTCTACTGATTTCAACCAGTCGTAGGTACGTTCGAAGTTGATACCGTTTCCGGCTTCGTTTCCAAGCGACCAGATAACAATCGCCGGATGATTCTTGGAACGTTCGTACATACGGTGCGTACGATCCATGTGGGCTGTCAGCCAAGTGCTGTCTTTGGCAAGGGAAGCGGGGCCGTAACCCATGCCGTGAGATTCGATGTTTGCTTCGTCAATCATGTACAGCCCATAGCGGTCGCAAAGCTGATACCAGTAAGGATGGGTGGGATAATGCGAGTTTCGGACAAGGTTGATGTTATGCTGTTTCATCAGTTTGATGTCCAGTTCCATAAGTTCCTTGCTTACTGTACGTCCGAGTTGTGAGTGTTCGTGGCGGTTGGTTCCCTTTACCAGTACCGGAACGCCGTTGATGCAGAAACGTCCGTCCTTGATCTCCGAAGTGCGGAAACCGACTTCGCATCCGGTCAGTTCGGTGACGTTACCTTGGGCGTCTTTCAGTTCGAGTAGCAATGTATAAAGATTAGGATGTTCTGCGTTCCAAGCTTTCACGTTCGGAATCTTCTTTTCATCAAATGCGATAAAGTTGCTCAATCCACGGGATTTAATCTGAACAGCATCCTGCAAGACAGCTTTACCCGAATCGTCTTTCAATGTGTATGCAATGGAACTGGCGGTAGCGGAAGGGCCTTCCACAGTTACTTCCAATCCGAAGATACCATCCTTGTATTTTTCCTTATCTAAAGAAGCGTTCAGTTTATAGTCGGCAATGTACTGTTTGGGAGTACTATATAAGTAAACATCCCGTTCGATACCGCTCAAGCGCCACATATCCTGACATTCCAGATATGCGCCCGAACTCCAGCGGTACACTTCCAAAGCCACTACATTCTCTCCGTCGTTCAATACATCGGTAATATCCCATTCGGCATTTGTTTTCGAACCTTGATTGTATCCGAGCAGTTTCCCGTTCACCCATACATAATAGAAAGAGATTACACCTTCGCAGCAAAGTACTACACGACGGCCTTTCCAATCAGCAGGCACTTTGAATGTGCGACGATAGGAACCGACTTCATTCTCCGCATGAGGAACCAGCGGCGGATTCTTTTTGAAGTTGAACATTTTGTCGTCAAATTCATATGTCTCGTTGACATAGATAGCTGTGCCATAACCCTGACGTTCCCAGTTGCCGGGAACGTTGATGTCCGCCCAACCACCGGTATAATAGGAAGGCTGATAGAAGTTTTTCGGACGGTTATCGGGATTCTTCACCCAATGGAATTTCCACTTTCCGTTCAGGCTCATATAAAATGGAGACTGCTCGTATCCGCCCGTCTTTTCAATATCGGAAGCATCGGCGTAAGGCCATACGTAGGTATGAGGGGCAAGTTTGTTCAGTCCTACCGCATACTGGCTTTGCCATTCGGGCAACGGTTGCTTCTGCGCAGAGGCCAGAGTAGCAGTCAGTCCTGCCAATAGAAGTAAAAAAGTTTGTTTCTTAAAGCTAATATTCATAAGCATGTCATCATAATTAGTTTATATAAGATTGTTTTGCAAAAGCACTTAATTGTCGTTCTTAACAACTTGATTACTATTCTATAATCACCTCATCAAAATAAACCCTCGCTTCCTGACCGGGGCGGACGTGACTGTCGGGGCATATCCCCGCTCCTTTCGCCGTCACCCGGACATAACGGGCAGATACTCCGCCCATATCCATCGAGTAGTCATTCCTGAAAGTTCCTTCCTTATATATTTCTTCCAAAGAGAAATTCAGTTCCCCTACGGCACAGTATGTCTTGTTGTCATCTGAAACTTCCACACGAATCATTTTCGGTTTGTGCGCTCCCATTCCATAATTCGTAATGCAGCCAATGGCAAATTTATTCAATTTCTCCTTACCCAGCAAATCTATCGTGAAAGATATGGAATCATTCCGGTTCCAGTTACACCATTCAAAATCAGTATATTTCAGGCTCCCCCTCAATCCATTGACTAATAACATTTCGTTCTTCCTATTGCCAAGCAAGGGTTTTGCCGTAGCTTTGTTCCATGTAAGTTGCAGTTCCAAGGTTTCTCCCATTTGCTTGCCGTTCATAAAGGTAGCGGCTTTCACCATTTGCGTCTTCGTCACACGGATAGGACCGTCGTAACGATGAGAAGACATAGCCGGATCACTGCCGTTCAGTGTATAGTGAATTTCCACGTCCGGACGGAGACATTCCAGATTCACCTCCAAATGTCCGTCCACCGGTGTCACTGTCTGCTGTATGTTATACATTGAACGGGCATAGACAATTCCTTTTTCCGCAATATGCGCGTTGTATGCGTCCATCCGTTTCAAGAATCCGGACCAGTCTTTCGTACCTGCGGGCGTCCATGCCACTTCCGCCAAAGCTGCCAAACGGGGGAACAAGAGATAATCCACGTCTTCCGGCTTATTGCAGAACTCTGTCCACATACAAGCCTGTATGCCCATCAGCAACGATTCATATTCCGGTTTCCAGTCCTTCTGTACAGGTTCGTAATCAAAGACATCTTTCAGGGTATTGTTGCCGAAATAAGTGACCGGTTCAAACCATTGCGGTCCCTGATAACGGATCAGGTACATGATACGTGCAGGAGTCATGATAAAACGATGTCCTTTTTCGGCAGCTTTCAGAGCAGCCGTTCCCATGCCCTGCCAACCGAGGATAATGGACTCTTCGGGAAGAAAAGAACTGTTTGTCAACTCATCCCAGCCAATCACTTCACGACCTTTCTTACGCAGATAATCACTGATTCGCTTCATGAAGTACCCCTGCAAGTCTTCTTCATCCGCCAAATGCTGCTTTTTCATCCGTTTCTGGCAAAGCGGGCACTTCTCCCAGTTCGTCTTCCGGGCTTCATCTCCACCTACGTGAATATAGCGGGAAGGGAAAAGCGTCAGAATTTCGTCAAAAACATCTTGCAGGAAGGTAAATACGCTATCGTTTCCCGCACAATAGATTATCTCGGCATTACGTCCTCCCAGTCCGGGAAGTACACCGATAAAGTCTTTCACAACCGGACAGGCAAATTGGGGATAGGCGGCCAAAGCAGAGTTGCTGTGTGCCGGTACATCTATTTCCGGAATTACTTCAATCTGTCTGTCGGCGGCATAGGCCACAATTTCCCGGATCTCTTCCTGTGTGTAGAAACCGCCTATCGGAGTGGGTTCTCCCCGTTCCGGATTGCGACGTGAGTGGAAAGGTACATCGGTATGATCCACTCTCCACGCCCCTACTTCCGTCAAACGGGGATATTTCTTTATTTCAATCCGCCAGCCGTTATCGTCCGTCAGATGAAAATGAAGTTTGTTTATCTTCAGCATCGCCATGCAGTCGATGATTCGCAGAACGTTCTCTTTGGGGATAAAACAACGTACAGGATCCAACAGTAATCCGCGGAAACCGAAACGGGGTTCATCCTGAATGGTCATTGCAGGAACGTTCCAAGCGACATTCCGCATCGGTTGTTCCGATTCTATGGCGGCAGGAAGAAGTTGGCGGATAGATTGCAGGGCATAGAAAAATCCCTTTGTATCCGAAGCCTTAATGAGTATCTGTTCCGGTACAATCTCCAACAGATACGCTTCGGTTTTTAAAGAAGAATCGGTCACGAAACGGACTTGCCCTTCTTTGCTACCGACATTCAGTGCGGGGGTTATTCCGGCGGCACGGGTAAACAGGTCGATAAAATTGCGGACAATCACGGCTTGTTCCTGATTTTCCACCGCAAACACCGTTCGGGCAGAAAAGGTAAAGTTGCCACCACCCGGCACAATCTGTGTCGGGCGTGGAACTATCGAAATCAAAGGGGATGTTAAGTTATCTGCCTGTAGTAACGCTGTCAGTGGCGAAAGCAGTATGAGAATGATTAAGATGTATTTTTTCATGGTGTATGTACATTGGTATTATTCCTTGTCTCTCTCCGGTGAGAAGCGGACAGGGTCATTGTATTGCTCCTGAAGTTTCAGCATTTCTTCTTTCAGTTCTTTCACTACCGGTTCGTATTCAGGCTGCCCGTAGAGGTTGTGCATTTCCGACGGGTCTGCCTGCAGGTCGTAGAGTTCCCACCAGTTGATGTCATTATAGAAATGAATCAGTTTATAGCGGTCTGTACGTACACCGTAATGGCGTTTTACCATGTGTTCCGCAGGATATTCGTAGAAATGATAGTAGAGGGCTTTCCGCCAGTCTTCCGGCTGTTCGCCTTTCAACAAAGGGACAAGGGATACACCTTGAATATCGGAAGGTATTTCTGCTCCCGCCAGTTCGAGGAAAGTAGGCGCATAGTCGATGTTCTGTACCATTTCGGTGATGTCTCCCCTGCGGTCGAATCCTTTCGGTAGACGCATGATAAGCGGAGTGCGCATGGATTCTTCGTACATGAAGCGTTTGTCGAACCAACCGTGTTCGCCCATGTAGAATCCTTGGTCGGAAGTGTAGACAACGAGCGTGTTATCAAGTAATCCCTTCTCTTTCAGGTAGTCAAGTACACGGCCTACATTGTCGTCCAGTGATTTCACGGTCTTCATATAGTCGCGCATGTAACGCTGGAATTTCCAGTTGGCCAGTTCCTTGCCTTGCAGGTTCTGTTTATAGAAATCGTCTATTATCGGGGTGTAGAATTTGTCCCATGCGGCACGTTGCGCTTCGTCCATGCGACCGATATATTTCTCATATAAGGATTTCAGACGGGACTTTTTATCGGGACGAAGCATTTTGAGGTCATAAATCATGTCCATGTCCTTTACGATACTCATCTCTTGTGCGGCAGCGGCAGGACGTCCTTCGTAATCGTCAAAGAAATTGTCCGGAAGCGGGAAGGTTTTATCTTCGTACAAAGCCAGATTGCAAGTATCCGCCAGCCAGTTACGGTGAATTGCCTTGTGGTGAATCAAAAGGCAGAACGGTTTCTCCGGATTGCGTTTATTTTCTATCCAGTCGATAGCATCATCGGTGATAAGGTTCGTGATGTATCCATGTTTTTGGATAGTGTCATTGTCCTGTGTGATGAAATCCGGATTGTAGTAGTCGCCTTGTCCAGGGACAATCTGCCAGTAATCAAAACCGGAAGGCAAGCTCTCGAGATGCCATTTGCCCACCAGCGCTGTCTGATAACCAATTCTCTGCAACAGCTTCGGGAAAGTTTGTTGCGAACTGTCGAATACGCAGGTGGTATTATCATAGAATTTATTGGCACAGCTATGTTTTCCTGTTATCATGCAGGCGCGGCTGGGACCGCTTAAAGAATTCGCTACAAAACTCTGAGTAAAACGTACACCGTCGGCAGCAATGCGGTCGAGGTTCGGTGTTTCCATGTAGCGTGTGTCGTAACAGCTCATCATTTGAGCCGTGTGATCGTCTGTCATAATGTAGACGATATTCAAAGGTTTCTGCTCCGCAGGCTTTTGCTTGTTTGAACAGGAAGCAAGGGAAGCTACGGCAGCTACTCCTGCCAAAGGAAAGAATAAGTTTGATTGCAGTTTTTCCATAAAACAATTTTATATTAGATAGTAGCAGCAAAGATAAGGAACGGAAGGCAAAATCGGCTTCCACAAATTACCAATTAATTTCCAAAAATCTCCATTTCTGCATAACTCATTAAAAAATAAGCTGTATTCCGCCACAAAGATTTAAAAGAATGCCGGAAGTATAATGTATATATTAAAGACATAACTCCCGACATTCAATCATTTCAAATCCATAAATCAAATAAAGATACTCATTCAATCGCTTTGACAAAGTTCGTCAAACTAGGATCCCAAGTCGATTTATAAGTTTCGACTTTATCTGCCGGTACAAAGATCGATTCCAAGGCACCACAACCAACAAACCATTCGGAAGAATATTGTCCCGGTATAGTAGATGTTGTATTAATAGTCACACTTTTCAAAACACTACAATTCTTAAATGCAGCACCAAATATATTTGGATAGTTACCTTCGGGAAGAATAATATTTTCTATCGAAGTATTATAATCTGTTTCCGGAACACTAGGAGTACTCATATAAAATGCATTAGCAGGAAAAGCCGTAGCAAGGGACACGCCCGATAAATCAATATTCACTACACTCTTTGTTTCTTTCAGAGGCTTACAAATATTATCTCTGAGTGCCGGTGTAGTAATAGTTGAAGCTGTCGTCACTTTTACACTCACAGCTCCACTAGGTATTTCAATGAGCGCACCACTATATTCAATAGTAATCCACGTACTTCCCGGATCTGCTGCCGCCTTGAATGTAACCGTTTTCATCACGGTCTGAGTTTTTCCATCAGAAATTAAAAAAGTTACAACTGCATCTCCAGAATTTGGATATACAACCCTTAGCGCAGAATTATTAACTTCTATAATCCAATCAGCAGGAACTACATCTAACAATTTTATAATATAACCTTCCGGAAGATTCAGTTCATACGTTTGTTCTCCAGCAGTCTCCTTCTTATATTCATCCAACAAAAGCTTACTCAGATTCAGATATTTTGGTAAATCTACTGTTGTACCGCCATTCAATGCAATAGTTACTACATTATCTTTGTCACTTACTCCCGTTACAGGATGAGTTATAGGTCCGGGTACTGTCACCTCATTATCGCCAATAGTCAGTTTTGTAGAACCATCTGCATTTACTTCCACCTTGATATCATCTCCACCATTAACATACACAGTCTTACCAGCCACAGTCAAAGCTTCACCGTCTAAAGTCCAATGCCATTTGCCAGTACCTTCTTCCTGTGCCACACCAATAACATTTTCACCAGTACCGCTAACCTCATTATCGACATTATAATACAATGTAATAGGGGCTGCATGAAGGAAAGAGATTTTATATCCTTCTTTTCCATCTTTTGTCACCTTCTCTACATCTGTTATATAATCAGTAGCAGTAAGTATCCCTTGTAAAGAGTTTAATTGTTCAACAACTGTTTTCTGCCATTTCTCCAAAGCAGAAATTCTTTCCTCCTGGCCGTTTACCGCATCCCATAATTCGCCATCATCATAACTGCAACTACCTAATAAAGTGGCCGTAAATACTGCACATAAAATCGTTCTTAGTTTCATATTATTATCTAATTAAAAAGGTTTATTATTCTATTTATCAATAAAGGATTACATCACTTCTCCAAGGCATTCCATGATCTGAGTATGTGTCATCAATATAGAAACGTACCCAGTCTATCTCCATACGGGGAATTAATGCATTTGGATTGTTTTTTAACATATTTCTAGCTGTCAAATAACTCATTTCCATAGATGGATAATCGGGTTTAGCTTTATGTAAGAACATCATAGTTAAAATGTAATACAACCCTTCGCTATTCACTTGATCAGTAAACGGCCAACGTGCACCTTGACGTTCTGCATCCGCTTGCGTAAGTTCGATAGTTTGTTTTCCATTTACTCCCATACGAACTGTCTGATTATCCACCCATTCTACCCAATAAATATGGAAATCGCCAATTGTTCCAGCAATATCGGTTACAGCAACAGTAGGAGATATTTTACTTGTTCCGGTATTAGGTGTAACGTCTCCTAAATGAAAGGTTTGTTCCACACCTGTTCGATAAGATGGAGTAGGATGCTTGGTATTATTCTCCATTACATCTATTTCTCCAAAATCCGGCCATCCATTCCACTGACCATTACCACCAACTTGTTCGTTGCCTTGCAACCAAATTCCCGGTAACATACCACTATAATCAGCACCACGAATACGGGCGCGGGTTTCAATACGCATTCCCGGATAAATACGGACATTAGCCGCAGGCCAAGTAGGACTATTAGGATTACCTCTTTGAAATTTACAAGAATAAAAGGCAGAGGTTCCAAATTCAAAAGTATTACCTGTATTTGAAGATTTTGCTTTATCTTTTAATGAGATCATCCGCAAATACCCTTCATCTGTTACCCAAGAGAATTTTACATTATCCACAGCACCTTGAGTTTCTACCGCACCTGTATTCTGATCAGCAAGTCCAACCGGATGTACATCACTAGTATATTCTCCATCATTACTTACCTTTGACATTACACAACCGGAAATCTTATGGAACTCGTATGCGCGGAAGAATTTCCACTTACCTTCTGGAAGTACCTTACCACTATTCGGATGAGGGTCACCTTCTTTCATTACTATATAGTTAGTCTGTCCCCAAGTCTTAATAGCAGATTCATTTTTCGGAGAAACAAATAATTGGTCGGCATCCTCATATAGCCAGCGTTCATCCCTTACTTCACTACCCATATTCTTATGAATATCAATCTTCATTATAGTCAACTTCGTTGCCTGCAAAGGATAACGGCTCATGACAGGGACAGTGGCAAGATCTAATGTGAGTTCTTCATCTTCAGTGGTATTCACATCCTTCTTCATGGTAACCGGTTCACTTTCAATCGAATTCGCCCCGGCAGGAATAACCAGTTCTGAAGGCAGGTTCTCGTAACGTTCTTCTTCTCCGGCTTTAGGTATAATAGTAATAGTCAGGTCATCCTTCAATGTTGTATTGACAGAAGCTACCAATACAAAAGTCTGCCCTTCCTTTACCGTGTTATCAGCATTGTTTTTCAAGGATACTTTAGAGTAATGATAATCACTTACTGTTACAATCTGCAAAGCACCTGCCATTCTATATCCACGTGCAAAAGCTGAAATTTCAACGGAACGTTCCTTGTTGAGTCCTTCTTTCTTTACAGGTATCTGAACCTTTTTAGTTGATTCACCTTTATTTAAAGTTACTACTGAAGGAAAATCATCAAATACTAACTGATCCACCGCCCCTTTGTCCGTAGTAGCGCTCAGCCTGATATTCAGATCCTCGTTCATTGCTTTTCTCCCTTCTTCCGTACCTGTCACGTCAAAAGTAATTTCCAACACTTCTCCCATTACCAAATCTGTACTGTTCAGTGTCATTTTCAAAGGTACAGGTTCTGCCAACGGGCTTACATTATCATCGTCAGAACATCCCGACATACTCACTACTACTAGTAAGGGCAGCATCCACAAATATGTCCATTCCAAAATCTTTTTCATATACTATGTCTTTTATAGAGTCTGTTACATCTTATTATTTCCAACCCGGATTCTGCTTCATCTGCTTGTTCAATTCCAGTTCACTCGGTGGAATAGGTAGCAGATAATCTCTCTTAGGATTGAACTGGTAACCACCAGGTATCAATTCTTGCAGAGGATCCATCCATCCGTTACCATCTACCAGTACTTTTGCCAATGCTTCTTTTTTATCTTCAGCAAATGACTTGTACAGGATTCCATCATGTCCCAAATATGCTCCTCTGCCACGTTTGCCGACAATGACTTTATCGGCTGCCCAACGCATCAGGTCGTCCAAGCGATAGCCCTGCAAAGCCAATTCAACACGACGCTCACGACGGATTTCCTGCATTACGGGAGTCAGCGTATAACCATAGTCTGTAAAATTAGGATCTTTAACAGGCGTTACAAAAGTCACTCCGGCACGTTCACGTAAAGGCTTCAATGTCTTGCTCAATACTTTATCATCACACTTGCCCAATTCTTCGGCTGCTTCTGCATAGCTCAACAATGCATCGGCATAACGCATAATCACAAGTCCCGTCTCACAATCGCCCGAAACATAAGTAGTATCCACCCCTAAACGGATATGGTATCCTGTCACATTTTTAGCATTGCCATCACCAACGAGGAAAGGAGGATTAATCGCCTTATCGTCACTAGAAGCATCTCCTACTTCCATCGGACGAGAACCTTTAGCAGTAGACTTGAATTTGTATCCACTACTCATTATGGTTTCAGTAAGACGCAAATCTCTATTCTTGAAAGTCTCATTAAAATCTTTAAACTTACTATCATTCGGATCAACGGGCGTTCCATCTGCATACAAATAGGTATTCACCAATTCTCCTGCTATACCGGCAGGCCCATCCTGATCGACAACTCCCCCACCTAATAATCCGGGTAATGCATGAAAGACCCCGTCAGCTATCGAGTATTTTCTCCAAAACAATACTTCAGGAACATCTGAATAATCTTTCTGATTAAACAGGCGTCCATAGGCATCTCCCGGACTAATTATGCTACTACTCGTTTCTTTAGAATTTAATTTTATCCCCTGCTCAAAAAGCATATCTCCCCATCTCATTACTTCTCCAAAGAAATAGGCCGATTGATCGGTGGCAGCCGCGAATTCATCATTCTTGTGATATTTCTCCCATGAACCTTCGTATAGCGCAACTTGCATAGCAAGTAACATAGCTGCCTCTTTGCAAATACGCAACCCACTGTACTTACTTCTATCGAATAATAGCTTCTCTGCCCTATCCAAGTCTTCCAAAATAAACCTGGCTACTTCTCCACGATCTTTTTGTGGTATCTGCAAACCGGCTATTGTAGCATGCTCATCCCAAAAGCCATCCATTACAGGTATATTACCGAACTTTTTCAACTGAACGAAATGCCAATAAGCCCTCAAAAAATAAGCTTCACCTTTCAATGACTTCACTTCTTCAGTTTCCATGTTTTCGGGCACCAAATAATAGTGAAAGAAATAGTTTACATTACGCAAGTTCTTATAGCCAAGTTCCCAACTTTCACTACTGGAAAACAACGTTTCCTCGCCATTCAGCCGCTTATTGTAAATCTCGGAAAGGATATTGTCGCTGTTCTTTTCTTCTCCACGCACTCCCATGCCGAACTTTGCCAACGACGGAAGAGCTGTATAAAGACCATTGATGTATCCCCTTACCTGCGCTTCACCCGACAAGAACGATTCGTTGTTCGGAGCAGTCAACGGCTCACGGTCCAAGAAATCGGAACAAGAAGAAACGAATGTTCCAAAACCTGCCATCAATATTATATATAAATAAAATCGTTTCATACTTCTTTGTTATTTATTAAAAGGTGAAATCAAGACCAAATACAAAATTTCTGTTCATCGGATATACTTTACCGTTACCGTTTTCGTTAGCGGCGGAAGTTAGCCCCGGTGCAGTTGCATTACTACCACCAGCCCAAGTATTCACCTGATTCAGCGTTTCGGGATCAAAAGCTTTAGGCAACTTAGTAATAGTAAACAGATTGTCGCACGTGAAATATACTCTCAAATTTTCCAGTCGCATGGCTTTCAGAAGTTTCTTGTCGAATGTATAAGACACTGTCAGGTTTTTCATACGCATATAAGCAGCATTAACTAAATAACGGGTTGTATTATAACCGATATTTGTATTATAATCTACTGTCTTCGGATCTGTCAAACGAGGAAGATATCCATCCGGATTTGACGGGCTGAAATAATCAAGATGTTCTTTGAAGAAGTTCTTTCCACCAAAAAGATAAGTACTTCCGGCCAAAGCAAAATCACGTTTAGCTACTCCCTGGAACAAAGTAGAAACCGAGAACCCTTTATATCCCAAATTCAGATTAATACCAAACGAATATTTCGGAGTGGCATTACCGATTACCTTCAAATCACCATGATCCTCCAAGGTTCCTTTTCCGGGATCCACCTTACCGTCACGATTCGTATCCAAATATTTCAAATCACCTACCTGCCATAAATTATCATTCTTGAAGAAAGACAGATCTTTACTATTCAGATATGAATCAATCTCCTGATTTGTCATAAACAGGTCATCCGCCACAAATCCCCAAATTTCACCGATGTCCATTCCTTCGTAATAACCTTTGTTGCGTTCCAAACCTGTGTGGTTATTGTAAATAATACCTTCGGGGTTGTTGTACTTTGTAATAACAGCCTTGTAATTGAATAAATTAAATCCTATTCCATAACTGAAACCACATTTTAGTTTGTCCTGCCAGTTAACTGAAAGTTCCCAACCACGATTACGCAAAGTCGCATTATTAATTTTTGCACGGTCATCCGGAATAATACCACTGACAGCCGGAATAGCTTCTGCCGGACCGATCATATCCTTAGTTGTACGTTGGTAAACATCAAACGTTACAGACAAACGGTCTTTCAATAACATTAAATCCAAACCAAAGTTAGCAGTGTCTACTTTTTCCCATGTTATATATGGGCTAATCATTTTCGGAGTCAGCGAGATAGTACCTTTAGAAATCCCATCACCACCCGGCAGCAACCACGCATTCACATTATTCGGATCAAGAGTCATCATTCCCAAGTAATCATATAATCCGGCACCATTCTGATTTCCCAAACGTCCGTAAGAAACACGTACTTTCAACTGTGATACAGGCATATTCAAGTTCATAAAATAGTTAGTGCGGGCAATATCATAACCTGCAGAGAAAGAGGGGAAGAATCCCCAACGATGTCCCGGTGCGAAACGTGATGAACCGTCATAACGTCCACTAAGTTCCAGAAAATACGTATTCTGATAATTCCAGTTCATACGAGTATAGAACCCCATGGTAGCCCAGTGGGTACGCGCTTCTCCTGCATAAATGGTTCCGTCAGCATTGTCGAATGAGTATGTATCTTCACTCAACATTCCATCCTTATACATATATTCACTGGAGTTTTCCTGAAGTTCCATCTGATAACCTGCCATCACTTTGAAATCATGCTCACCCCATTGATTCATGTAGGTACTAGAGACACTTGGAGACAGGTAATAATTAAATGCACTTCCTCGTGTCAATGATCCGAAACGTGTGTTCTGCCATCTCATACCCGGATACTGATATCCCTGACGGTTTCCTGAAGTTTCTATTATCTGTCCGTTAGGCAATGCATGATGACTCTTTTTTAGTTTAAAACTATTATTTTCGACATCGAGACGAGCTTTCATCTCCCCCATAATATCCCATCCCTTCAGCGGAGTGATAATAGCGGAGAAAGACAATGCATCCGAAACACGATTCTGATTGTAGTTCGACTTATTCAGATAAAGCTGTTCATTCCAAGTTGGTGTCGAAAATTCAGCCTGTTCCACAGGTAAGTGAGTGACACGGGTCGGAGCCGTATTCGCAATCGTACCATAAAAAATTGTTTGATTGGCCATTGGACGATTGATGATATTCACTGTTGCGTTATTGTTGAAATGGAATTTTAACCAGTCAGTCGCTGTTATCGAAAACTTCGTATTGATATTATACTTTTTCAGATCATCCTGCACCTGATCCATCAAACCTTCCTGATAAGTATATCCCAAGCCTACATAGTAAGTGGCCTTTTCTCCACCACCCTGTACACTCAAGTTATGCGAATGACGGATAGCACGATCTTTGAAATAATAATCAAACCAATCCGTATTACCATACTGGACATTATCGGATGCCGCCCAACCATCACCCGCCTGATTCGGTCCGATACCGGGAAACTCTGCGGAATACGGGTTAGCCATAAATCCTTTAATCTTTTCAATAGTAGCATTGGAAATCTGAGCAGTACGTCCCATATTCACATCTCGTTGATTGCAGTAGTTCGCATATTCCAATGAATTCATCATTTGCGGCATATTGATAGGAGAACTGAAACCAACTGTTCCACGATAAGTGACGCGCGTCTTTTCTTTTCGTCCGCTTTTGGTAGTAACTAACACCACACCATAAGCAGCACGGGCACCATAAACTGCCGATGCGGAGGCATCTTTCAAAACACTGATTGTTTCAATATCGGCTGGATTCACATTTTGCATACTCTGTTCCACACCGTCTACCAATACATAAGGTTCACCACCATTGATAGAACCGACACCGCGAATATTGAACTTGATTTCAGCACCTGTTTCACCACCGACACCATCTGCTGCCGCATCTGACGCAAAGTTCAAACCAGCCACATTACCTTGCAACGCACTGGTCACGTCAGTTACCGGACGATTAACAATTGCATCAGATTTCACCGTAGCCACAGCAGCCGTAATTGTGTTACGCTTCTGTTTACCCATACCTACTACGACAACTTCATCAAGTACTTTTGAATCTTCTTTCAGAACAAAACGGTTACCTTCCAGTTTCGTAATTTTCACTTCAAGAGGAGTAAAACCCACATAAGAAATGGTCAATGTACTGCCGACTTTACCTTTTACAGAAAAATTTCCGTCAATGTCGGTTATTGCACCTTCTTGTCCTCCCTTTACCATAACAGTAGCACCGATAACGGTTTCCCCCTTATCGTCCACTACTTGTCCTTTAATCATCTGTTGCTGTGCAAATGCTCCTGAAGGAAATAATAAGAGGAGCAGAAGAAGAACAACAAAGCAGCTCTGTTTTTTCATAAGCTTCTTTTCTTTCATAATATTACATTTAATAATAAAGATTTTATTTATTAGCTAACAAAAATAAATCTCAAAACATTCTAAGTCTGAAAAAGTATATCAGGCTTCCCCACTAAATAACTCTTTCGGCTACAAAAATAGGAATGGTACAAAAATAGAATGTTCCAAAATCGCTAATTTATATCCAAATTTGTCTAAAATCGTCCATTTCATCGGCTAATACAAAGATAACAGACATCTTTGAACATCTTTCGAATCAAAAAAAGAAAACGAGGTTGTGTCAAAACGTTGGCGCAACCTCTTTTATATTTTACAGTTCTGCTATATTTTCTTTTGGCTATGCTGCTT
>NZ_JBCOWR010000004.1:0-407890 GCF_040918965.1 Bacteroides sp. RTP21281st1_H5_RTP21281_210402 | reverse complement strand
TTAGTGTTTCCGAACCGACTTTTGCCGGTTTTATTGTTTAACTTTTAATTTTTCGGTAAAAATTTACCGAAGTATTGTAATAATAAACTCCATATATTCGCAGAGTTTTATATCTGCTTATTTAAAATCAGTGTATTAACCGTGAGATAAAATAGTAGCAATGACAACTAGTTTTGTGTTCGAGCACAAAACTAGTTGTCATTCCCTTCTTTGTTTAATAAAGATTAAAGACGTCTTAATAAAAACACAAAATCCTGTACGAAAGTTTTCTTGAAGAAACCAAAACGGGGATGTGTCAAAACTAAGGCACATCCCCGTTGATATGATTTCCTTAATGAAAGGAATAGATTCTGAACTTATAGTGACAATCAGAAATAGTAGCGTATTCCCCCAAGAACATTGATACGTGTAATTCCGCTACGTTCATTATCTTTCAGTTTCACTTCGCTACGGTCGGGCAGGCTGCCGTTAACCGTATTCGCAGTTACACCAATACCCCAGTGGGTGTCAATCATATATTCCATACCTATCGTAGCATGCGCTCCTACTCCGGTAGAATTATAGAAAGGCTCGTGATAAAGGAATACACCGACACCCAAGCCGGCTTTCATCATCCATTTATCCCATCGGTAACGCGCCACCCATTCGGGAGCGATATAAGAAAGCATCATGTCCCCGCCGGGGAAAGAGGTTTTGAAACCGGAATACTGCAATCCGATACCCCAACCGCTACTCCAGGTATATTCGTAAGAAAGTTTCCATTCCAAGCCACCTTTATTTCCCAAAGATTTTCCGTCGGGGTCATAGAGTTTACTTGTAATCCATCCATAACCTATACTGGCTTCGAAAGTACTGGCGGGCGCCCGTCTCTTCTCCTTCTCTTCCTTAGCTACCACATGCCCAAGGTCAATCACATCTTGCAACGGATTCACTTTCAGCGTATCCACTTCCATATCCGAAAGACGGAGCATCAGGCCGGAAATCTGATGGCAGGAACTTCCCCAAAAAGAAGGTTCCAGATGGTCGGTAATGGCAAGCCCGTTCCCGCCGTTCTTCCCGGTAGCTTCCTGTGCAAGACGCAGTACCTGGTCGTAACGGCATTTATTGGAAAAGCCCCGGTCTACTACCGCAACACGTCCTATCGTTTCGGCAGTATTAGGAACCATCCCGCCCGGTTCGATAACGTGCACAGAATCTGCCGGAATCACGTCCGGATAAGTTTTTGAGATATGGGTCACCACTTTGGGCGAGCAAGCAGTCAGTAGCAGCAGGGTTGCACCTGCTACAAAAAGGTGGGCTTTTTTCATGTTTGTTTTTTAGTACACTTCTACTTTTTCAGCGATTCCCTTTGCCTTATCACGCAACGCATCGAGGTCGGAATTCAACGGAGCGTAGCAGAGCACTACTCCCATACGACGGTTGACACGGGTAAACGGTTTGCCGAATATGCGGAGATAAGTATCTTCTTCTTTTGTCACCTCTTCCAATCCACGATATTGAGGACGTTCCTGGCTGGCAATCGGAGAAAGGATAACGGCACTTGCCCCTATCCGCTCCTGCTTGATACCGGGAATAGGCAGACCAAGTACGGCACGGAGATGGAGTTCAAATTCGTTCAGGTTTTGCGTTCCTGCCAGTGTCACCATGCCCGTATCGTGCGGACGTGGAGAAAGTTCGGAGAAGTAAACTCCGTTTTCGTGGCTCAGGAAGAATTCCACTCCCCACAGTCCGGCGCCTGTCAGGGCACGGGTTACTTTTTCCGCCATTTCTTCCGCTTCTTTCAGATGGGCGGGGTCGATATGTGCGGGTTGGAAACTTTCGCGGTAGTCGCCACCTTTCTGTACATGTCCGATGGGCGGGCAGAACAAGGTAGGGCCATTCTTTTGGGTAACGGTCAATAAGGTGATTTCGCTGTCAAACTTGATAAATTCTTCGATGATAAGTTCGCGGATATCACCACGGCTTCCACTGCATCCGTATTCCCAGGCGTGTTCGAGTTCGTCGGCACTCTTCACAAGGGATTGTCCTTTGCCGGATGATGACATCAAAGGTTTTACCACACAGGGAAAACCGATTTGGGCGGCAGCTTCTTTCAGTTCTTCCAGTGTCTTGGCATAGAAATATTTGGCTGTTTTCAGTCCGAGTTCTTTGGCGGCAAGGTCGCGGATGGCCTTGCGGTTCATCGTGAAGTTGACGGCACGGGCACTGGGCACTACTTGGATTCCTTCTTTCTCGAAGTCGTACAAGCGTTCTGTGCGGATGGCTTCAATCTCCGGCACGATAATGTCTGGCTGGTGTTTCTTTACGACACGTTCCAGTTCTTCACCGTTCAGCATGTCGAATACTTCAAATTCATCAGCCACTTGCATAGCGGGAGCTCCCGCATAAGAGTCACAGGCAATGATATGCTGACCTTTACGCTGAGCTGAAATTACAAACTCTTTTCCTAGTTCTCCTGAACCGAGTAACAGTATTTTCTTCATCATTTTGAGTGTTTTATATTAGTGATGCAAAATTAGTATATTTCGATGAAATACGGCCTTTTTTAATGACGTACTTTCGGATATTTATTGTGAAAACGGAAACCGAGTCCGAGCATCAGGTAATTAGGGGTCTGAAAGTTCTGAAGATTGTAACCGATGTGAAGGAATGAACTACGGGTGATGTCCATTTTCAAGGCAAACACCTGGTATAAGCCACGCAAGTCACCACGCCCAAGTACGTTCGAGCCAAGTCCGACGCCGATTGTGAAATAAGGCATCACGTATTCCGCACGCCCCGAAACACCCAAGGCTAGCTGGTGCTGGATTCCCGGTCTGCAAAAACGGCGGGCACCGGTATCTCCGTATTCTGTAATGACATCTTCGATATAGACATTGGCACTGCCGTCATAAACACCATCCAACGAAACTCCGAAACGGAATTTATAATTGAGATTGTACATCGGGGCAAAGTTGAATCCCGCCACGGGATAACTGCCGGGAGAAGCAATCTGTTTTCCACTCTCTACATACACTCCTTTCCGCCGCCATGAGCCGAACATGACAAGGTCATAACTGATGTGGCGCGGGAAGCGGGGAATCAATGGAGTTACCAGTGATTTGGTCAGGTCGGATTCCTCGCGGTTGAAGTTGTAAACCAGTCCGATTTTAGCTCCGGTAGTGTTCACTCCTGCATTGGGAAACTTGGTGTTTCCATTGGAGAAATGCGTGAAGTCGCCACCGATTATCAGGTCGAAATAACGGGAGAACGCCCAATTCAGGTAAATACCTGCATTGAGGTAAGCATTCATGCGGGAGCCGACAGCTCCGTTATAGGAATTATAATCATTGTCATACGGCTGCCATCCGGCGGAAATACCGAAATTCCATTCGTAATTGAGCGAAAGGCGCGGATTGAAACGCGCGATGCGTGCACCTTGAAATAGATAGAAAGTGAAAGGGTCACCGAGCTGTTTCTTGTCGCCAAAGGTGGTGATAGCCAAACCGAAACCTTGATAGGCACCGCCATAGATGCGATCGGCACAAGTATTGGGACGGAATTTGAATGAATATTTCAGATGGGCGGCAAAAGACGTCTGAATCGGTTTCCACCGCTCGTTCTCTCCACGCAGGAAAGGATTGGTGGGAAATACGTACTGCGGGCGGGCTTCTATGCCCAGGCGATGGATAAAGCGATGAGGAGTGTATGCCGAAACGGAATCGAATCGGTATTCCCCGTATTCCGGGAAATATCCCTGCCGGAGTCCACGGATTTCTTCCTGTAGCTTCCTGACTTCCTGTCGGAGTTCACGTACAACTTCCTGAAGTTGTTTCACATCCTGACGGGTATCTTCCAGTGTATCTTGCCGGACTTCCTGTGAATGTAAAAAAGCTCCCGGAAAAAGTAATGCCGAACAGAAGGTAAAACGGAAGGCGATGTCTTTCCATCTTGGTATTTTGAATCTCATAGACGTCTGGTTTGTCTTTTTAGAACGAAGTTTATAAATCGAGGATTTCAATAAACTTGGCGACATGATAACCATCCATCAGTCCATGATGACAAGTGACGGAGACAGGTAGCAGCAGTTTCTCTCCTTCACGGAAATACTTTCCGGTGGAGATTTTTGGGACGCTGTCGCCCGAACGCATATTGGTGGGGTGTTTCATATCTGTGAAAACGAGCCACGGAACAGCCGAGTAATGAATGGCGTTGGGATGGAATGTCCCCCCTTTGTTCAGTCCGGTGGTGGCTTGCAGACGTTCCATTTCGGCTTTCGCTTTGCGGATGAAGGTAAGTTCGTCCGGGTCATATTCGAAGGCGGCGAAAGAAAACGTATGGTCGGCACGGCCTACGGTGGCTTCGGGCAGAAGGCTGTCATAGCACACTACCCTATCCCCTTCGATACGGTAGCGGAACTCTTCGACTTTGGCGGCAGCGGTAACAATCCGGTGCAGCACCAAGAGGGAGAAAGATACGCCTTTGTCTTTGGCTTCCTGATATGCGCGGGTGCAGTCTACATTGACCGTCACTCCGAAAAACGGGTCGTCAAAAGCACTGAAGTGCTCGAAATGTTCTTTTCTGTTCCAGGTAGCAATATCAATGATTTTCTCAATCTGATTCATTCTAAACACTCTTTTTTAAATAGCCGGTTGCTTGCGGACGCAAAGCCGCTCAAGCGCAACCGGACTGTTAGTTTGTGGAAAACGGCTGCCCGGTTTTCCCCGACCGGGCGGTCGTCTTTTTACTTTACTGATGTTGCTCGCGCAGCAGGTCGTTCACCGTCTTCACCGGATTGAAGGTAGAGAGGGGAACTTCTACAAATACGGTATTCCAGTCGCTCATCGCACCGTTCCACAAGCCGGGGAGTTCGAGAGCTTTCAGGTCTTTGCCGTTCTTTGATTTGTAGGAGATGAAGCCAGTTGCCTTATCCACGTAGTTCACTAAATCGAATTTATGACCTTTATAGTCACGCACGGCACATACCAGATCTACCGGATTGAAGTGCGTACCGTTCTCGAACATTTCCTTCTTCTCGGGGTCGTTCATGTCGATTTGCGAGCTTTCAAGGATTTGTAGGGAAATCGTTCCGTCACTGTTGTATGCAAGGAACGGGCCACCACCCGGTTCGCCTACGTTCTTCACCATTCCGCAGACACGCATCGGACGGTTCAGTTTGTTCTTCAGATAGATAGCGAGTACGGAATCTTCGAGGTCTTTCGTTTCCGGATTCTTGCAGAAAAGTTTCTTTTGCAGGAACTGGAGCATTTCCATCATTTGGTCGTGCGTATATTTGCCGCTGTCAAGCAGTTCGAGGTACTCGAATGCCTGCTTTTGCAGGGAGACGAGTACGCCGGCAATCAGTTTCTTATAAGTAACGGTGTCTTCCTTCAGTTTGTCGGGAACAACGTTGTCGATGTTCTTGATAAAGATAATATCGGCATCGAGGTCATTCAGGTTCTCAATCAACGCGCCGTGTCCACCGGGACGGAACAGCAGTTTGCCGTTGTCGCGGAACGGTTGGTTGTCCATATCGGCAGCAATGGTGTCGGTACTCGGTTTCTGCTCGGAGAATGTGATGTAGTAATCCACTCCGTAACGTTTGGCAAATTCACCGGACTTTTCTTCCACCAGTTTCTTGAAGAGTTCACGATGCTCGGTAGATACGGTGAAGTGCACGTTGACTTTGCCGCTCTTTCCGGCTGCGTACATAGCTCCTTCGGCAAGATGCTCTTCCAACGGGGTGCGTGCGCCTTCGGGATATTTATGGAATTTGAGCAGACCTTTCGGCAGTGCGCCGTAATTCAAGCCGGCAGTTTCGAGTAATGCGGAAACTACGGCTTTATAGTTACCTTCCTCGATTAATCCGGGGATGTCTTTTCCGGCTGTACGCTGACAAGCTACGTTGAGGTCGTCATAGAAAGCAAAATCCTTGATACCGTCGAAGAATGCTTGTTCAAATTTTGTAGTCGGCGTATCATAGTCGGCAGACAGAAACTCGAAGAGGTTCTTGAACATACGGCTCGCGGCACCCGAAGCCGGTACAAACTTCACGATAGTCTTATCCGTGTTTGTATATGCGTCCCATGCTGCCAAATATGCTTTCTGCTCTTCAGTGCCGGGGGCTAATATACCTTTCTCAATGGAAGCCGCAGCGTCCAGTTTCAAAAAAGGAAAACCTGTCTGGAAGCAAGCCAGTTGCTCGGCTATTTGCTCTTCCGTAATGCCTTTCTTGGCAAGCAACTCTTTGTCCTGTGTCGTTATCATAATATCTATTTTTATTAATTGATGCCCAAAAATACAAAATGTTATTTACTTCTTGCCGAATAACCAAGAAAAAAACTACTTTTCTTTCCATATTTCATTATCAGTCACTTACGAAGAAGTGTTATTCATTTATGTACTTTTCAGCGTTATTTGAACACAACAAAGATAGATAAATATCCGATGTTATCACAGAATTTGTAGAATAAATAGAGTTAACCGATTACAATAATATTACAGACCTTTTGGATATTTGAAATCTTACCAGCCGTGGAAAGTTGGGGAGCGTGTGGTTTAAAGCACTTTCCTGATAAAATTTCACCCCATACCCCTATTGTTGAGACGGACGGCAGATAAACCGATAATAAAGCAACAAAAAAGCCAGCTAACATTACGCTAGCTGGCAACTGACATCAATAACTAAAGATTCCCGTTTATCCTATTCTATTTAACTGTTCCATAAAATTATGTTTCTGTGCTTCTCTCATAATACTGTCTACCACCTCTCTATTTACATCCTTTAACTTTTCAAGGAGTTCTGTATATTGAATCCCTAAATTATTCTTATTTGCAATCCAATCAATGAAGAAACCTTTTGCCAGAAAACGATAGGTAAACCCAGCATCTAATCCAGCTTTAATTATCTTCTCTGCTCTTTCAACCATTTTTTCAGGCTCATTACCTACATACTTCGTAAGAGCGCCTTCTCCATATTTACACGCCTCTGCCAGTATCGATTCTTTTATGTCAGCAGAATAAATCAGATACTTACTAAGCGTCGTCAGCTTAAATCCACCATTCGGTAACATATCATCTGCTTCACCTTTCTTTGTTCTTTGGTGTTGTATATCCATATACTTAACGATAAAACCTAAGATAGCATTATCAGGATACGCTGCACAAGCCTGTTTAGCAAAATCTCCTTTATTCCACTTTACTGACGTATTGTTCATTTCTGATATCATAATCCGTATATCCTCATCTTTAACCAATGGATACATAGCCTTTATCTGTGCAGGAGCTTTAGGCGTAAATTCTTCTGGCTTATCTTCCTTTCTGCTTCCGTTCTTTTGCCATTTCTTCATTGCATTTTCATAATTCTTCTTAGCCTTTGCATCTTTTTCTCGAAGCTCCATTATAGCCCTATACCTGTGCTGACCTTCAATAATAACCAAATAATCATTAGCTTTAGAAGAATCTATTGGAAAACCAGATACAGGGTCTTTCAAAGTTAACCCCTCCTTTACCACATCTTCACCATCAACCACAACAAGCGGAAAATACTGTGTATGTTCTCCAATAGACTTCATTTTGTCATTCAAGTTAGCCTTGTTAATGTCCCGATTGATACCACCAGCAATAAAAGCTACTTTCTTACCTTCGTTCAATTCTCTTGATTCCAGAGTAAAAATTTCATTCTTACATTCTTTTGTAGTCATAATACCTTTGCAGTTTTTAGACTGGTGCGCTCCAGCTTTAATTAATTTTATACTACAAAGATTGCCCTTTTCTTGAGAAGCTAACGGGAATAAAAAAACACTGCTTTCTTATTCCCCTACTTCACAAGTTGTAGAATGAAGTATTTAGAGAATAAGAAAGCAGAAATAAACAATAAAATAAGTTTCAATCAATAATAAAATGCGTTCAAACTCCTTATGTCCTTATCCTTATATTGTTTCAACAGGGACTTCAAGTAGTCATAGTCAACCAACACACTTTCGTTGCTCACGATACCAGTGAAGTATAGTAAATGAGAAATCAGCGTCTTTTCCTTGTCAGACATATTAGCTCCCTTCTTTCTCTTTTCTTTTACCTGTTCTTGATAATTCAAGGCAGTGATAATCATTTGTGAGAAATAATAAGCGAATACGGAGAATGATTCAGTATGTGGATTACTCAAATCAACGTTACCAGTATTCATTTGGTCTGAATTTACTGTTTCCAATCCGTCTGCACAAAACTTCGCTATACTAGCAATAGCCGTCTTATTATCTATCACGATATTCTTCCTACCTATTTTCAAGGTAATACAAATTGGGCTTTTAAAGACTGCACCAAACGGAGTATCTCTTTTATAATCCTCACTGATAGCATTAACAAGTTTTTCTATCTGTTCTTTAGGGGATTCTTTTATTTCTATACCCTCCATACATTTACCCCAACTGCAATCATAACAGAAAAGCAATAGATACCAGAACTTTTCAGCGTCTAAGCCCAATACAGCAAGCAATTCTTGAAGTTCGTTATTCTTTATGTATGAATCAAACGAGAATTTACCTTTCAATATTCCTCTGTTGTATCTTCCTTTAAAAGTATCTGGCGTTTGTGACGGCAACATATATGTCTGTCCTGTTTCTTCGTCATAATCAAAATCAGGGAAATATTCTTGTGTCACTGGATATATATACTCTAGCAACTCGCTATACTGGATTGAGAACTTATCTACTGGCTTCATAGTGTTTTTGTTTGCAATGATAATAAAAAAACAGCAAATGAATTTCTTCAAATGCTGTTCTTTCTATACACGATAGGATGATTTACCTTTTTATCATCTCATAGTTTTCTTCTGAATTCTCATCTGTAGCAGTAATATGTAACTCTGTCTTAGTCAGTTTAGTTATCGTTATCGACTTACCCGCTAACCAACCAGAATCTCTCAAAATAAGCTTATTACCATTAATAGAACTTGCAAAATAATAAGTATGGCTACCGTCACTATATCCTCCATTGCCGTCTGTATCTTCAAAGAAGATATATTCTCCAGAGACATCCTCTGTCCAATTCTCCTTTTGATTATTGTCATCATACTCCCAACCATAACATTTAATCATATCCCAAGTACCTTGAAGATTAGCCAAAGAAATTTCGACTGAATTTTCTTCTTCATCATCGTCACTACAAGAAGTAAAACCTGCACATAAAGCAATAACCAATAAAGTCGCAAAAAATCTAAATGTTTTCATATTCTGTAAATAATCTTTTTGTTAATAATTTAATTTGTAGTATAAGCTGCTCAAAAATTGAGTTGGCTACTTAAAAGATAGTAGCAAAAGTTGTTTCTTAATGTCTGATTCGTAGTTATATATCGTTTTATCTACCCTGTTCCCTTTGGATAGTATTATACAATGAGAAAAGCGTGGGAACTATTGAATATTATCATATTGAGGCTCTGGACTGCCCAAGGTTGAATAATAAACAATAGCCCACGCCAAACGATATATAGACTATCTTAACAAGATAGGTATATAACATTGACGTGAGCGTTCTTGCCTATTATCTTCAACCTTCGAAATTGTCCAGATTCCAATATGAGATAATATCTTAAACGCTCTTCGTTAACTAATATGTCCTTTCAGCCCCAACACATTAGGTATCTGAAATTGCTGCAAAGGTACAAAAAAAAGCCTGTAATCAATCAAGACTACAGGCTAATATTATTCCAATACGTTATAAATCTAATAGTTGCCGAATAATTTCGACTGTTACTTTTTCCTCTTTCTTTAAATACCTATTATATTTAGAGAACAAAACAATACTCCCCACTAGATTACTTTGTACCAACTCAGGTAATATTCTTTCATTACTCTCAATAAATCCAGTTATTCGACAAATCTCCCCACACGAACAATTACCTATTGACTCAAATTCATACCCCATCCATATATATCCTTTATCGGATAATTTTCCCCAATAAGCATAAGACTCTTTATTCTTTATAATGATAACTTTAGGTCGTATGACCTCTTCCATTAATTGTTGAGTAATCCGAAGCTGTCTAACTAGGAATTGTACCCCATCTTTATGTTTCAAAATAACATTTCTGATATACTTTTGATTAGTCTCTCTAAAATAGAATAAATCAAAATATGCTGCACTATTTATATAATCACATTCATTAGATTTAAGCATATTCTTTATTGGAATCCAATAACGTCCTGAATTACAGTTCATAAATTCATAAGGTAGTTCTTGCCCTTTCTTATTATCCGTAAATGAAGGATTAATCCCCGTTATTAGAATATCCTTTTGCTGTATATTATTACAGTACAAATATCCTCTTTCTTTTAATACTTCATTATCAATACTAGCATATTCTTCCCATATTGCAGCTAATTCTTTATTAATGTCTTCCATAAACTTATTATTGATTATAATACAAAGATAAAAGAAAATCGTATTATTTACTCTTATAATGATAATCTATTCCAAATAAAGCTCCAACGAAAGTAAGCACCTCACCAAATGCTACCAGAATAGAACTATGTATGATACCTACAGGTACTACACAGAATCCTGCTATCAGTAATCCTATACCTACGACAACCAGTATGCAGGCTATTATTAATTGTATTTGTTGCTGATTCATAAACTCAAATAGACCTGAATGTTCCTGCAAATGTACCATCACTACTGATTTTAAACTCTGCTACATTATCAATCCACCAACTACACATACCCTTAGTTGAGAAATTATATTTTCTCGCTACTAATTTTAATCGTCTTGGATAATGTCCGATTGAAATGTAGCGTACATCTTGCCCGTTATACATAAACGCATAATTATTTGTACATTCAATCCTTATTAAACCGGGATTTCCCTTAAATATCATTTCAACTTCAAGCCCTATAAATGTATCACTGCAAGGTAATATTATTGTTCTAGGGTCATTATCCTTATTTTTCGTAAAGAAGAAATTCAACCCATCCTTTAAATCAACTTCAAATGCATTTGCAAAATCATAATCATCAATATCTATAGTTTTAAACTCCTTCCTCGTACCATACTTTAAATTTAGATTACCATTTGTATCCCAGCTAATATTTCCATTTGCCAACTTACCAGAACCATCATCTTTCAATTCCCATTTTCCAGATAAGTTTCTTATTGCACCAGACAGATAAGCATTATTAGAATAAAGTCCATCACCAGACAGTTTCCCAAAATCAGTATCAGTAATTCCATCTAGATTACCTATTCTACTGGATACTGTGGAATCTGATTCAGAAGTACAACCTGTACGTATATCAATACAGCCATCATACGGATTCAGCAGGATAGAACTTTGTCTGGCAGCATCAGTAGTATTGGCTATCCTTACTAAAGCATCACCAGTTTCTATATTGCCTAATGCTTCTATTACATTGCAGGCGATAGTTGTACCATCTACAGTAGTAACTTTTAAGACTATTTTCTTTGAAGAAGAATCAAAAGTCTGGCTAAGTAGAATATCATCCACCCTAAAAACGGAATCACTTACAGTTAGTACCATTACATTATTTTCATTGGAAGTTATACCTGTTACCTGTGCTGAATCGGTAACATATAAAATACCATTAGTTCCCCTTACTTCATTACTCGTAATAGTAAAGACATCCAAACCTCCTTTTACTTTCAGATTGTCAAACTCTCCATTCTTGCCAGCGACAGAGTTAAATTTCACATCAGAATCAGTACTTAAATACTGATTTATTGTATCTACATATTCATTCTTATCTTGTTTGTTTTCATTCAAGTATTTACCCATATTGGCAGATAATGCCTTATCTTTACTGGAAGTTTCCAAATCATCAATTACCACAACTTTAGTACCAGCTTCACCTGATACTGTAGACTGTAAAACTGTACTTGAATAACTTCCACCTACATTCTTTAAATACTTGTTCCTGAAATTATGTGGTATATAGTTAGATTTTATTTCCATATTATCGTATTTCGTTCAATTCAACATCACATTTATTATTAATCAAATCGTAGGTGATGGAATTGATTACAAAGTTCTTATTCAAGGTATTCTCTTTCAGGATTGAATTAAGCGATATACCCCTATTCTTTATTGAATTACTGTATCTGAATCGTGGCTTACTATAGTAATTCACATATTTATTAATACAGTGCTCTTCTGCTTTCAGTTTATCCAGTGAAACTGTATCAGTCAACGTATCAACAAAGTAATACTCATCTCCTATCTTAGTAAGAACATAGCTATAGCTGCCTGCGTGTTCATTATAAGTATTGATTCTAAATTCAATATCATCAAAATCATTGACTATATTTTCATCAATTACATTCTCAAACTTCAAGTCTTCATCATACGTTTCATCATTAAAAATATCCTTCACATAATCAGATGTAGTATATTTCAATTTAACATCATTAATATGAAATGAATTACACCTGACAGGTTCTTTATCGGTACGTCTCATAGGAGTAGTTCCAAGTTGATTAGGAGCGTAAAGTTCAAATATCAATTCCCCTAATATCATTTTATCAGATGGCAATGAAACGGCAACACCATCTTCACTTTCTGCCAGATTCATACGCCACGAAACTGTATTAGTCAATGAATAATCTGTATCAAACACCTTATCCCCTACTTTATTCTTATGTACCAGATAAAAACAGTCTTGCAATTTACATTCATCATAGAACCATTTCTCGACAAATACACGCTCATTACTGCTATTCATATATGAATACACATAATTTCTATCTGCATATCCACCGCTATACTTTTCACGTCCAGAAATAGAATCATATTCCCCTTTAGTAACAAATCGCCAGTAGCCGTATTCATCCAGATACTTATACCAAGTTGCACCTGCCCAAGTATTTGGACCGTTACATATCTTATAATAATTCCTTGCAACTTTATTATGATACTCTTGATAATTAACCCATCCATCACCATCATAGTACATCTTATCACCAATTGCAAGTTTACATTTAAACATCGTATCCGTGAATCCTGTGGAATATTTACCATCATAGTATTGTTCATCAGATGTTACAATACATTCTGCTGCATTCCAATCACCAGACAGCCTATAATTTATATCAATAATGAAAGTTCCACCTTTGACTGCTATAGGCAGCTTATTTTTCAATGACAATTGAACTCCGTCTATTGTTTTCCATCCCATCAGACCGTAATCACTTATCGTAAAATACGTCTTCCAATTTAAAGAGGAAGGTTCATTTGCAGTCTCATAGTATGCTGCCTTTTGCCAGTAGCTGCCATTTGATGCAGCATTATCTGGAGTTACTTCTTCTATCGGTTCTATTGGTTTGTTAATTTCAAAAAGATATGGCTTATTCCAATCCCAATTATTCTTCGATTTAAAGAAAGCATTCAATAATGTATAATTCTTACCACTAATATCCCTTGTCGATTCATAATACTTATTTGCGTCTGCATTCTGATTTATAATATCATCCTCATCATTCCATTCAGGAATTATAGTATTATTAGAATTTGAATTGGCAACTACCACCACCTTATTATATAGTTCACCAATAGCTATACTGGCATTACTTTCATAAATATTCTGATTAACATTAATAACGGTGTTATCAAGTGTTACTACCGTATTACTGTCATCTGACAGGGTATATTTAGTATATGAATTGATATTCTTTATTATATCATAATCTACAAAATAAATTGAATCGCCATAATAATAGCAAGTCATACCCAGATACCTTGCAATATATTCCAATATGTCTTTACAGTTCTCTGCTTCATTCGCTTCATCGAAGAAGTTTCTATCTAGGATGAATAGGTTATTTAGTAAATCAGTAGTATCATTAATCTTCTTTGCGTTGTGTACATAGACATTCTTTATTAGTCCGTTGGAATCAATCTGGCTTATGATATGTTTGATTACCTGATAAAAAGACACTATAGACTGTTTATCATTTAGATAAGTGTAGTTATAGCTACTAAGAGATGAAAGAATATCATTAAACTGCAAGGATAACAGATTATATTCTTCATTATAATCCGTACTGTAAAGACAGGGGACTGAATAACCACACCACAATAAAGAACCATTCTTTGAGATGGTACAATATATCTGGTTTCCTAATGCTGTGTAGAGATTAGCCAGTACCTTAGTTGTTAAGACATTAATCTGGCAATCTGAACATTTGATTGGTTTGAATACATCATCATCTGATTCATAGTTAATTGAAACTGCATCAGCAGAACAGAGTAATTCAGAAGCTATCAAAGTACCTCCCGAATCCCTGTATATTTCAATATTGATAGTATTCTCATCTATATCCTTAAAAGATGAGTTATATATTAATTGATAGCCCATTTTACCTTAGTCTGTTTGTTCTATTATTGTGTTGTTTTAAAACTCCAACCAGTGCTTTATCTGAAATCTTAAATTCAACTTCACCTGACATAGCACCTCCTTTTACAGATGAACCACCGTCTAACAGGTTGAACAGATTGGACTGCTGACTTTTATTCAGAATCATTTCACCACTATTCACTCTAGCCAATACCTTATCACCAAAGAAGGAACTGCCATCAACTACACCACCATTGGCAAATTGTGGCATAGTGGCAAAAGCTGCTATTACAGAAGCTACAGCAGCACCAGCCAACAGCCAACCTACTACAGGTGTTTGTGTGGCACTGGCTACGGCATTTCCTATAGATTCCGCTTTCTTTGCAGCAATAAGAGCTTCTATAGCAGGAATAGCAGTACCTATAGCTGTCATTAAATTAGCACTCCAAGTTAACCAAGCAGAAGCACCTTCATTTGTCATTTGGGATATAGAACCCATAACAGTAGCAATAGCTCCTAATGATGTTGCATAATCATTATTGACTTTTACATCTTCTTCTGTTACAAATGGAGAAGTTAGTTTACCAATATCCTTTGAATCAAATCCTTTAACGGATGGAATACCAGCAGGTTTTAATTCTCCCTGCTCCCTACTGTTATACTTAGCGGTAATATTCAGAACTATTTTTTTCTGTTCCAGTTCCTGTATCAGTTTTAGTGCAGATACTCTGGCATCGTCTGTAATGGCAGCAGCATACTTCTTTCTGGCTTCTGTTATCAGCTTATCCAATTCAGCAACAGAACCAGCAGGAATTACTTCTTCTGTTTTTACCTTATTATTTCCTCCAGCAGGTTTAAGACTATTCTGTAATTCCAATGTACGTTTATCAAAATCATACATACGCTTTTTCAAATCATAAGCATATTCATAGTTTTTAATCATTTCACCTCTATTGGCATCATTATCCTGATTCAAAAAGTTCTGCTTTTCAAGTTCTGAATTTTGCAGTTTGAACAGTTCCATTTGCTGCTTGACAGAAGAAAGTTTTTCTCTCATCTGCTTTTTGGTTTCACCTGTCCATTCATTAGTATCACCTCTGGTAGAATTAATCCTGCCTTGTATTTGGTTTATTTCCTTTTCGTATGCCTTTAACTGGTCTTGATACTCCGTTAATGCCTTTTTCTCATTTCTAGATGAAAAATCATTATTATTGATTGATATATATTTATGTATATCATTAATATTAAAGTCTTTTCGTCCTGTTCTAATATTCAATGATTGAATAAGTTCTTCTTCTGCACCTCCCAAAACATCAGTAACATCTATTTTAAAATCGTCTTTCAACTTTTGCAAGTCTTTAAATGCCTTTTCCCGTTCCTGCTTGCTTTTGGTAGTATCTCTGATTATAGATTCATATTTCGTAAACTCCGTTTCAAAGACTTTAGTATTGAATCCCATTGATAACTTAGCATCAGTCAACGAATCACGCAAAGCAGAAAGTTCTTTCAAATTCCTTATTGTAGAAAGAACACCGTTATTAAATGCTTCAAAACTGCCAGCAGACATAGACTGAAAGAATAAATCTACAGTTCCTTTACAGGAATTTAATGTATTGTCCCATTCATCATTAGTAGCCTGTGAGCTTCTTATTATCTTCATAAAAGCGTCACTGGCAGTAGTCGCAATTCCAATACCAGTAGCAAACTTTCCTATAGTACCTACTATATTGCCTGTTATCTGTTGAAACTCCTGTACCTGCCTGCTGCTCTTAACTATGTTATTATTAAAACCAGATGAATCAAGTAATAGTCTGGTTACTAAATCAGCCATATATATTTAGTTTTGTGTGTTTATAAATTGATTAGCTTTAGCCTGTAGTCTGGCTATATCATCCTTACTGATAGAAGTATCTTTTTCTTTGGCTTCATCCCAATCAAACTTCATAATATCAGTAGGTGATAATTGCTTGGTACTGTTAGTTTGAGCTATGATATAACTTATCATTCTAGCCTGTTCCCAGCTTGTTTTATTCTTATATTGCAGATTCTCCAAGACTGCCTTCACCTCATACATTTGCATACTGTCCAGAAAATAATCAGGTGTTATACCTGCTTCCAGAACTATCAAAGCATACAATTCGCTAATCGTTACTTTTTTTTTGAATCCGTTGTTTCACTTATGAATGCAGACTGCTTTTCCATCTCCTTAGAAAGAAAATCCTGTAGCTGGATAACTAAGGCTGGTTCATCATCGCATTCATTAATAAAGTCCTCGAATGTCATTTGCAAATCTGGATTATTGGCTACTAACAGACTATAATAAAACAGGTAGTAATCCGTTAGATTCTCCAATCTGAATATCTTGCCTGTTATCTGTTCAAATACGAACATAGCCCTGATAGTATATCGTATATTATATGCAGTACCTTTAATTTGAATTTCCATAGTATATAAATAAAAAAGGGGAAACTGTAACAGCTTCCCCAGTGAATATATTACGCTACTTTAGGTGATAAAGCACCTGTTCCTTCCAAAGTAACAGAATAAGTAGCATTGTCATTATCTGGAGCATTAGCAGTAATACTGGTGATAACTACCTTGCCTGTATATCCACCGCCAGCAGTCCAACCATCGGCAGGCATACCTGTGTCACTGTCTGCATTAGTGCATACAGCAAAAGCAACAGTAAGTTCTTCCCTGCTTATCCAGCTATTTACTAAAGCATTAAAATCTTCTACACTATATAAATTGTCAGTTGTAAGTGACCAGCTTAATTTGCTTACAGCTTTACTAGTCCACTTACCACCGTCTTTTGATGAAGTTTCCAAAGTGTTTCCTGTTAAGGAAAGCTGGCAACTGGTTGAAAATGCCAATGCTTTATAAGCAGTACCAGCACCAGTTGTATCTTTAAAAATCATCAGGTCATTACCTCTAAGTATTTTGTTTGCCATTTGTGTTTATGTCGAATGTTAAATTCTGAATGAATGTATCTTCTATGTATTCTTCATCTGCGCTAATCATCCTTATGTCATTTATTTCTATTCCTGAAAAGTTACCCCTCCTACCTTCTAAAGCATCTCTTACATAGTCTGCCAGTTCAATGGTATCTATGTAATCTTTAGAAGCTATAACTATATCAACCATAACAGATTCATTAACTGCATAACTGCCTTTAGTGTAGTTTGGTGTGATATTGGTTCTTTTATAAATGATAAAAGGAAAAGTGGTGGATTCTTCAACTATCAAAGGATATATCTTAAAACCTACCTTTTCTTTTATCCTGCTATCTTTCTTTAATAAATGATAGATAGCCTTTCCTATTTGTAAGCTCATTTTTTATTAGCAATCCTTGTTATTGATTCTTCAACCATTTGATTTATATTATCGAAGATGGCACGTTCCGTTTTATCTTTAGCAGTTTTAAAGAAATGTGCAGCCTTCATCCTCCCCCTGTTAGCTCCGTTTTTCCTAAGCTGTCTGGTAGTTGTTCCAAGTTCAAAGAACTTTAATCTAAAGTCCCCCATTATATGAACCTTCGCTTCTGTAGCTTTCTTATCAACCTTTAGTTTTATTCCACTGCCTAAAGTTTTGCCGTTCCATCTATTCTTATGATTTATTGCTTTACCTACTACGCTTCTTAGTTGTGTCTTCGTTTCCTTTTGCAGTATTCTTCCAGCTTTCCGTAGTGCATTCTTATACACATTTTTTTGCTGTCTGCTGTTAAGTTCACTAAACATTCTTAGCACCTGTGAAGCGTCTACAGTTACACCGTTATTCATTAATAAGCTCTCCTATGATTTCTGTAGATTGTTTAGCCCTGTCTGAATTGATAGCCAGTATCCTATACTTCTTACCTTGATAGATAATTCTCATTTGCTCGTTTACCTTATGATAGTACCTGATTGTGAAAGTCAGTGTATAAGAAGTAAATATTTCATTATTCTGATTAACCCTATTACCAGAATTAAACTTAATGTTGGCTCTTGTTTGCAGATAGTCTACCCATTCCATAGAAGTAGCCCCAAACTCATTTTTAACTGGTACTGATTCCTGTAGTAATATTGTCTCTGTCAGTAACCCTGCCCTCATAGTATATAGTATTAATAGCCGTACTGTAATCCAGTTTCACCGCTTATTTTTACTGCACTACATAATTCAGGATTCCAGCCAGGATAAAGAACCGTAGTTATAAACTTCTCTTGTCCAGCAGGTCTAATTTCTACAGTTACTTCATTATCATTGGTATTTTTAATGAGAAAATAAAATTCTGGTGTGAATACATCCTCTGTTATATCATCCATTCTACTAACCTGTGTAGACGTTGCCCTACCGTCTCTATTATGTATATAATCAATCATACTTCTTTGTAGTTTTTATAAAGTGAAATTAGATAGTCAAATGTATATGGCACTTTATTAACGGATGAATAAGATACTGGCTCACGATTGGCATATAGATTACCAATCAGCAGCAGAATAGCGTGAATAACAGCAGGTGGGGTAAATTCCCCATCCACTGCTAATTCATCCAGTTTCAGATTCAAATTACGTGCTACTGCATCCTCTGCAACATCAATTAGTCCAAGTATATATAAATCATCATCCTTGAAAGAATCATCCAAAAGAAGGTACTTCTTAGCTTCTTCCAGTTTGACGTACATATTATTTTAAGATAGCTTTTTGGAAAGAACCTGTTCTTCTTGGTTTTGCATCGAAATATGCATTGATAACCAATCTTACTTTACCGTTAGCTGCTTGTGTGTACGGGTCTACTGTTAAGTCAATCCCACCCCATTGTCCAATAACAAAATCTTCAAAGTGTCCCATTACAACACCCTTACTGGTAACATTGGATGTACAATATACTGGATAACCGTTCACTTCATTTTCTTTCATCAGACAACCAGCACAACCGACACAAGTATGTACACCACCGTCAGTTACATTGTAAAGAGCGTCTTTAGCAGTCGTTTTCAAAATACCTTTTGCAGATGGCGATACAATGAAACATTTGTTTCCTGCTACATTAGCTTCTTCCAGTGCAGTTTCCATATCAACCAATCTCTTATAAGTAATATCCTTTGTTTCAGGAGTAACGCCATTAAAGATACCGGCAGGCATAGTAGCAGAACCAGCAGCACTACCCAAGATTGTAGCTTCCAGTTTGTCTGATATAGCATTTACAATATCACGTTTAAGCATCTCTTCTGCACTGGCAGAATCCTGAATCAGGAATTGTTTGGAAACGTCTACATAAGCGGTTAGTCTCTTTGGTTCTAAGTTTACTTCACTGAAATCACCTGCACCGTCTGTAGCAGCAGATACTTCACCAGCCCAGCTAACATTGCTTCCAGAATAAGCAGGAATAGAAACATTACCTACCAGTCCAGACAGATAACTTGCACCAGCTTTAACCATTACTAAATTAGCTCTCAATGGTTCTAACAGAGCCAGTTTATCTTCTGCTACGGTTTCCTGTCCTGCACCCTCTACAGTAGCTTGCACATCGGCTCTTTCTTCAATCGGTAATACGATTTGTCCAGAATAGTTCTGTCCTGATTTTCTAAATTCTGCAATACCAGCAGATACAACTTCCTGCGCTCTTTCGTCCAGTTGTCTGCTATTGGCTACGTCATTAATAGCCTTTAAAAGTGAAAATTTCTCTTTTTTCATAGATGTATTATTTGTGTTTGTTAGTTTTGTCTCGCTTGCAATCTTTCTTATTTCATTATCTATGTCTTTCAGTTCATCAGCAATAGAATTAAATTCAGCGTGTTCACCTTCATTTAACCGTCTGGTTTCCTTTTCTGCTTTGGAAACTATTTCCTCTGCCCGTTGCTTTAACTGTTCTTTTTTGTCTAACAGTTCTAAAGTGTTCATTATTGTAGTTTGTGTCTTAGCTCCATATAGTAATCAGTCAAATCTTCTTTATCGAATGATTCCAGCTTTCTAAGTGCTACACTCGTATCAGGATACGCTTCTTTATAGACAGGTGATACATCAAACAGTTCTTTGAACTTATTGATAGTCCTGATATAAGAACCATTATCCTTCTTTGTCCAAGTATCAGAATCAATGGTAAAAGCAAAAGATGAAGTAGTAATATCACCTCTCTTTAAACCTTCCAGCAATTCATCTCCTAGATTTGTACAAGGTGCTTCAAAGCTATATTTAAGACCTGTAGAATCAACTTCCAGTTTCAAACTGCCTGCACCGTATTTGGAGCGTGCCAGAATACCCCTGTCCTCATTATGATTCAGCAGGCATAAAATATCTGACTGTTGTAGCACTCCTTCCAGTGCCGTAGGTTCTATAACTTCTGTAAACCCGCCTAAATCTCTAGATTCAGAATTGAATACTATTGCATAACCCTCAACAATTCTGGAATCTTCGTTTCTTTTTTCAATTTTACAATTTCGTGTTTCTTTCATAGTATCGTAGTAATCCCTTATACATATATTACCTTTACTCTAGTATCTCCCAGACAGGGATTATCAGAGCAGTAAACAGTATATTGTTCGTTATATCCTGATTCATTGGTGTAATAGAACTTGGCTACTTCTCTGAATCCTCCTTCAAATCCACCTACACTGAATACGGCTTCTCCATAATGTGAAGGATAAGCAAAACATATATATTCATCCTTGCCTGCATTTACTCTGAAATTCATTTCTGTAGCTTGCCGTAGTTCTTTTGTAAGAGATTCAATAAAGTTGGAATCATAAGTAGTAGAAGCTGATACACCGTAATAAATATTATTCATAAACTTAATATCAATAGTTTTAGATTTGATGGTAATTCCATCATTTACCTTTAATGTAAATGATTTATTGCTGTTGAATGGAGTATCAAATGTGAAAGAACTGCCTGTCACAGGCACATCATTAATAAATTGTTCCGTTGCTGGCTGGCTTAACTTCCAAGTAAGTGTTATACTGCTAATGTTAGTTGCTATTTCCTGTACTGGTGCTACATTGCTAGTAAATGAGGTTATATTAATAGCTTCATACAGCAATGAATCCAATGTGTCTTTCACAGTTGTACTGTCATATCCTACATTTTCAGCAAGTAAATCGGAACTTGTTACGAACTTGGAATCATTTATTAAATCAGACGTGAAATTAGGTATTTCACTAGTATCAGCTTTAGCAGCCAGTGCTTCTTCCAGTTCTTTTAGTTCCTTATTAATACCTGTCGAATCAAAATCAGATAAATTAGTAAGCTTGGTTTTATCTTCATTAGTATAATCATTAGTAGATAATCCTTTGCCAGATTCTTTATCAACCTTTTTTGCCAAGTCTACAACATTGGTAAACTGTGCATCATTGGAAAGCTCCGTTGTATATTTGGGAACTTCATCTTTGGAAGCAAAGTTTCTATCATTCACTAATTGACTAAGTTTAGTAGGTACACTATTTATATTGACATAATTACAGTCATTTTGCAACTCGCTTACTTTGGTAGGTAAATCATCTCTAGTGATAAATCCCATATCATTTATCAACTGACTTAGCTTAATCAGTCTTTCCTTTGATTCAGAACAGCAATATTTAAGACCATCATTATCTGCTACTATGGTATAAGCCCTAATCATTTTATAGCAGTGACTATCATCATTCTTTATAAATGTACAGATAACATTATAGTCTCCCAAAAGCATTTCCTGCTGTTGTTCGGCTGTTACCTCAAACTCAATGCCTTTCACTAAAGTACTGTCATAAAGAACAGCATCCCCTAAATCTTCTTCCCTCTCTTTAAGGACTATATCAACTATTTTGGCATCTGCTACATATTTCTTGGATGGAACTGTAGAATGTTGATACATTACCTTCAAATCAGTAACAGCAGATAAATCTATATAGCCGTTACAGTCCTTTATAGTCCAAGTAAAGCTAAAATCATTCCCCTTGATTATATACCTCATTGTCTTTTTCTGTTTGCTTAGTAACTGCATTATCTAGTGTCTGTACATTCACCTGTACAAATGATTTGTCACCGTTTTCAATAGCTGGTAAATCCAGATTCTTTCTGATTTCATTTGGAGTAATCACACCAATCTGGAACAGCGTATTATAATAACTAGCCAGACTTGCCTTATCTGCTCGAAGAAGAACGGAAGTGTCAAAACGAACATCTATATTATTCCTTTCAGACGGCTTATACAGTTTACGTTCAAATTCCAGTTCTATCTTTTCCAGTAGTGGTGAAAGCGTATCAGTCAAGAAAGCCAGTTGAGTAGCTTCTACTGTACTATAACTGGACTTGGACAAATCAAAAGCCTTGACTGGCGACACACCGAAAAACCTGCAAATATCAATCACATTGAACTGTCTAGTCTCCAATAGTTGTGCATCAGACGGATTTACGGTTATAGGCTGAAAAGTCATATTGCCTTCCATCACAGCTACACCATTAGGAGTACCAGTAATAGAATTAAAAGCACTACTCCAAGCTGTTTTAATGTCCTGCTTCTGTTGTGCCGTCAATGAGGATTCCACTTTAATAATGCCAGCCAGATTAGCACCACCTTTGAAAAATCCTTCTGCGTGCGCTTCTGAATCGGCAGTTAACCCTAGTGTATTTCTGGCGTGTTTTAAAGTACTTATACCTGTAATCCCATCATAACTAAAATTCAGGATATGAATCATATTGATAGCTTCTACCAATTGATTCATCCCTGTAATGTTATACATCTTTTTTCCGTTTTTAAAAGTGACTGATACTGAATCTGATTTTAAGAATATCAGTTCTTTGGCATCACCTTTTTCATCTCTGTTAATAAGAGCATAGCCATTACCTGTAAGAAGTACGCTGGTAACCAGTGTCTTGATAAAAGTAAATCTGCTCATTTGGTCGTTCGGTTCTCTGTTTAATAACCAATATGTAGGATGCTTGGTAAACTTGGTTTTAAAGCCCTCATCATCTACATAATACGGTTCTAACGGTAACTGTGCAACAGAATCACTTATCACGTCTACACATCTGTAAACGGCAGATAACAGCATAGCTTTTGATTCTGAATATGTAGTAGCTGAATTATAAAATAGAGAATCTGAAAGAAAGTTATAGCTGCGTTCTTCTTGTCTGGCTTCTTTCTTTTTAAATGGATTGAAATTGATATTGAGTTTCATTAAAATGTAAATATTTGGTTTGTGTAGTGTGGTACTTGCAAATACATACCTAAAGCCTGTATCATAGATATAGTTCCATCAATCTTCTTTTTGTCTACTTGTTTGTTAGGTTTGATATTGCCGTTATGGTCTGACTTCAAAGTCACATTCCTAAAGCAATACCTGTTTATTTCATTATTGTCTATTGCTGCCTTCCCAGATAATATAAGCCGTTCCATCTCTCTGGTAGGCTTATTAAAGTTGGCTAATGTCTGTGCGTATTCTTCCAGTGGTAATCCTTTTTCTGTAGCACTTATAGCCCACTGTGTAGCATTATACTTATCATATCCTACAGCCTGTATATTAACTATTTCTGAATATTTAAGCATATCAGTAGTTATGTAATCATAGTCAGTAACATTGCCAGCAGTAACAGTAAGTAAGCCAGCCCTTTTCCATAGCTTATAAAGTTCCTTGTCTGTCTTATCTGTAAGTGCCGATTCAGGAAGGTAGTAATGAGTTTTAAAATAGTATTTATCACTATCAACGACTAAATAAGATACAGCAGTTAAATCACTGGTAGCAGCTAAATCCACTCCAACATAACAGGGTAATCCTTTGAATTTTGACAGGTCTACTGCTTGTGTACACTTTATAATACTTTCATCAGACAGCCAGACTGTAGCACTGTCACACCATTGGTTAAGTGTCTTGGTACGTACTCCCACTTCATCAGAAGGATTATTAATAGCCTGCTGTACTTGTCCTTTGATGTATTTGCTGGTAACAGTAATATTCAAATTAGGAGCAACTTTCATCCAGTTCTTTTCACTTCTCCAATCATCAGCAGCATCTAAAGAATAGATGGCAATAAACATTTCATCATCTGCTTTCAATTCATTCAACACTTCTATAGCTACGGTTCTTAATTGGTAACAAGGCAAAGTCTTGTCGAATCCAGCAGTAGTAATAGTACATAAATGTGGATTCTCACGCATACCCATACTGGATTTTATTACATCCCTTACCTTACTTGTCTTGGCAGCGTGGTATTCATCCAGTAAACCGAAACTGGCATTAAATCCATCCAGTTTGCTATCATCAGCAGCAAGTACTTTCAATTTACTATTAGTAGCCTTAAACAGAATATCAGCCCTGTAAGCTGTCAAATATTTGCCTTTGGTATCCAGTCCCTTACTAAACTTGGAACACATATCAAAAGCTATCTTTGCCTGTTCCTTACTATTTGCAGCCAGCAGAACTTCTGCACCATCTTCACCATCAGCAATTAGATAATACAAACATAATGCAGCAGCTAAAGCAGTCTTACCTTGCTTTCTAGATACTTCTATATATGAACTGGTGAATCTCCTAGTTCCTGTACCCTTCCAGTAAAATCCCAGTATATTAGCTATAATAAACTGTTGCCAGCCTTCCAGTATGAAGTTACTGCCAGCGTGCTTGCCTGTATAATGTTTCAAAGTGCCAATAAAACTAATAGCCCTGTCTACTACATCTTCCCTAAACTCCAAATCATCCCTCAATAAGTCATTCTGGAATCTCTTACAAGCCAGTTTTATTGTATCGCCTGTTATTATTTCATTATTAAGAACCTTACTTGCATACTCATAGTAAAGTTTCATCATCTAACTTCTTTCTTACCAGTAACAATGAACTGTTCTAATGGTGTTGATTCCTCGTCGTCCGTTTTATCCATCTTTGGCAATTTTGTACGTGCTTTGGCCGTCAGTCCAAATTCCAACATAACTTTCATAGCCTGTGTTTGTGCATCCTTTGCTACTTTTACCAATGGATGTGGTGCTATATTACCTCTATCACTGGTAACTGTCAAACCGTCTATTTCCAACTGTTTGGATGCCTTGATAAATGTACTGTAATTTCTTGCCAGCATATCTAAGGCAGCATTATCTATATTCTCTAAAACACCTCTATTTTCAAGCTCTGCAAGTACACCTTGTATGTATTCAGCAGCTTCTTTCTCTATACCTTTGGGAATTGAATATTTCTTCATAGTATTACGTTTTTTATTTTCTAAATAGTAAAGCTAAAAAGGTACTCAATTACACATAAAGAGACTATAACACAATTAATTAAGAATGTAATACATTCATTTTGACACCCCGTTTTATTTCAGTAAATTTGTATAGAATTAAAAATCAAACACTATGGAAAGAACGTGTAATTATCCGATAGAAATTAAGTTTAAAATAGACCTGAATACAGAACTGCTACTGAATGAACTATGCGATTTATTAAAGAAAGACAGGTCTAAAATATTAAGATTGATAATCGCTGATTTCTTTGACAGGAATCTGGATTTAATAGACAAATATAAAGAGACAGACAACAAGTTAGATAGGGAAAAACTGGTAGAAGCAATACTGAAAGACTTCTATGGATATAACAGGCAAACAATGAATGATTACCTACGATTTAAAAATGAAAAAGACAATCCCAAGTAAAGAAGTATTGGAGCAGTATATATATGACTATGGAATAGATAAAACAGTACAGATATTTCACATATCAGCAGAAGAACTAGATAAAAAGATTAACTGGAAACCACAATACGAACAATACAGCTACAATCCAACAATAGACAAACCACTATCACCACAACATAAGCAAATTATAGCTATCATAGCTAAGCACTACCCAGATTTACTAAAGCAGTGCACCAACTATTATAAAGACACTATTTATATGTCCCAGAATGTAGAAGATTTACTTCATAAAGCTATAATCAAATGTTTAGAAATAGGACTGGATAAAGTAACGGAAGAAGCTGTTCTGGAATTAGTAAAGATACAGTTCTATACAGCCAGAAAATACGCACAACTGCAAAGTTACACTATGAAGAAAAAGATATTTCCACTGGAAATAGCTACGGAAGATGGAGAATATATAATACCTACAGAATACTACAATAATGCCATATTTAAAGAAAGCGAAGAAACAGCGTAATCCATCAAATAACAGGATAGAAAGACAGAAGATTTATAATACTGACAGATGGCACAAACTTAGAGCTAGCAAACTAATGCAGTCACCATTATGTGAAGTATGCTTATCCAAAGGTGTAATCACTCCTGCGTTTCACGCCCATCATATAGATAGCTTTATGAACTATGAAGGAATGAAACGCAAAGAAGTGGCTTATAATCCAGATAATTTAATGTCGATATGTGAACAGTGCCATCAAAAAGTACATAATTAGGCACTGTCCACAATTTTATTCTTTTATTAAATTCATTTTTTTGCAATTTAAACTAATTCGTCTAAGTGCTTCTATAAATTCTGAAGTATCCAAAAAGTAACTAGGATAAGCATTTCTCAAATCCTTAATAGAAGAAACAGAAACAAATACCACTGCATTTTTATTATCTTCAATACCTTTTTCTAACTCTGAATATTGTAATGATGCATCATTTTCCTCCTCTTGTTCATACGCATAAATATTCACTTTCATTTCCAAGAAATCTATATATATAATATAATACTCCTTATCCAGAAAATTTTGTTCAATTGAATGAACTGTAACCCTAAGAGCTTTAAGAATATCACTAAATTTATTTTTTTGATTTAAGGTATGGCACATAACCATTAACTTCTCCATACCAATCCCTTTATGTTCAATCATTACAGGTAATCGTTCTTTTATAGCAAATAATGAGCTCACTATTTTAAAAAAGCTCAACCATTTATTATCTCCCTGATTAGATTTTAAAGATGTTTGAGTATATAAACCAGCCGTTTCAACAGCAGTAGCCCAGTTATGTTGTAATTTAGTTCTAATCTGTAATTCAACTCTTAAACCATCATACGTTTCATCAGTAGAGTGGTATTTATAAACAAAATGAATACTTCTATAACCGCTAATTTTAGGTTCTGTCACATAATCATTAATTTTTTCAAGGGTAAAATCATCAAACTCTTTATTTAAAAACATTGTCAAAGCCTTATTTAAAGCAGGAACATCCTTTAATACAATTCTAAAACCACCTATATCCTGCATTCCTCCTAATTTCATAGAAGGATTCAAATCCAATTTGTATTGTATAGAAGTTAATCGCTTAAGTCTTTGAGAAGTAAACATTGGTTTTATCTTATTCTCATTTAAAACTTCTACAACTTTATTGCCTAAAGTATTAAGAGGTACTAAATGATTAGTTCTCCAATCATTCACCATTTCAATAGCAGTTGTTACAATGACAGGGTCTTTTGAAGTAAGAATTGTGTCACCAGCCTTATTTATTTGATTTCTTGAATATTTCATAATATAATCAGATTATTATTGACAAAGATACAAATTATACATCGTTCATCAACAACATTTCACAATGAAAATTAAATTAAACATCCAATACATTCAGAATCTTACTAATAACGAAGCGTTCACCTACTTCTGTACACTAGTAACAATAGCCAATAATCCAAATGCAACAATTAAAGATGTAGTACGTACCTGTGGTATAGGCGAAACTACTGTATTCAAGCATTTAAAGAAATTTGATGAGCTAGGATACTTAGTAATAGATAGAACTGGAACATATAACACATACAGCTACACTGAACCTGATAGACTATATATAACCATAGATTCAGACCTGCTTAACATTAATGGCAATAAGAACCAATTAGGAGCACTTATACGGCTTAAATCATATACCAGAATAGGCACTAATATTGTAGACCTCTCACTTAATCGAATAGTCCACGAAGTAAGCATACAGCACGACAGCATATACTTTGCCCTTGAAAACGAGATACTGGAAAGAAATGATAAAAAGACATACTTTACCTTCATTCATCCAGCATTCACGCACATCTGGTAGGCAAATACAGAGCTTAGAAACACCTGTACACTATTTTTAAAATTTGTGTATCTTCCAGTTTTTATAGTCAAAAAGTTTTATTATCTTTGTATCAGCAAATTAGAAGAAGCAGCTACTATCATAAATGCTTCTATTGTTGCGAAATTCTGACTAAAATATGGAACTAGTGAATAATAGTAGCTAGTTCCTTCTTTTCGATTCATTTTTCATAATTCATATAATCCCTTTGGGATTCCATTGTTAAAAATGCAGTTCTTCCCTGCATTTTCTTAAATTAGTAAATTGAAACAGCGAATAATAGGCGTAGTGATACGCTTATTATTTTATCCCAATCCTTACCAAAATTTGCAAATGCTACCTTATACCATACCAAAAAAGTAAGGAACTCAAGACCAAAGATTTTAACCAGATTAGCTTCTAAATTCAGATTTACTACTATTCAGATTACTTACTGCCTAAATTTAATATGTAAAAACCTATGAAAACCTTAAATATAAATTCAACTAATGGATATTTAAACTTACCTGATTTACCACATAATTGTATCTTTAATAAAGTAGTTACTGGCTGTGGTGGTACTACTGTAGTCCTCTTTAATGATGAATCCTATATCATTGCAGTACCTACTACAGAACTTATCGTAAATAAGACGGGCTTAACAGAATCTGGTCTTACTACTATTACCTCCTATGATGGCAAAGAACAGTCTGTATTTGGATTATTCGGTACTTTTACTTACCAAGCCAAAAAAGAGCTAAAGAAATATGCTTCCAGCACTGGAATAAAAAAGATAATGTGTACCTATGATAAGATGGAATATTTAGAACAGTACCTAAATCCTGCAGATTTCAGACTGCTTATAGATGAATATCACATATTACTAAAAGCATACAGTTATAGACAGAAAGCTGTTGACGGTGTACTAGACTGCTTTAGAAAGTACAAATCATTCTGTTTTATGTCTGCCACTCCAATCAGTGCAGATTTCACACCATCCATCCTTTCAGATGTGGAACTGGTAGAAGCTCAATGGGATAACACAGATACCTTAATAGTTAAGTTAGACCAAACCAATCATCCCTATGTAAAGGCAGCCAATTATATAAACGCTTATAAGAAAGACGGCTATCTAGAAATAAACGGTAATAAAAGTACGGAAGCATACTTCTTTATAAATTCAGTTACAGATATAGCTTCTATTTTAGAATATTGCCAACTTGGTAACGAGGAAGTAAAGATTGTATGTGCAGATAATCCGTCAAACAGAAATAAATTAGCAGGATATACTATCAGCAACAGTAGAAGCGCCAATAAACCATTTACTTTCATTACTTCCAAATCATTTGAAGGTGCTGATTATTTTAGTGAAACAGGTATGTGCTTCGTGGTTAGTAATTCCAGCAATACTAATACCCTGCTCGATATATCCACTGACATTTACCAGATAGCTGGTAGAATCAGGACTGAATCCAATCCATTTAGAAACATAATGGTACACATCTTTAACAGCGTGGGAAAAAGGAAGCTAAATCTAGATATTACCTACGAAGAAATGGTACAAAGAATGAATGATGAAATAGAAGGTGCAAACGAATTAATTACTGCTATCAACAATAGTAGCAAGAAAGCTAAAAGTATGGCTGAAAAAATGCTTAACAGTGCCTATGCAGTGTGTGATAAAGAAGGAAACTATTTCCTGAATGATATGCTGGTAAAGTTAGACCTTTATAATTTCAAATTGGAAAAGGTTATCTATAATGATGGTATCGCTTTAAGAAAGGAACACAATGCAAACGGGAATATGACTACTGAATTAGAATATGAAAGACTAAACGAAACAATGAATAAAGCAGGAAAGAAACTATCTTTTAAAGATGCTTTCCTTAGATATACGGAACTACTACAAAATATGGTTATTACTCCAGAAACAGACGAAATAGTTAGAGTACAGCCATTAGTAGTACCTGCTTATCACAAATTAGGAACTGATAAAGTTAGAAGTTTGCGATACATCAAAACAGCTATAGAAAAAGCTCTTATCAGTCTGGAATCGGATAAAAACAGAGATACGAAAATAGTACAAATACTTAGCAAGCAGATAAAGACTGGATTCTTTAGTAATGCTGATATTAAGGACTGTATTAAAGAAGCATACGATATACTAGGTATTATCGATAAAGTCAAAGCTACAGACCTTGATAGATGGTTTGATTGTAAACCCGTCGCTAAGTGGATTGACGGTAAAACAGTCAAAGGATATGAGATTTACAGACCAAAGATAGTATTCAAGTAAAGATACACCAAGACAACATTTATTTAAATAAACAATTATGATTTACATTACACTCATTGCAGCAGCCTTATTATCAACTTACCTAGTAAGATTCACAGTTAAAGAGATTAAGCAACACATCACGAAAGAAGCAGATAGGATTATCAATACAAGACAATAAATATATTAACCTAATTAGCCTGTAATGAGAATGCACAATGGCTAATGTTTATGAATATGTAATATAGAAACAGGCTAGTAATCAAATTACTAGCAAATGGATAACTTTTTAGCAATGGAACGTAAAGGAAGGGACTTATTCAAGTCATTATTAGAAGATGGAAATATAACCAAATACAAGGAATCTACTGGCAGATATAATCCCGTAGATTTCTATTTAATACACAACGAAGATAAGATAGTAGCCGAAATAAAATGCAGGGATATACGGTACGTTAATTATCCCACTCATTTAATGGAAACTGAAAAACTTAAAAGCCTACTGGCTGTCAAAGATACTCACGATTGTAAAGCAGCGTGGTATGTCAACTTCTTTGGCGAAGATATATGCTTTATATATAATGCAGACAAAGTAAAGAACCTACGTTCTGAAACAGCGTATTGCAATTATACTACTGCCAATTACAACTACTACAAAACAACCAAAGGTGTGATTATGATACCTACTAATCTGGCTGGAATCTTTATCAGAAAAAATGGCAGATGGATGAATGGCAGTTTGAAAAATATTACTACCTTTGCTGCATAACCAATTAATAATTATACTATGCAAAAAGAAAGATTAGAAGAAATGAAAAGGAAGTTTGATAATTACTTACAAAGATTTCCAGACCCTGAATCAGGCAGTCTTATAACATTGGACGATTTTAAAGAATACATCTTAAATCCTGACAATAAAGACATCTTAGATTACATTTTTGAGAAATCAGGTTCTGCCAACAGAGATTTCTATTTACAGGAACTCCTTTTTCCAAGGTATTTCTCGGACGAAATTCGTAGACGTATAAACGACATAAACAAAGACTTACAAGGTATTTAAAGTCCTTAGATTAAACCCACTTTGATTAAATTCAAGGTGGGCTTTTTCATAAATCTATTTAAGCCGTACCACTATTCCCAGCTCCAGCAATCTATTCAGTATTTTCTTTACCTTCAAAGATGGTGTTCCAACGTCAAAATTATCCATTGTTCTATTAAGAAAATCTATTTCGTCCTTACTTAAATCGAATTGGCTTATATCCACATCTCTATCTATTCCGTAAGATTCAATATTACTTTCCTGACTATTAAATAACAAGTCATAAGCTATATCATTCTTATGTTTCAAACCAGCTTCAATGCCTTTACTTATTGCTTCTGCTATATTCTCATTACTTGTAGGTACAATGTCATTAGGTTGTTTGACTTTATTAGCTTGATTAATCTTGCTAGCTTCTGTTTCTAGCATCAAGTTAGCTGCATCTTCTGAACTTATTTTAGCATATTTCTTAAATGCCATTTCTGTAGTATGTCCTGTTATTCTCATAAGTATATGACTATCATAACCACGTTTCAGCATATTACTAATGAATGAACGTCTTCCTGTATGTGTACCTATCAATTCATATCTACAATAAGTAGTATTAGTTATTTTTGAACCTCTATCTTCTGTTACAATATGTTTGCCTATTATACCTGCCTTTTGTCCTGCTTCCTTTATGTATTTCAACATAGTATTCTCACGTACTTTGGGTACTTGAAAATTATACTTTTCCAGTATCTCTAAAGCAACAGGAAACAATGGTATTGAAACTTTATGTGTTCTTTTCTTTTGCACAATTTCCAATATCTTCCCATTATTGAAGTCTTTAACAGTACCACCATTTAACAATTGCATATCACTGAACCTCTGCCCTGTCCAACATTGTAATACAAAAACATCTCTAGCCTTTTCTTCTAAGCCTTTGAGTTCTAAAGAATACATTTTGTTTACTTCTTCTTCTGACAAATATATTTCATTATCATCACCTTCCCTACTTTTGGGCTTCTTATACTGATTCAACTTTGCTGCAGAAGTATCTATTAAACCGTATGGCTCTGCTCGCTTGATAATTGAAATTAAAGCAGTTGTCTTATTACCAACAGTACTTGTTTTAGTAGTCTTACCTTTACCTACCTGTCTATTAAACAGATAAGTCTCATAATCTTTGATTAGAGCCAAATTTATATCTGCAAACGTTATATCCTCTCTATCTGTTGCTTTTAAAAATTCTTCAAATACTTTTAAATGTCCCAAATAAATAGCCAATGTATTCCTTTGTCCATCTGATTTTATCGTTTTATCTCGGCAAATAGTCCTACGAAGCCATTGAACAGGCTTTTGCAATTCTTGTTGTTTCACCATTCTATCTTTGTAAATATATTTCTTTAATAAAAATAAGCTATTATCAATCTCATTTGGATTATCGCAAATATAATGTTTAAATTCAATAAAATCAGCTTTGAGTTTATTTATCTCATCGTTTACTATTGCGTTATTTATATTATCCAACTCGGTTAATCTTGGACTTACATACGCTTCCTGCTTTTTAGTATTCCATTGGTCGGGATACACCCTTACTCCTGTAGATAACTTTACCTGCTTTTTATTTATTCGGCATACCAGATATATATTCGTTGGTCTGTCACTTTTCGGCTTCCTCAAATTAAAACTAGCCCTAACTTCATTGAAAAAAATCTGCCCTATCATAATCGGTTCTTTAAAATGGTTCTTTTTTATGGTTCTTCACTTTGGTTCTTTTAGGGCTGAAATGTGACATATTGATAACCAAACCATATTTATAAGTTACTGATAACAAATAATTGTTACTTCCTTTTGAATGTGCAGGAAAAAAACTACTTTTACATCGAATTAACAAGATTGAATATGGACGTCTTTTTTACATCAGAGGAAAAAAAGGAGCTTTTTTCACTCTACCGGCATTTGATGCTATCTGCCGGAGACAGCATTTCCTGGCAGGATTGCCTAAAGTTAAAGAAACATCTAATCAAAGCTGCCCAATGTAACGGGCTGCAACGCAATAACTTCGGGATGAATCCCGTCATCAGAGATTTACAAACGGCGGTTATCGTGACCGAAGAAATTGGAATGAAGGGCTCGTGCCTGATTGGTATCATGCTGCACGAGATTGTGAAAGCGCATATACTCTCCATCGAGGAAGTGAATACGGAATATGGGGAAGATGTGGCGAGTATCATCAAGGGACTGGTGAAAACGAATGAACTCTATGCCAAGAGTCCGGCGATTGAGTCGGAGAATTTCCGTAACCTGCTGCTCTCGTTTGCCGAGGATATGCGTGTGATTCTGATTATGATTGCCGACCGCGTGAACGTGATGCGCAAAATCAAGGATACGGGCAACGAGGAAGACCGGAACAAGGTAGCGAATGAGGCTGCCTATCTGTATGCTCCGCTGGCGCATAAGCTGGGACTTTACAAGTTGAAATCGGAACTTGAGGATTTGTCGCTGAAATATACACAGCGGGATACCTATTATTATATAAAGGATAAGCTGAACGAGACGAAGGCGTCACGCGACAAGTATATCGCTGCTTTTATCGAGCCTATCCAAAAGAAGGTGGCGGCAGCGGGACTGAAATTCGACATCAAGGGGCGTACCAAGTCCATCCATTCGATATGGAACAAGATTCAGAAACAGAAGACTCCGTTTGAAGGGATTTATGACTTGTTTGCCATCCGTATTATCCTGGATTCGGAACCGGAACCGGCGAAGGAGAAGCAGGAATGTTGGCAGGTATATTCTATCGTGACGGATATGTATCAACCGAACCCGAAGCGGCTACGCGACTGGTTGTCTATCCCGAAAAGCAATGGTTACGAGTCGTTGCACATCACTGTGATGGGCCCGGAAGGGAAATGGGTGGAAGTGCAGATACGTACCCGCCGCATGGACGAAATCGCGGAACGCGGACTGGCCGCGCACTGGAGATATAAAGGTATCAAAGGCGAAACGGGTCTGGACGAATGGCTGACTTCGGTGCGGGAAGCGTTGGAGAATGCGGACAACGACTCGATGAAGGTAATGGATCAGTTCAAGATGGATCTTTACGAGGACGAAGTTTTCGTTTTCACGCCCAAAGGGGATTTGTTCAAACTGGCAAAGGGGGCTACGGTGCTCGACTTTGCTTTCCATATCCATAGCAAGTTGGGATGCAAGTGTATCGGCGCGAGGGTGAACGGAAAGAATGTCCAACTGAAGCAGAAGCTGAACAGCGGCGACCAGGTGGAGATTATGACTTCGAATACGCAGACGCCGAAACAGGACTGGCTGAATATTGTGACCACTTCCAAAGCCCGCACGAAGATCCGGCAGGCTCTCAAAGAGATGGTGGCACGTCAACATGACTTTGCAAAAGAGACACTGGAACGGAAGTTCAAGAACCGCAAACTGGAGTATGACGAGGCAACAATGATGCGTCTTATCAAGCGTTTAGGGTTCAAGAACGTGACGGAGTTTTATCAGAAAATAGCTGATGAAGCACTGGATGTCAACGAAGTTTTGGACAAATACATCGAGCAGCAGAAGCGGGATAATGATACGCATGACGAGATTGTGTATCGCAGTGCCGAGGGATATAACTTGCAGGCTACGCAGGAAGAGACGACTTCGAAAGAGGACGTGCTTGTGATTGACCAGAACCTGAAAGGATTGGAATTCAAACTGGCGAAGTGTTGTAATCCTATTTACGGTGATGATGTATTCGGTTTCGTGACGGTAAGCGGGGGAATTAAGATTCATAGGAAGGACTGCCCGAACGCGAATCAGATGCGCGAACGTTTCGGTTACCGGATTGTGAAGGCCCGCTGGGCAGGTAAGTCGGTAGGTACGCAGTATCCTATCACGCTACGCGTTGTGGGACACGATGATATTGGTATCGTGACGAATATCACTTCTATTATATCCAAGGAGAACGGGATTACTCTCCGCTCTATCGGCATTGACTCGCATGACGGCTTGTTCTCGGGGACGCTGACGGTTATGGTCGGCGATACGGGAAGACTGGAAGCGCTTATCAAGAAGCTGAGGACGGTGAAAGGAGTGAAACAGGTAAGCCGGAATTAACAACGAATTCATGCAATAAAAATAGTGACGCTATCCGCATGTGATAGCGTCACTATTTTTGTAGTATAGCGTCACTATCCGGACAGTATAGTGACGCCATTTTCCAGAGGGATTTATCCCTCTTATCTCACTTTCTTTCTTATATAATAAGGATACGTCGCAATGACGAAAAACACTAAAGCGACCGAAGCTACCATCTGTCCGACATGAAGCATCTTGTCGGTATCCAAATCCAGATAGCAAGTAGTGGCGATACCCAAGGAGATTCCGACCTCGCTTGCCAGAAGATGGGTGGTGTTTGCCGTTCCACGCTGGCAATGATGGGAAAGTTTCACAAATATGACCAGAAATTCCGGCAGGATAAGCCCCAGTCCGAGTCCCAAGAGCACGGAAGGAACGGCTACCGAAGTAGTCGCATTCAGCAGGGACATAGCCAGCATTTCCAGTCCGATTCCTACAATGACCAGTCTGAGCGTTTTCTCTTTCATAAAGAACAGGCGTGCCAGAAACAGGGATACGAGGTATCCTACTCCTACCCCTGCAAAGAAAGGTACGGGGATTCCCGTGGTTCCGAGTACAGAGTCGTTAAGGAAAGGATGAACGAGCGGAATCAGTAGTCCCGGCACGAACGTAATCAGAATCATATTGATGGCAGGCACCCAACTCCGCAACAGCAAGAAACGGTCGAAGGAATAGAGCTTGGTGACAATCGGCGCACGGAAAGGCACATAGACACCGGACACTACGAGGATTCCCGCTGCTCCGGTGATAACGGAGACGGACAGCAGGTTTTGGAAGGAATAACTCTGATAGAGCCATACTCCGAGAATGATACCCAGTATCATCCCCAGGCGTGCCACCCATGAGAAACTGACATTCCCCGCACTGCGCAGTGTGGAGTTGGTGATGTCGATTGCCAGGGTGATACCTGCTGTTGTGGCTATGCCGAATGCTAATCCCTGTACGGTGCTCAGTAGGATAAGTTCCGTTATGTTAGTCACAAAAGCATAACCTACCGTTGCCGCTACCATCAGGGCAAAAGAGAATATACACACACTCTTACGTTTGTATGCATCTACGAGGTAGGCATGGAAAGGGCCGATAAGGAACATTCCCAGCGTGAAAAAGAGAAAGATTACTCCTGTCTGTGCGACCGGCACTCCGAGACGGTCGGCCATCTCAACGGAAAGCACCGGAAATAACACATACAAGGATATAAACAACAGCAAATTAGCTACACATATCCGCATAAAATGAACTGTCCACAATTTAACTGCCATATAGTTTGTTTAATATTGTTCCTTCTCGTTGGGGAAGTAGCAATTCTTCACATCGGATACATAACGGCTGATAGCATCGGTCATCACCGTGTACAAATCGGCGTAACGACGCAAGAAACGGGGACGGAAGCCGTTGTTCATGCCAAGCATATCCTGAATAACCAGTACCTGGCCGTCTACATGACCGCCTGCACCGATACCGATAATAGGTATAGTCAGCTCGGAAGCTACACGTTCGGCAAGGGTTGCCGGAATCTTTTCGAGTACGATGGCGAAACAGCCCGCTTCTTCGAGCAAATGGGCGTCGCGAATCAGTTTCTCAGCTTCAGCGTCGTCTTTGGCGCGTACGGTGTAAGTTCCGTATTTATTAATAGACTGCGGCATTAGTCCTAGATGTCCCATTACCGGAATACCTGCGCTGATAATACGTTTCACAGAACCGATGATTTCTTCTCCGCCTTCCAGTTTCAAAGCATCGGCGTGACTCTCTTTCATGATGCGGATAGCGGAAGCAAGTCCTTCCATTTCGTTGCCCTGATAGGAACCGAAAGGCATGTCAACGACTACCATGGCACGTTTCACACCACGTACTACGGACTTAGCGTGATAAATCATTTGGTCAAGCGTGATGGGCAGCGTGGTTACGTTACCTGCCATTACATTGGAAGCGGAGTCGCCTACGAGGATAACATCCATTCCTGCACCGTCTACAATCTGTGCCATCGTGTAGTCATAGGAAGTAAGCATAGAAATCTTTTCGCCTCTCTGTTTCATTTCAACCAAGCGATGAGTAGTCACCTTTCTTGTGTCATCTGATATATAACCAGCCATGTCTTTTTTAAGTTTTAATTATAAATTTATTATTATGTGTTTTGAGCTGTGTCGCTAAACATCAGCAAAAAATCGGGGCAAAGTTATAACATTTAATTCATAACAGAGAAGGAAATACAAAAAATCCTCTCAATCACTCGTCAGGGATAGCTGACGGGCGGTTGGGAAGATGGATGAAGACGTTAAGCGCGGAACGGGGTCAGCGGTGTAATGTCAAGAGTTTATCGTAGGTCATTCCGATAAAGTCGTCCATGATGTAATGGGCTTTTCCGGTGATGGCTTCGCGGGAGTTGGTGGTGGCGAGTCCGATAACGGTTGCGCCTGAAGTCATTCCGGCTTGCAGGCCGTGGAAGGAGTCTTCAAAGACGTATGTGCTTTCGGGGGTGGATTCGAATATTTCCATTCCTAACAGGAAACAGTCGGGAGCGGGTTTGGAACGGGCAAACATCTCACCGGTGAGGATGCGGTCTACCATTCCTTTAAATTCGGGATGGGCATTGTAGACATTCTGCATCTTTTCCTCGTTGGAGCTGGTGACTATGGCTATCTTTACGTCATGACGGCGCAGGTCGGCGATAAAGGCTTCTACACCAGGGATGTATTCGTAGGACATCTGTTTCTCGAAGACGTTAAGTTTCGCTGTGATTTCCTGCTGTGCTTCGGGGAGAGTCGAGAAGTATTTCTCGTAGATTTGCGCCAAGGTTTGTCCTTTTATCCGGCGTCCGAAATCTTCTTCGTTCAGATATTTCAGTCCTTGTTCGTTCCAAAAAACGGTGTACTGCGTCTCTGTATCCATAATGACACCGTCGAAGTCGAACAGTGCCGCAATTGTCTTTGTTGTATTCATATCAAACTTTCTTTTTACCTAAAACGTTAAACCTTGTGTATCAACGGGCGCAAAGTTCCGAATAATCATCGAATCAGGCAAATTATTCGTACCTTTGCAAAGCTAAAAAAAACGTAACATACGTTTTTATCCAACAATTCTACTGGTTTATCCAACAAATCGACTGACGCATGAGCAAGAACGACCCACATATCTTAGGAAAAGAGAGTATCGGCAAACTGCTGTTACAATATTCCATTCCCGCTATTATAGGAATGACGATTACTTCCATCTATAATATTATTGACAGTATTTTTATCGGGCATGGGGTCGGCCCGATGGCTATTGCGGGACTGGCTATCAGTTTCCCGCTGATGAATCTAGTAGTGGCTTTCTGTACGTTGGTGTCGGCAGGCGGTTCTACGCTTGCTTCTATCCGTCTGGGGCAAAAGGATATGAAGGGGGCTACGGAGATTCTGTCACATACGCTGATGCTCTGTATCACGAATTCTTTCTTCTTCGGGATATTGTCTTTCATCTTTTTGGATGATATATTGACTTTCTTCGGGGCGAGTCCTGATACGTTGCCTTATGCACGTAATTTTATGCAGGTTATTTTATTGGGAACTCCCATTACTTATACAATGATAGGATTGAACAACGTGATGCGTGCTACCGGCTATCCGAAGAAGGCGATGCTTACTTCTATGGTGACGGTGGTGGCTAATATCATCCTCGCCCCTATCTTTATCTTCCACTTCGGATGGGGAATGCGCGGAGCTGCTACGGCAACGGTCATTTCGCAGTTGATCGGCATGGTGTGGGTGGTGAGCCATTTTATGAAGAAAGACAGCACGGTGCATTTCGAAGGGAAGGTATGGAAGATGAAGCGGAGAATCGTGGAGAGTATTTTCGCTATCGGTATGTCGCCGTTTCTGATGAATGTTTGCGCATGTGCCATTGTCATTATTATCAATAACAGTTTGCAGGAATACGGAGGCGATATGGCTATCGGCGCGTATGGTATCATCAACCGATTGCTGACGCTTTATGTTATGATTGTATTGGGATTGACGATGGGCATGCAGCCGATTGTCGGTTATAACTTCGGGGCACAGAAGATAGACCGGGTAAAGCAGACGTTGAAACTGGGGATTATCTCGGGAGTGGTTATCACTAGCAGCGGTTTCCTGATTTGTGAGTTTTTCCCGCATGCGGTGTCCGCGCTCTTTACGGATAATGATGAACTGATCGGGCTTGCCGTAGAAGGACTGCGCTTAACGGTATTGATGTTCCCGTTCGTAGGGGCACAGATTGTTATCGGCAACTTCTTCCAAAGTATCGGCAAGGCGAAAATCAGCATTTTCCTTTCGCTGACAAGGCAGTTGCTTTATTTGTTGCCTTGCCTGTTGCTTTTCCCCAATTGGTGGGGATTAGGATTGAAAGGGATTTGGATTAGTATGCCGGTATCGGATGCATTGGCGTTTATTACGGCGGTTGTCAGTCTGATGATTTATATTAAGAAGGTGTCGAAACAACAGAGTGTAATAGCAGAATAAGGCTGTTCCTGCCCTATTCTGCTTTCGTCCTGTAACTTCTATTCCGCTTTGATGCTATTTACCGGATTCTCATTGGCGATATGCCATGCTTTCAGAACAACACAAATTACAATCAGTAATTGAACAAAAAGGGCTGTGCCTACAAAAAGCAACGGATTCAAATCAATCTGTTCGGCAAACTGGTCAAGCCATGCCTGTCCCGCAAAATAAGAGACAACCGTACCTATCAGGATAGAAATCACAGAAACATACAGGATGTCACGTGTCAGCAACCGCAAAACATGGGAAGCCTCGGCACCGTTCACTTTACGGATAGCTATCTCTTTGCTGCGGCGTTGGGTTTCATCGTTCACGTAGCCTATCAGTCCCATGATAACAATCAACAAAATAAAGCCGGAAGTAATCCAGACGGAATTACGGAAGCGGTACACATTCTTGTACATGTCTTTCACCATACTGTCCACCAAGACAAAGCGTAAGGCTACATTCGGGAACGTACTTTCTACAAATTCGTTCAGGCGTTTCAGGTTTTCGTCATAAGGTTCTTTCAGGCGGACATCGAACGCATGGTTTGCATTTTCATCTCCTATCAGGACAATGGGAGATTGAGATGCATAAAAACTTGTATTACGAATATCACGGAAAACGCCGACAATCGTTCCCCGAACATCATTCAACTTCTTACCTACCGCTCCGTCCGTCCATCTCATCAGGCGCACCAATTCCTCATTGACCAACAAATCATCCTGCTTCTTTATCGTAGTTCCTTCGATAATCTTGATTCCCATTACTTCGGGATAATTATAATGGCAGGAATTAAAATTCAGCGTAGCAATGCGTTTGCCGTCATTCCCTATCAGTCCTCGCGTCCAGTACTCGCCAAGCACACCATTCACGGCAACTGTCACGCCCTCTACCATCGGCTGGCGGCGAAACTCGTCTTTGATATGTTCTACCGATTCTTTCGGAAGCCATGTCTGTGCCTGAGCTAATCCGGGCACGACAATCCCCATATCCCTGTTCATCAAATGGCTGTACTGCAATAAAGTGACCAACAACAATCCCAAAACAAAAGAAACTCCTGTGAACTGTACAAACAGCAACGAACGTTTCCACCCTTTCTTCCCGTCAGTATAACGACGGAATACTTGCGTGACAGGGATACGTGAAAATAATCGTCCCGGTATGCCACCCGCCAAAATAAAAAGCACGAGGATAGTAAGCAACGGCACCCACAACGTTTGCCAAGTAAAAAGCGAGGAAAGACGGACGGAAAGTAAATCTTCAATCAAGCCGCGTGTATTGATTATCAGCAGGAAACTAATCAACACAGAAATGATGACAAGGATTCCCGTCTCTGCCAAAAACATATGGAAGATGTTTGCCGAACTGGCTCCATTGCATTTATGCACTCCTACCCCTTTCGCACGCCGGCTCAAAGTGGCAATGGATATCAGCATATAATTCATAATAGCTACAAAGAAGATGGCAAAGCCTAGAAATCCATAAATAACCAATCGTTTCTGTACGTCGGGAGAATCCAAATGGCGTTTCACTAACGGAATGATACTAAAATTCATTTTCCAGCCATCGAATTCCAAAGAAGTATATTTCCCGATCACCCGCTGGATATTAGCATTCACCTTATCAATATCCGACGCGTCACGTAAACGAAGGAACGCATAAAAAACGTCATTCCCGTTCCAACCGGCTCCTGAATAATATCCCCCATTCTGATGGATGGAAATTACGAAGTCATGAGTAAGCATCGTGTTTTCCGGTACGTCCTTGTATATGCCGCGAATGGTCAGTTCTTGTTGCTTCTGAATAGAAAGCACTTTCCCGACAGGATTTTCATCACCAAATATTTCATGCGCAAAACGTTCCGACACAAAAACACTTCCGGGCATAATCATGTCTTTCGGATTTCCTTTCAGCACGGGGATGCCGAAAGTCTGGAAAAAACAAGTATCCGCATAGATATAATTTATGTCGGACAAAAGTTTGTCTTCCTTATAGATATTAGCTCCGCCAAAAGGAAAGACACAACTGGATATCTCAATTTCTTCCGACATTTCTTGTGCCAAAGTAGATGCTACCGCATCGAAAACGGTATAGTCATAATTGGTTCCACCCTCATCACCTGCCGTTTCGCCTGTGTTGAGGTTGGTTATCTGACAACGCACGAGAGCCAGACGTTCCGCGTCCGGATAGCATTGTTCAAAATTTAGCTCGAAAGCTATCTGCGAGAAAAGCAGAATACCAATGGTAAGACCTAAAGAAAGGGAGATTACTCTTATGACATTCGACCCTCGTTCGCGTAGTAACGTACGTATAGTATAGTAGATTTGTCTCATTACTGTTTTTCCGTTTATGCTGTTACACTTGCTACAATACTACCATCGAACAAATGTATGGTGCGATGGGCAAAACTCGCATCGTGCTGTGAGTGCGTCACCATAATAATGGTAGTTCCTTCCTTATTCAGTTCCGTCAGTAGATTCATCACTTCCGCGCCATTCTTTGAATCAAGATTACCTGTCGGCTCATCGGCAAGAATCAGCTTCGGGTTAGTCACTACGGCGCGGGCAATGGCTACACGCTGTTGCTGACCGCCGGAAAGCTGTTGCGGAAAGTGCTTGGCGCGGTGGCTGATATTCATTCTTTTCAGGATGTCTTCCACCATGCGGCGACGTTCGGAAGATTTAATGCCCAGGTAGGTCAAAGGGAGTTCCACGTTTTCGTAGACGTTCAGTTCGTCTATCAGGTTGAAACTTTGGAATACGAAACCTAACTTGCCTTTACGTACATGAGTGCGCTCTTTCTCTTTCAGTCCGGCCACTTCTTCGCCTACCAATCGGTAAGAACCTTCGGTGGGATTATCCAACAGTCCGAGGATATTCAGCAAGGTAGATTTACCACAGCCGGAAGGCCCCATAATGGCTACAAACTCTCCTTCTTTTACGTCAAGGCTTACGTGATTCAAAGCTACTGTCTCCACTTCGGAAGTACGGAATACTTTACTGATGTTGTTTATTTCAATCATAATCTTTTTATTTTATGTTTTTAATTATTCGCTTTTAATACTGTTTACGGGATTTTCATTGGCTATGTGCCAGGATTTCCAAACGACACAGGCAACGATGACAAGCAGGTTGACTATCGCTATCAGGACATAGGCCGCCCAACTGACGGGTACGTGTTCGGCAAACATATCCATCCACATATCATTAACATACCAGGAAGCTATCACACCGATAACAACTGCAATAACGGCTATATAGAGCACGTCTTTCACCAGCATTTCCAGAATACCGGATGCTTCGGCACCGTTGACCTTACGGATGGCAATCTCTTTGGAACGGCGACGGACTTCGTCGGTGGTATATCCTATCAATCCCATCAGCATCACAAAAAACATGGTTATCGCTGCCAGCATAGTGGCGTTACTGAATACACGGACTGAATTATAACTGTCTTTTATCATTTGTTCCATCGGACGGAAATCAATCGTTTTATCGGGGAATGCTTCTGCCGATTCTTTATTCAGTTTCTGAAGGTTTTCCATGAATGGTTCTTTCAGCCGGATGTGGACACAAGAACCAAATTTCTTGGTGACCATAATGGTGATAGGTTGTTGCGGGTTAGTGAAATTTCCGATACGGAAATCTTTGAGAACTCCCACTACCTTGCAGACATAACCGGAGTTGTAGACGGTACGATTCAGCAGGTCGTTTCCCCAATGCATCCATTCGCCAAATGTCTCATTGATTACCGTTTCTTCACGGTTGCGCGGCATACGTCCTTCTTTCATAACCATCCCCATCATTGCCGGATAATCTTCCATCATATCACAATAACGGGATGAAAAAAGTGACTGTCCACCTTCATTTTGAATCATTGTCCCGCTATAACTATACACCGGATGGGTATCGGCACTGGACACCGCCTCTACATACGGCAAACCCTTAAAGAAAGTCAGGGCATAATTCTGATTCTCGTCATTTCCAAAACTGGCACTGGCTACAACAACACGTTGCGGGTTATATCCAAGCTCTTTGTTCAGTACATAATAATATTGCAGCATCACTACATACATCAGTCCACAGATAAAGGCTACACCGGCAAACTGCACGAACAGTAACGGCCGTTTCCAACCTTTCTTTCCTTCGGTATAGCGGTGAAATACTTGGGATACAGGTATCTTGGCAAACAAACGACCGGGCAATATTCCGCCTATTACGAACAGTACGATGACAATTAGCAAAGGTACCCAAAGACGGTCTAAAGCGAACAGGGCGCTTAGCTCGACAGACGCGGTATCTTCAAAGAATTCACGGAAGTTCAACAAGATTAAGCCCATCAGCACCAATGCGAGTAGAATAATGACGCCTGTTTCCAACAGGAACATACTTAATATCCTGCTGCTGCCTGCACCGTTGCACTTATGTACTCCGATGGCTTTGGCACGTTGAGAAAGTGAGGAAATGGAAATCAAGACATAATTCAAGGTAGCGATAAAGAGAATGATGATTCCCAGGATTGACATGATATTCCGCATCCGCTTCACATCCTTATACTCGCGATAAACATCACGAATAGGTTTCACGAAAGCTGTATAGCCTACCACCTTTTGATCTTCCGCAGGACGGTATTTCTTTATCATTTCATCTATGCGGGCATTTACCACCGACTTGTCGGCTCCCGGACGGAAGCGGATAAAGGCGAGCCAACTATCTCCCCCTCTCCATGAGTAATTTCCCCAATTACGAGTCCAGATGGTAGGTAAGGAAACCACGGCTTCCGGTCTTACAGTGGAATTCTCCGGGATATCGGCAAAGGTTCCTTTTACCGTTAACTCTATATCCTTGTTGTAGGTGATTACTTTCCCTATCGGGTTTTCCTTATCAAACATCTTCCGTGCCAGGCGGTCGCTCAAAAAGATAACGTCTTTCTGCATCAGTTCTTTTTCAGGGATACCACTCAGTACTTCAATCCCCATCGTCTTGAAGAAAAGTGAATCGGCTACAAGCTTACGAGCATCGAAACGGACACTTCCATTATAAAGAGGGGCTCCCATCCAGTCACAATAACTGGTAGCCGCTTCCACTTCCTTGGGAAAATTCTCCAAGATAGCACCTGCCACCGGGCCGCAATTCTTATCTTGCGGCTCAAAAGTCTGTCCGTTCGTGGAAAAGACGGAGAAAATCTGATATAGGTTATCATACTCCTTGAAGCACTTATCGAAACTCTGTTCAAAAGCTACACGGGCAAACAACAGGATACTCATTGTCAATCCCAATGCCAAAGAAAGGATTTTGATAATGTTTGAACCACGCCCCCGCAACAAAGTCCGAATTACATAATAGAGTTGTTTCATATTTTAGATGTTTTTCTGTTTTTTCTCTATTTATTAAACGCAGAAAGCGTGCCAAAAAGAATAACAACTCATTATCAACTGTTTACCTTTTAGAGTCTTGCAGATACTGTCTAATTATTAGACGATGCTGTCTAATAATTAGACAACAGATTACTGTTCTATTTTACACATTTATTGTTCGTTCACTCCTCATTCACGTTTTAGCCGTTGTCCATCCAAACAGAAAACTATATCTTTGCGTAAAGTTTTCTAAACTATAATATTTAATTATGATGAGAAAGAATTTATATGTACTCTTGTCGTGTCTGTTCCTCTCCGGATGTGGTATGATAGATTATCATCCGTACGATGTCCGCATCAGTGGCGAAACTAATGTCAATGCACACAATATCGAAAAGATAGAAGCGAATTGCAAAGGGAAGACTACACTACGCTTCGTAACCATGGGCGATTCACAACGTTGGTATGACGAAACGGAAGATTTCGTGAAAGCGATTAATAAACGGAATGATATTGATTTCGTCATTCACGGCGGAGATATGAGTGACTTCGGGGTGACGAAAGAATTCCTTTGGCAACGTGATATTATGAACGGGCTAAACGTACCTTACGTGGCTCTGATTGGGAACCATGACTGTTTGGGTACGGGGGCGGAAACATACAAAGCTGTGTTCGGTGCTACGAATTTCTCCTTTATTGCAGGCAATGTGAAGTTTGTCTGCCTGAATACCAATGCACTGGAATATGATTATTCAGAGCCTGTTCCCGATTTCACTTTCATGGAGCAGGAAATAACGAACAGAAGCGATGAATTTGAAAAGACAGTAATTAGTATGCATGCGCGTCCTTATACGGATGTATTCAATGATAACGTGGCAAAAGTATTCCATCGTTATGTCACTCAATACCCGGGCATACAATTCTGCACGGCCGCGCACACCCACCATCATCGGGACGACGTGATTTTTGATGATGGCATACATTATATCACCAGTGACTGCATGGATTACCGCAGTTATCTGGTGTTTACCATAACTCCGGAAAAATACGAATATGAACTGGTTAAATACTAAATATATCTTACGGGCAGGAGTGCTGTCGGCGCTCCTTTCCTTCCCCTTACTGGTTTCAGCCACTTGCAAGACGGATACTCTCATTAATACGTTTAAAATGGAATCACTCCATTTTGTTATTAAGGATGATTCGATTATTGCCTTTCATACAGGGGATTCGGTCTTTACTGTTATCAAGGCGGATTCTGTATTGCCTGCCACACCCAAGCATGTCAAGCATTCCCGTTATGACAAACGGGTACACCGTTTGCGCAGGAACTGGGAACGAATCATCCCGACTCATTCCAAGATACAATATGCCGGAAATATGGGATTGCTTTCTTTCGGCACAGGCTGGGATTATGGTAAGCGGAATCAATGGGAAACGGATGTTTTGCTCGGATTTATCCCGAAGTATTCTTCTAAAAAGGCGAAAGTAACCCTGACGCTCAAACAGAATTATATGCCCTGGAGCATCAATATAGGGAAAGGATTCTCTACGGAACCTCTTGCCTGCGGTCTTTATATGAATACGGTATTCGGAGACCAATTTTGGGTAAATGAGCCCGACCGCTATCCAAAAGGTTATTATGGCTTTTCAAGCAAAGTACGTTTCCATGTCTTTATGGGGCAGCGGCTGACTTATGATATTGACCCGCAACGCAGATTCCTGGCAAAGTCCGTGACATTTTTCTATGAAATAAGTACGTGCGACCTGTACTTGATTAGTGCCGTACAGAATAGCTATCTCCGTCCGCGTGATTACCTGAGCCTGTCTTTCGGATTGAAGTTCCAATGGCTGTAAATTTAATTTTGAAATCCAAATATTGAATTATCAACTACTTTTTTCGTAAGTTTGCGCATTACAAACTTACACGAAAATGGGTAAATCAGGAACAATCATCATTGTAGACGATAATAAAGGGGTGCTGACCGCAGTACAAATCCTTTTAAAAAGCTATTTCTCAAAAGTCGTTACACTCTCCTCTCCCGTCACGCTGACAAGCGTCATTCGAGAAGAGATGCCGGAAGTAATATTGCTGGATATGAATTTTACATCGGGCATCAATACCGGTAATGAAGGATTGTTTTGGTTGCAAGAAATAAAGAAAGTACGTCCGGGGCTTCCGGTCGTACTTTTTACGGCTTACGCGGATATTGAACTGGCTATCAGGGGGATAAAGGAAGGGGCAACCGACTTTATCGTGAAGCCCTGGGATAACCAAAAGCTAGTGGCAACCCTGCAAACCGCAGCCGCGTCTACACTCCGCGAAAAGAAAACGAGTGTAAAAGAAGAACCGATTCATCCGACTATGTACTGGGGAGAAAGCAAAGTGATGCAGCAACTCCGCACGCTGATTGAAAAGGTGGCTGCCACCGATGCCAATATCCTGATAACCGGTGAGAACGGAACGGGAAAGGAGATGCTGGCACGTGAAATTCATTCCCTGTCCAACCGGAAACATAAAGAAATGATTGCTGTTGATATGGGGACTATCACGGAGTCCTTGTTTGAAAGCGAGCTTTTCGGGCATATAAAAGGCTCTTTCACGGATGCACACGCTGACCGTACAGGCAAGTTCGAGTCTGCCGACAAAAGCACCCTGTTTTTGGATGAAATAGGAAATCTGCCTTATCATCTGCAAGCCAAACTGCTGACTGTCATCCAACGCCGAAGCATTGTGCGTGTAGGAAGCAACACTCCTGTTCCCATTGACATCCGGCTGATATGCGCAACGAACCGGAATCTGCAAGAGATGGTAGGGAAAGAAGAATTCCGGGAAGATTTGCTGTATCGAATCAATACCATTCATGTGGAAATTCCCCCTTTGCGGGAACGGAAAGAGGATATCATTCCACTTGCGGAAAGGTTTATCGTACGGTTCTGCAAGCAATATGACAAGGCTGTGATGGCATTTGCGCCCGAAGCAAAAGAGAAACTGACAGCGCATCCCTGGTATGGAAATATCCGCGAACTGGAACACGTGATTGAAAAGGCTATCATTATCAATGACAGTCCGTTGATTCCTGCCGGGCTGTTTCAATTATCCGTTCCACGTACGGCAGGGATTCAGGAGAAAAGTATTTCCACACTGGAAGAGATGGAGATACAGATGATACGGAAAGCCCTGGACGCCTGCGCAGGAAATCTATCGGCAGTTGCCGGCCAACTGGGAATCACCAGGCAGACTCTTTATAACAAGATGAAAAAGTTCGGATTATGAGAAAGTTTTTCCGACAACTTAGTTACCGATATTGGTTCAGGATAGTACTGACTGTCTGTGCTTGTCTGCTGACTACCTGGTTTGGTTTTCAGAAGGAATATATAGGATTCGGCATCTGCGCCATTCTGCTGATTCTTAGTATCATATGGCAAATGCGGCTATACCGCCATCATATCAAGCAAGTACTTTTCATGATTGATGCTTTAGAGAATAACGACAATACTTTTCGTTTTCCCGAAGAAGACGGAACAATGGAAAGCAGGCAAATTAATGTAGCGCTCAACCGGGTTGGACATATCTTATATAATGTAAAGTCGGAAACAGCGCAACAGGAAAAATACTACGAACTGATTTTGGACTTTGTCAGCACCGGATTGTTAGTGCTTAATGACAATGGGGCAGTCTATCAGAAGAACAAAGAAGCTCTGCGACTTATAGGATTGAATATATTCACGCACGTCCGCCAGTTAAGTAAAGTAGATACCGTATTGATGAACAGGGTGGAAAATTGCCGTCCCGGAGACAAGCTGCAAGTAACTTTCCATAATGAGCGGGGAACGGTCAACCTGTCCATACGCGTATCTGAAATCAATGTGCGCAAAGAGCATCTGCGCATCCTGGCACTGAATGACATTAATACCGAACTGGACGAAAAGGAAATAGATTCATGGATTCGCCTGACGCGTGTACTTACGCATGAGATTATGAATTCGGTCACTCCCATCACTTCCCTTTGCGACACGCTCCTTTCCATGTCGGAGAGCAAAGACGAAGAAATCAGCCATGGATTGCAGACTATCAGCGCTACGGGAAAAGGACTGCTCTCTTTTGTAGAATCTTACCGGCAGTTCACACGTATACCGACTCCCGAACCATCTTTATTCTATGTAAAGGCATTTATAGAAAGAATGGTCGAACTGGCCCGCCATCAGAACCCGTGTGACAATATCATCTTCCATACGGAGATTTCTCCTGCGGACTTGATTCTATATGCAGATGAGAATTTGATTTCGCAAGTGGTTATCAATCTCCTGAAGAATGCCATTCAAGCTATCGGTAGCCAACCGGATGGAAAAATTGAGATTCAGGCTTATTGCAATGAAACGGAAGAAATACTGATTGAAATAAAAAACAACGGCCCTGAAATCCCGTTAGAGATAGCGGAGCATATATTCATCCCTTTCTTTACCACCAAGGAAGGGGGTAGCGGAATCGGATTAAGTATCTCCCGTCAGATTATGCGCCTTTCGGGCGGAAGTCTTACGTTACTGCCGGACAAGGAAACCAGGTTTATCCTTAAATTCAAATAATAACAGCCAACTATAACCCCAATAATAATAGCCGATTATGATACCTACACTCATCAGTAACCCGTTATTCCGTGGTATTACTCCTGAAAGGCTTTCCGCCGATTTGGAAGCAATCAGTTTCCACACCCGTTCTTATAAGAAAGGGGAAATACTCGCCCGGCAGGGAGATGTGTGCAACCGCCTGGTCATCCTGACCCAAGGAAGTGTGCGCGGTGAAATGATTGACTATTCGGGACGGCTTATCAAAGTGGAAGACATAGCTGCGCCAAGAGCCCTCGCCCCTTTGTTTCTTTTTGGAGAAGAGAATCGCTTTCCGGTAGAAGTGACTGCCAACGAACCGACGGAAGTTATCGAACTTCCCAAATCGAGCGTCCTGAACCTGTTTCGTAAGAACGAGCAGTTTTTGGAAAACTATATGAACCTTTCCGCCAATTATGCACGGACGTTATCGGATAAGCTGTTCTTCATGTCCTTCAAGACGATTCGGCAGAAACTGGCTTCTTATCTGCTCCGGTTGCATAAACAACAGCAGCAATTACATATCACTCTCGACCGTTCGCAACAGGAATTGAGTGATTATTTTGGAGTTTCCCGCCCTTCTTTGGCACGCGAGCTGGCTCATATGCAGGAAGATGGTTTACTGACAGCCGACCGGAAGCATATTACGATTCTCCAAAAAGAATCGCTTATCCGGCTCATTCAATAAAAATCACCCGCGCTACCGTTCATCAATCTGTGGTGCGGGTGATTCTTTTCCTTTCTCCAAAAGCGTAAGATTATTTGAATCTATAAGTATATTGTAGATAATTGAGTGTAAAATTAATCTTTTTAGACTATTTAACTACCTTTTTTGACAAAAATACATCCAAATAGGGGTTTTATTTGTTGTTAATAATGTGTAACTTCGCACAGTGAAAACCAATACGACAATTTTATAACTTTATAATATATTGCCTATGATATTTACAGCAGAAAACACCTTACTTATCGGTTCTATCTTACTTTTCGTCAGCATTGTCGTTGGAAAGACCGGATACCGCTTTGGAGTACCCACCTTATTACTGTTCCTTGTAGTGGGAATGATATTCGGAAGCGACGGTTTCGGACTCCAATTCCATAATGCCAAAGAGGCGCAGTTCATCGGTATGGTCGCCTTGAGTATCATCCTTTTCTCGGGTGGTATGGACACGAAATTCAGAGAAATAAAACCTATATTAGGTTCCGGTATCGTGCTTTCCACTGTCGGAGTGCTATTAACAGCCCTATTCACCGGACTCTTTATTTGGTGGTTATCCGGCATGAGTTGGACGAACATTTATTTACCTATCACTACTTCCCTGCTACTGGCAGCTACCATGTCATCTACCGACTCAGCTTCGGTGTTCGCCATTCTTCGTTCACAAAAGATGAACTTAAAGCACAATCTCCGCCCTATGCTGGAGTTGGAAAGTGGAAGTAATGACCCGATGGCATATATGCTTACCATTGTCCTGATACAGTTTATCCAATCGGCAGGCATGGGAGTCGGTGCTATCGCAATGTCCTTTATCATCCAGTTTATTGTAGGTGCCGCTGCCGGATATTTACTCGGCAAACTGGCTATCCGCATGTTGAATAAGCTTAATATTGACAATCAGGCGTTATACCCTATCCTGTTACTGGCTTTTGTTTTCTTTACTTTCTCCATCACCGACTTACTGAAAGGTAATGGATACCTAGCTGTATATATCGCCGGTATAATGGTAGGAAACAATAAAATCATGCATCGTAAGGAAATCTATACGTTTATGGACGGACTGACCTGGTTGTTCCAAATCATTATGTTCCTCTGCCTGGGATTGCTTGTCAATCCGCACGAAATGTTGGAAGTAGCTGTCGTTGCCTTGCTGATTGGCGTATTTATGATTGTTATCGGTCGCCCGCTAAGCGTATTCCTCTGCTTGCTCCCGTTCCGTAAAATAACGATGAAATCACGTCTCTTCGTGTCGTGGGTAGGATTGCGCGGGGCAGTTCCTATTATCTTCGCCACCTATCCGGTGGTTGCAGGAGTCGAAGGTTCGAATATTATCTTCAATATCGTGTTCTTCATTACCATTGTCTCACTGGTTGTGCAGGGTACTACCATTTCTTTTGTGGCACGTTTACTGCATCTCTCCGAACCACTGGAGAAAACAGGCAATGACTTCGGTGTCGAACTTCCGGAAGAAATAGACTCCGACCTCAGTGACATGACAATCACCCGGGAAATGCTGGAAGAAGCGGATACATTGAAAGATATGAATCTTCCCAAAGGTACACTGGTAATGATTGTGAAACGTGGAGATGAGTTCCTGATTCCCAACGGAACATTGAAGTTGCACGAGGGGGATAAACTATTGCTCATTTCCGAGAAATCCAAAGAGGAAGCAATAGAATAGGTACAATTTATGAATAGATTTGCCAGAACTTCGTTATAACTAATTATTTAGGCACGGATTACGCAGATTACACGGTTTTGACTAATTTTATCTTTTGAAACCGTGAACTTCGTGTAATCCGTGCCTTATTATTATAATAAATATTTGATTTATCTAATACTTCTCAACGTTTCAAATATACCCGCCAATCAGCTTTAAGGAAGAAACAGGAAAAGCCCGCCGTCAGCCCGAAAGGAATTGTTCGGTCAGTCTCCGTTAATTAACCGTAAAACTTGAATTTAAAATTCGGTTTACACATATGAAGTATTAATTTTGCGCAGTTTTAAACTAAATGTGCAAGAATCGAATGGAACAAGAACATCAGTTCATTGATTATATTGAGCAAAGTATTATCAAAAACTGGGACAGAGATGCCTTAACTGACTATAAAGGAATCACCCTTCAATATAAAGACGTAGCGCGTAAAATCGCTAAATTTCACATCGTACTGGAAAGCGCCGGAATTCAGCCGGGAGATAAAATAGCAGTCTGCGGACGCAACAGTGCCCACTGGGCAGTTACTTTCTTAGCCACTATCACTTATGGAGCCGTTATCGTGCCTATCTTGCATGAATTCAAGGCGGACAACATTCATAATATCGTCAATCACTCCGAAGCCAAACTACTTTTCGTCGGCGACCAGGCTTGGGAAAATCTGAATGAGGATGCCATGCCCTTACTGGAAGGTATTGCTTTGCTGACTGACTTTTCAGCCTTGGTATCACGGAACGAGAAACTCACTTATGCCTTCGAACACCGGAACGCTATTTATGGCCAGCGGTATCCCAAGAATTTCCGATCGGAACACATCTGTTACCGGAAAGACAGGCCGGAAGAACTGGCGATTATCAACTATACTTCAGGCACTACGGGATATTCAAAAGGAGTCATGCTCCCCTACCGCAGCATTTGGTCGAACGTGGCGTATTGCTTCGAGATGCTTCCGCTTAAGCCGGGAGACAACATCGTTTCCATGCTTCCTATGGGACATGTATTCGGTATGGTGTACGACTTTCTGTACGGATTCTCGGCAGGTGCGCATATCTACTTCCTGACGCGTATGCCGTCTCCGAAAATCATCTCCCAGTCTTTCTCGGAAATCAAACCAAGAGTAATCTCTTGTGTGCCTTTGATTGTAGAAAAGATTATCAAGAAGGATATTCTGCCTAAAGTGGACAGCAAGATCGGCAAGTTATTGCTCAAAGTGCCTATTGTCAATGACAAGATCAAGTCTTTGGCACGTCAGGCCGCTATGGAAATATTCGGTGGTAACTTTGACGAAATCATTATCGGCGGCGCTCCTTTCAATGCCGAAGTGGAAGCTTTCCTTAAAAAGATAGGATTCCCCTACACTATTGCTTACGGTATGACCGAATGTGGGCCGATTATCTGTTCCAGCCGTTGGGAAACGTTGAAGCTGGCTTCCTGCGGAAAAGCAACGACACGCATGGAAGTGAAAATCGACTCACCGGATCCCCAAACCCATGCCGGAGAAATCATTTGCAGAGGAGCCAATATGATGTTGGGATACTACAAAAATCCCGAAGCTACTGCACAAATCATAGATGTATACGGCTGGCTGCATACGGGCGACCTCGGAACAATGGATGAAGAAGGATACATAACGGTTCGTGGCCGTAGCAAAAACCTGCTTCTTACTTCGAGCGGACAGAACATCTATCCCGAAGAGATTGAAAGCAAATTGAACAATATGCCGTATGTTTCGGAGTCCATTATCGTCTTGCAGCATGAAAAACTGGTAGCTCTTATTTATCCGGATTTCGATGACGCTTTTGCGCATGGATTGCAGCAGGCGGATATTCAGAAAGTAATGGAACAGAACCGTATCGAACTGAATCAGCAACTTCCCAACTATTCTCAAATAAGCAAGATTAAAATTCATTTCGAAGAATTTGAAAAGACGGCGAAGAAATCAATCAAACGCTTTATGTATCAGGAAGCGAAAGGATAATGCAGTTGGACATAGATATTGCCTCACAATTAAATGATAATTTATGAGTTCACCACAGAGGACACTGAGGACACAGAGGTTTACTATTTTTGAGTAACACAGAGTCTCACGTATTTATAACCGTATTTATCTCTCTGTTTTACTTGCGGAAAGAAAGAGAGAAGAACTCTGTGTCCTCCGTGTCCTCTGTGGTGAAATATAAATTCCCATTTATAATACCAATTTTGAATTAAAGCGGCATGAACGAAACAGCCTGTCCACCGCCGGCAGCCATCCGCACAGTCAATGTATTTTCGGAAGTCACCGTCTGCTCTGTTATCTGATAATCCGTAGGATTCGTTTTCCAGTCCGCAGCTTCTCCATCGGCATAGATGATAGCTTTATACTGTTTTCCCGGTTCCAGGAAGTCCAGTTTTATCTCCAGTGTACGCGGTTTCTCATCGGTAGCTGCTCCTAAGAAATAATTGCCTTTTGCTTTACGCACGACTGCTACAAACTCTCCCGGCTCTCCTGCCAATGCTTTCGATTCGTCACAATCCGGATTAAAATCACGGAAGAACTGGAAAGCAGGATGTCCCTCGTAATGTTCTATCATGTCAGAAGCCATTTGCAGAGGAGAATACAGAATTACCCAGTTAGCGAGCTGTTTTGCCAAAGTTGTATTCACACGGCTGTTTCCCTTATCCTGGTCGTTCCATTTCTGACGACGGGGAGAATCTTTTGTCTGTAAGAACAGAATGTCAAAAGTTCCCGGAGTGTAATCCATCGGGCCGGACAACAGACGGGTAAACGGCAGCATCACATGATGGGAAGGCGGGTTGCCTTCGCTCCATGCATTCCATTCCATCCCTCTGGCACCCTCGCGAGTCATCATATTAGGCCATGTACGGCGGATTCCGGTATCCTTAATCGGTTCGTGCGCATCAAGCGTCATTTTATGGTGGGCAGCCGTTTCCACCACTTTCTGATAGTGGTTGACTCCATACTGTCCGTGATGTGAAAGTCCGTCCGGAAAAGCTCCTGCATAACCGGTTTTCAGAATCGTAATGCCATGGTCGGTGTACCATTGCATTGCACGATCCATCTGACGCTCATAGTTAGGGATATTTCCACCTGTCTCATGGTGGCCGATGATTTCAATACCTTTCTCTTTGGCATAACGGACTATCTCGTCAATATCAAAATCGGCATAAGGCTTCGTAAAGTCAAAGTTCTGCATACCGCCCCAACTTTCCCAGCCTTCGTTCCAACCTTCAAACAAGACGCCTTCTATATTATTGGCGGCTGCGAAGTCGATATATTTTTTAGCATTGACCGTAGTGGCTCCGTGACGTTCGTCCATCTTCCAGGTTTCTACGCCGAGATGCATTCCCCACCAGACTCCGACATACTTCAACGGGCGAATCCAGTCGGTAGTTTCCAGTACACAAGGGTCATTCAGATTCAGAATCAATGAAGAATTGATAAGTCCGACAGCTTCGGGAGCAATCTGAATGGTGCGCCAGGAAGTGGTAAAGTGGTTGCCTTTGCGCACTTTGATACCATCGGGCCATGGGGTAAGCTCCGCTTTCAATGTATAGTTACCTGCCTGCTTCAAGGTCATTTCGGAGAAGTCATACAAAGCCGCTTCATGGATGCTTCCATACACGCCGTCCGCCGTTTTGAAAGTAAAGGGAGTATTGGCTGTTTCCACCTCGGAGACAGGTTGTTGCTTATATAGTAATTCATAAGTTTCCGCACTGGCAGGAATCGACCATGAAGTACCGTCCTGGCGGAACCGGAAAGTGGTCAGTTCATCCGTTATCATCAATGAATCCACCGTGGGGACGTTGTATTCATAGCGGAACCCTACTCCATCATCGAACACACGGAAGCGGAGCGTCAGTTCCACCTGGTTCCCGTTAGTCAGGTTGACTGCCATTTCATTGTAATGGTTGCGGTTGGTTTTATTCTCGCCCCAGGGTTGTGTCCAAGTCTCGTCCTTGCTGGTAAAAGTCGTATTCTTTATTTGAAATCCTTCTCCCAAGAAAACGCCGTTGCCTTCCGTGAATCCCATTGCCGAATTTTCAATTAATAAGGAATCACCTACCGAAACATTATAAAGTGGTCTGCCGTTTTCATCTACTGTAAAAGACATTTTAATATGACCGTCCGGTGATTTGACTTCTGTTTTCGGACTGCTACACGCATAACATCCCAGCATACACAGAAAAGCTCCGACTAAATAATTTATTTTCATAGCATATCTCTTGTTTATATATAGTACAATTCAGAAACAAGAAACACTTAAATGTAAGGCGATTTTCTTTCTCCAAATGCAAAGAAAAAGTATCTTTGCACGTAAACAGTACGATTATGGCAAAGATACTATTGGTGGAAGATGAAATAAATATCGCCTCTTTTATTGAACGGGGACTGAAAGAATTCGGACATACGGTAAGCGTTTGTCACGATGGCAATACCGGTTGGAAAATCCTTCAGGAAGAACCTTTCGACCTTTTAATACTGGATATTATCATGCCGAAAATAAATGGTTTGGAACTTTGCCATCTCTATCGCCAGATGTTCGGTTACCAGACTCCCGTTATCATGCTGACGGCCTTGGGCACAACTGAGGATATTGTCAAGGGACTGGACGCGGGAGCGGATGATTACCTTGTCAAGCCATTCAGCTTCCAGGAACTGGAAGCACGCATCAAGGCATTGCTGCGCCGCGGCAAGGAAGTTGCCGCCAACCAACTGACTTGTGATAATCTGATATTGGATTGCAACACCCGGAAGGCTAAAAGAGGAGATATAGACATCGAGCTTACGGTCAAGGAATACCGCCTGCTCGAATATTTCATGACTCATCAGGGGGTAGCCCTCTCACGCATCACCCTGCTCAAAGACGTATGGGACAAGAACTTCGACACGAATACCAATATCGTGGATGTTTACGTCAATTATCTCCGTGTAAAGATAGACCGTGACTTCGATAAGAAACTGATTCACACGGTAGTGGGATTAGGATATATAATGAATGCTTAAACACATCACCAACCGCCACGGGTATGAAAGTAGGTTCTAAAATAGCTCTTTTCTATACATTAGCCAGTGTGCTGACTACTGTTATTATCATTGCTGTATTCTATATCTTCAGCACGCAGTATATCAACAGGCTCTATGCTTCCTACCTTCGTGAAAAAGCCTACCTGACCGCACAGAAACATTGGGAGAAAGACGAAGTGGACGAACAGAGTTATCAGATTATCCAACGCAAATATGACGAACTTCTACCCGAAGCCCATGAGATTCTCTTGAATATGGACAGCCTTTCCGAAGTATGCGATACACTGGATAAATATCTCACCCAACAGCAACAGGCTCTTCTTATAACAGGCGAAGACAGCATCCCTTTCTCCTTCAAATATAAAGACCAACTGGGTGCAGCCCTCTATTATCCCGACAATGAAGGCAATTTCATCGTTCTTGTCATGTCCCGCAATGCTTACGGAACGGAGATTCAGGAACATCTGCTGCTGCTTTCCATCTTCCTGGTGCTATTCAGTTCCATCCTAATCTACTTTATAGGGAAAATCTATTCGGGACGCATCCTTGTTCCCCTTCAGCATATATTGAAGGAACTGAAAAGAATACGCGCCAACAGCCTCAACCGGCGACTAAAACAAACCGGAAACAATGATGAACTGGAAGAAATCATAGTCACCCTGAACCATATGCTCGACCGCCTGGACAGTGCTTTCAAAGCAGAGAAATCCTTTGTCAGCCATGCGTCACACGAGCTGAACAACCCGATAACCGCCATTCAGGGAGAATGTGAAATCAGCCTGCTCAAAGAAAGAAGCACCGGAGAATATGTGGAAGCCCTGCAACGTATTTCGTCAGAAAGCAAACGGCTGTCCAACCTAATACGCCATCTCCTTTTTCTCTCCCGACAGGATGAAGAACTGCTGAAAACTAACATCGAAGAAATCTCCCTTCAGGACATGCTGACCGATTTAACGGCTGACAACGACAGAATCCGGCTTCATACCCGGGAATCGGGCGCACCGGCTGCTGTACAAGCAAACTCCTACCTGCTAAAAATAGCCTTGAAGAACATCATAGACAATGCATGCAAATATTCTGAAAAGGAAGTAGACATTATCCTTTCCCGGATAAACCGACAAGTCGTGATTGAAATAGAAGACCGGGGAATCGGTATCCCGCAGGAAGAAATAGAGCATATCTTCCAGTCTTTCTACCGGGGCAGCAATACCCACGACTATGCAGGACAGGGAATCGGCCTTAGCCTGACAATGAAAATTATATCTGCCTACAACGGCAAACTGGAAATATCTTCCGAAATAGAAAAAGGGACAAAAGTACGGGTGATTTTTTAATTCACCCCCTTTTTTATCCCTTTCTCACTTCTACCTACTGAAAACATACAATTTAATCTATGAGAGTTTTTTTCATAGAATAGATAATGAAATTATTTATATACGTCTTTGCAATAACTTACCGTTTTTATCATACAGCATCCGTTCATATACCACTTCCACAATAAGAGGGAAAATAAACAAGGCAAAGAAAGTGGCTCCTATCAATCCGCCAATGATAACAATCGCAAGCGGACGCTGGGATTCCGAACCGATGCCGTGGCTCATGGCGGCAGGCATCAAACCGATAGCCGCCATCGCCGCCGTCATTATCACGGGACGGATACGCGAGCGGACTCCTTCTTTCGTCGCTTCCTGCAACGGAGACCCCAGCTTCAGGTTCGCTTTTATATCGGATATCATAATCACCCCATTCTGAATACAGATACCAAACAGGGCTATGAAGCCGATACCTGCCGAAATAGAGAAATTGAAACGGGTTATCAGAAGTGCCGCAATCCCCCCGACAGCCGCAAACGGGACATTCAGCAATACCAGTCCGGCATCCCTCGCATTAGAGAAAAGGACAAACAGAATGATAAAGATAATAGCGATACTGACAGGCACCACCTGCGCCAACCGCTTCGTTGCCCGTTGCTGATTCTCAAAGTCGCCCGTCCATTTCAAAGAATATCCCGCAGGTAAATGTACGGACGCATTCACCTTTTTCTGCGCTTCCGCAACTGCCGTACCCATGTCCCGTCCCCGCACGGAGAACTTAACCGCACAGAAACGTGCATGGTTATCACGGAAAATCAATAACGGGCCTGTAATAGTCGTGATATCCGCCAGTTCCTTGACAGGCACCATTGTTCCATCCATTGCCGGAACCAATATCTTGCCTATCTCCTCTTCATTCTGACGGAACTGTTCGCTATATCTCACCATGATATTGAATTTCCGTTCATCTTCATAGAGCAGTGAAGCTGATTTACCGCCGATAGCCATTTCGATAATCGACTGCACATCTTCCTTGGCTACTCCGTAGCGTGCCAACTGCCGTTCATTCAATTCGATACGAAGTTCCGGCTGACCGATATTCCGGATTACTCCCAAGTCTTCAATCCCCTGCACCGTACTGAGAATCTTCTCAATCTGAACCGCATACTTTTCCGACTCATATAAATCCTTGCCGAAGACTTTCACGGCAATAGAACCCTTCACGCCCGAAGCCGCTTCTTCCACGTTATCGGTAATCGGCTGCGAGAAGTTAAAGTCAATGCCGGGATAGATAGACAAATCGTCCTGCATCTTGTCAATCAACTGCAACTTGGTCAACTTGCTGTCCCATTCCTTTTCGGGGTAAATATCGACATGAAATTCTATATTATAGAATCCGGTAGCATCCGTACCGTCATTCGGCCGTCCGGTCTGCGACAATACTTGCCGCACTTCGGGGAATGTCAATAACTTCCTTCTCATTTTATTGGCAAGCGTCACTGATTCATCCAATGAGATACTTTGCGGCAAAGTGGCGCGGATATAGATAGAACCCTCATTCAACTGCGGAAGGAACTCCGTACCCAGGAAAGAGAAAAGCCATAGGCCGACACCCGCTATCACCGTAGCCAGTCCGATAGTGAGCTTTCTATGCGCATAGAAAGTATCAAAGAGAGCCGAGCATTTGGTATTGATAAAATGGACAAAACGGTTATTCTTTTCACGGACATTTTTCTTCAACAGCATGGAAGACATGACCGGCACTAAGGTAAGCGTAAATATCAGTGCCCCCAAGAGTGCAAAACCCAGCGTATATGCCAAGGGTGAGAACATCTTTCCTTCCACTTTCTGGAAAGAGAAAATAGGAATCAGTGCCGTGATAATAATCAATTTGGAGAAGAATACCGCTTTCGCCTTGTCCTTTGCCGTATTACGGATCAGTCCCATTTTGGACATGACGTTGAAAGCAGGCATTCCCACTTGCCTTGCCTTCTTGTCCAGGGCGACAAATACCCCTTCTACCATCACCACCGCCCCGTCAATAATGATACCGAAGTCGATGGCTCCCATAGAAAGCAGATTGGCGGACATTCCCATTGCACGTAAACAGATGAATGCGAATAACAATGCCAATGGGATGACAACAGCAACAATCACAGTAGTCCGCCAGTCTGCCATGAAAATTAAAACAATAAAGGTAACCAACAATATTCCTTCAATCAGGTTATGCGTCACCGTCCTGACAGCCAGGTTCACCAAGTCCTCACGGTCATAGAACGAGACTATTTGCACATCTTTCGGAAGCACATTCTGATTCAAATCTTCTATCTTGTCTTTCAGGTTGGCGATTACCTCGCCCGGGTTCTCCCCTTTCCGCATCACCACGATACCTTGAACTACGTCGTCCTCATCCATTCGCCCTACCTGTCCGAGACGGGGCAGGCATGATTCGTGTACTTCGGCAAGGTTCTTTACCAGAATCGGAGTACCATTGATATTCTTCACTACGATATTCCGCAGTTCGTCCAGGTCGTTAATCAGACCGATGCCACGAACCACATAGGCTTGTGAGCTTTTCGTAATCACGTCTCCCCCTACATTGATATTACTCTTGGCTATCGCGTCATAGAGTTCGAGGGAAGTAATGCCGTAATTAATCAACTGGTGAGGATTCACACTCACCTCAAAAGTTTTCACTTCACCACCGAAGCTCACAATATCCGCCACACCGGACACCGAACGGAGATTACGCTCGATTACCCAATCCTGAATGGTCTTCAAATCCCGCACACTGCGCTTGTCGCTACGCAGCGTATAGCGGAAAATCTCTCCGGTAGGGCCATACAAAGGCTGTACTTCCGGTGTCACCCCATCGGGCAAATCGGCATCATTCAACAAATTATATACCTGCTGACGGGCTGTAAAATCATCCACACGGTCTTCGAACATCACATTGATAACGGAAAGTCCGAAAAGCGTAGTCGAACGGATATCCGTTTTCTTCTGAACCGGGTTCATGGCTATCTCGATAGGAATCGTGATAAATTTCTCCACTTCTTCCGCGCTGCGTCCCGCCCATTGCGTGATAATCGTCACCTTCGTATTGGTCACATCCGGAAAAGCGTCTATCGGAGTGTGCTTGAAAGAGACAGCTCCGGCTATAATGGCAATCGCCGTACAAAAGAAGATAAAGAACTTGTTCTTCAGCGAGAAAGCCACTATATTATCTATGAATTTATGCATAAGTCTATTCTCTGTTTTTAATCCGTATTCAAAGCATTATACACTAACAATACATTATTATTCAACACCCTGTCTCCTTCGGAAAGTCCGGATCGGATATAACATTCCTTGCTCAACTGCTTATATACATCCACCTCTTTCACTTGCAGCCGTTGATCCGGTTTCACAACCACCACATAATTCCTGCCCCCTTCAAATACCAGCGCATGAGAATCAATGCGGGGCATCGAGGTTCCGTCCGCCCGGCATTTTACGCTTACGTTCGTAAACATTCCCGGCTTCAGCAGATAATCCTCATTTTTGAGTTTGATACGGACATTCATCGTCTTGCTTTCATTGTTCAGCAGATGATATACCTTGTCAATCGTTCCGGCAAATGTTTTATCGGGATAGGCCAGTGTAGAGATACGCACCGAAGCCCCTTCGGACACTTTGCTGATGTCGCTTTCATATACATCCGCCATCACCCATACATCGGAAAGTCCCGAAATCGTGAACAGTCCTTCACTTTGGTCGGGGCGCAACTGCATATCCCTGCTGATTTGTTTCTCAACAATAAAGCCCGATACAGGCGATTTCAACTGATAGTAGGCATTTCCGGAGAAATTATAAATAGAGAAGATTTCCTTTATCCTTCTCTCTTCCGCTTCGGCGCTTGCCAACTCCTGTTTCGCCTGAAGTATATCCTTATCCGAAGCCATGCCGGACGAATACATATCTTGTGTAGCATCCATATTTCTGCGGGTCAGCTGCAATTGCTGCTCCGCGTCTTTCAGTTGCTTTTCATACTCTGCCACTTCCCCACTACGGATGACTGCCAACACATCTCCCTTACGGACGAAATCCCCGATTTCAGCTTTCAGTTCCGTCACCATACCGCCAAACATCGGATATACATGTGCCACTTGATTCTCGTTAAATGTCACCCGTCCGTTCAGTGTCAGTTCGTCTATCACTTCCTGAACATGAACCGTATCGACAGATACGACTTTCAGCAAGCTGTCCGTCAGACATAAGGCAGCCGGGGCAACATTCGGTTGTTCACCTTTGCCGGAGCATGCTCCCAATAAAGTAGTAAGCAATATGCAAGGAAGGAATTTATTCCAGTTCATAGTCTTTGATAATTTATAGATATTAGTAGTTCAATATATTCTGTCCGACAGTTGTATTCAGGTTTTCGATGGCGAGAAACACATCTTTCTTTATCTCATGCAACTGAATACAGGTTTCCTTATAACTGTCATAGTAATCAATAAACTCCAGCAAACTGATATTGCGTTTACTGAAGTTCTCGTTCACACCTGTTATCAGTTTCTCAAAGTTGCGTTCCAAATCCATGTTGGTAGATTGATAAAGCTGCACTGCCTTTTCCAGTGAAGCATAAGCGGTATAAAGCTCCATATCCGCACGGTTGGCAGCATCTTCCTGCTGCACTCCCGCTTGCTGAATGCTGAAACGGGCAGCCTTTATATTTCCCTGGTTACGGTTGAAGATAGGTACGGACAGGCTTACTCCTACCGCAAAATAATCCCTAATAAAGTTTCCGATACGGTCATAACTACCTTTCACCGAAAATTCAGGAAAAGCCATCGACTTCTGCAATTTCAAATTGGCACGGGAAGCGCTTGCCATGCTTCGCGCAATTTTCAAGTCCGGACGCTCATTAATCATCGCTTTCAAATCGGCGAATGACAGTTGAGACAAATCAAGCTGTTTCAATACTTCCTCATCCAATGATAACCGAATCCGGGTATCTCCCGGAAGATTGAGCAACCTGTTGAACTCCCCTCTTAGAGTCAGCAACTCATTCTCCCGTTCATTCTTCTCTTTCTTTAAAGAGAACAGCATGGACTCCAGGCGGGAGATTTCCATCAACGAAATATTTCCTTTTTCTTGTTGCACCTTCATCCCGGCAAGTAAATTTTGCAGGGAGTTGACTTCCTTCTCATAAATAGAGATGGATTTGGAAAGGAAATAAACCTGTACGAACTTCTCATTCAGTTCCCGGCGAAGGGTACGCATCACTTCTTCAAACTGATATCCGGCTATTTCCTTGTTGATTTTTTCCAGCTTCACTTGCTTGTTCCGCTGACCGGCAAGGCGAATCACCTGCTCAATCTCCACAACCGCTTCACCCTCATGCCCAAAATCGAAGTACTTCCCGTTCAGCCGATTGTAGACATTCTGTTCCAGTGAAATCACCGGGTTCTCAAATAGTTTGGCTTGCAGAACCTGTGCTTGTGCCATGTCGATGTTATAACGTTCGGCTATCAGCGACAGGTTACGTTCCAGAAAACGTTGTTCCGCATCCTTTAGTGTCAGCGTGCCCGAAATCTGCTGGGCACATAATACTCCCCTTGTCAATAGAAGAAAAAAGGAAATTAGAAATACTCTGTTCATTGCGTTTAATCTTTGTTACCTTATCGTAGTTTTCGCGACAAAATTACAATTCTGCAATCGTAGAGAAGGAAAAAAGCCATTATAAGGCTCTCATTTCAGATTAGAATTCGATTAGAAAAAGGCTGTTTTCATCATACAGATACCATAAAAATAAGCCCCGATTCCGAAGCAGAGCATCTCTACATTCAGAATCAGGGCTATCTTGTTTCGTATTATTTCAACCGTTATTTGTGCAACAGGATATCAGTTCCCGGAACAATCTTTCCCATCGACCACACACAACGCACATTCAGTTCCTTATCAAGAATCACAATATCGGCATCTTTTCCTTTAGCCAACGCCCCTTTCCGGTCGCTAACTCCAATCAGACGGGCGGGAGTCTCAGAAGCCATGCGTACAGCATCTTCCAAAGGTATATTCGCTTTCTTCACCATGGTACGCACCAGTATATCCATCGTAGCCAAACTACCTGCCAACGCAGAATGGTCTGCCATCTTACATACTCCGCCTTCAATAATATACTGGGGATCAACCGGCACATTACCGTCAGAAGCGGCATAAGCCAAAGCATCCGTTACGAGACAAGTATTCTCCACACCTTTCAGTTTATATACCAGTTTCAGTATCGTAGCCGGCAAGTGAATGCCGTCCGCAATCACTTCTACTGTCATTCCATCCGTCAGATATACACTTTCCACCGTACCTTCATATTTATACTCACGGCGTTTGTGGAAACCCGGCATCGCATTATAGAAATGCGCGGCATGGGTAAAGCCTACCGCATACGCAGCCTTAATTTCATCATACTCGGCTTCGGTATGTGTCACGGCGGTCATAATCCCTTTCGAACGGGTGTACTTCGCGAAATCATGCGCACCGTGCAATTCGGGACTGATGTCCCAACGCTTGATGCAGGAAGTATGCTCCAACAAAGGAATATATTCATTCTCATCCGGTGTTTTGAGGAAGCCGTCATACTGCGTACCTGCCATCTTCGGATTCAGGTAAGGCCCTTCGATGTGCAGACCGAGAATCGGAGAATCTTTCTCCTGCATCAAACTCTCGCAAACATCGACTGCCTGATAAAGCCTTTCGAAAGAAGTGGATGATAAAGTAGGGAACATACTGGTGGCACCATGCTTCAAATGGGCGGTAGTCGCCGTGCGGAAAGCCTCTTCCGTAGCTTCGGTAAAGTCGTGTCCGCCACCACCGTGAGCATGCATACTCACAAATCCCGGTACGATTGTCATCCCGCGGGCATCAATGATCGTTGCACCGATAACCGCCAGGTCACTGTTCGTCACCTCTAATATTTTTCCATCGCAAATCAATACGGAGCCATCTTTCAACCAGCCTTGCGGGGTAAGTATTCTTCCGTTTATTATCTGAGTTAACATAGTCTTCTTTTTTTATAGGATTTAAAACAGTTTGTTGGTGCCTTCCACCAGTTGTCCCATCGCCCACACAGCCCTTACATTCAAGTCTTTGTCCAAAGCAATGATATCGGCATCCTTGCCACGCTCGAGCGTACCTTTACGATCCAGCACTCCCATGATGCGGGCAGGTGTTTCGGAAACCATCCTTATCACATCCGCCAATGGAATCTCCGCCTTCTGCACCATCGTGCGAATCAGGCGATCCATTGTCGCCACGCTTCCTGCCAGGGCGGAACGGTCTGCGAGTTTGCAAACCCCGTCCTCGATAATTACACGCGGGTCAAAAGCCGTCTGACTGTCACTGGCCGCGCAAGCCAGCGCATCCGTTATCAGACAAGTACGCTCCACTCCTTTTATTTTGTAGACAAGACGCAGAATCGTCGGGGGCACATGAATACCGTCCGCCACTACTTCCACGGTCATATCGTCAATCAGATAAATGCTTTCTACCGTGCCCTCATATTTGTATTCCTTCCGTTTGTGGAATCCCGGCATGGCGTTATAGAAATGGGTGGCATGAGTATAGCCCGCTTCATAAGCCGTCAGTATATCCTCAAATTCAGCCTGCGTATGTCCTACCGAAGCCAATATGCCTTTTGCCGTGATATACTTACCGAACTGCATGGCTCCCGGAAGTTCCGGTGCGGCATCCCAACGCTTGATACAATGCGTCTCTTCCAGCAACGGGATATATTCTTCGGGATCGGGATTCTTGATATTTTCGGGAATCTGTCCGCCCGCCATTTCCATATTGAAATAATGTCCTTCGAGGTGAAGTCCGAGTACCGGGCTATCCGGTTCCGCCATCATTTTCTCGGTAGTCTCCGCGGCTGCGCAGATCATAGGAATGGTTGAAGAAGAAAGTGTGGGGAAAATACTGGTAGTGCCGTGCTGCATATGAGCTTTGATAGCTGTTCGGAAAGCCTCTTCCGTACCTTCCATAAAATCCCTTCCGCCGCCACCATGAACGTGGATTTCCACTCCGCCGGGGACAATGTACATTCCTTTGGCATCAATCAGTTTGGCTCCGATAATGGCAAGGTCGCAGTTGGTCACTTCCAGAATTTTATTGTCGCGGATAAGCACTGACCCATCCTTGAGCCAGCCTTGCGGGGTCAGGATGCGTGCATTAATGATTTGTGTTAACATATCATCTATTATTAAATTAATTATAGGTCTGCGTGAATCAATGACGCTCTTTTTGGGGGGAGTACATTGATTTTTTTCATCTGCAAAATTACGCTTTTCTATTCAATCTATTGATAAAATCGTCCGGTAAACTTACAATAAGGTACAAAAAAAAGAGGTTGCCAATCACATCGACTGACAACCTCTTATGTTATATATATGGAGCGGAAAACGAGACTCGAACTCGCGACCCTAACCTTGGCAAGGTTATGCTCTACCAACTGAGCTATTTCCGCAAACTAAATTTCGTCATTCAGAAAACTGAAAGATTGGTGCCCAGAACAGGACTCGAACCTGCATGCCTCTCGACACACGCACCTGAAACGTGCGCGTCTACCAATTCCGCCACCTGGGCAAAACTTAGTTCCAACATTTCAAAGAAACATGAGCGGAAAACGAGACTCGAACTCGCGACCCTAACCTTGGCAAGGTTATGCTCTACCAACTGAGCTATTTCCGCATTTTTTCGTTTGCGGTTGCAAAGGTAGGGATTTTCCGTAAACCTGCAAACATTCTGCATACTTTTTTTAAAGAAATCTGCACACTTTGCCCCCGCCGCAAAACAATCTTTTTGATTATCAACTCATTCGGTCACGATAATCTTCGTAAGAAAATTGCTTGTATATTTCTGCTTTTCCCTCTTTTGTCCATAAAGCGATGGCCGGATGATGGATTCCGTTAAACATGTTTGTCTTTACCATCGTATAGTGAATCATATCTTCGAACACAATCCGCTCTCCGATTTGCAACTCATGGTCGAAACTCCACAGTCCCATATAGTCGCCGCTCAAACAGGAATTTCCGCCAAGGCGGTAAATGTATTTGCCTTCATTTCCCATTTCCGCGCCACGGACTGCCGGCTGATAAGGCATCTCCAGACAATCGGGCATATGGCAGGTAAAGCTGACGTTCAGGATGGCTGTCCTGATTCCACGGCTTTCCACAATGTCCACCACCTCGGAAGTCAGGACACCCGTCTGCCAGGTAAAAGCCGATCCGGGTTCCAGGATAATCCGTAAGTGCGGATAGCGTGATTTTAAGCCTTGCAATAGTTTTATCAGATGTTCCGTATCATAATCTTTGCGGGTCATCAGATGTCCGCCGCCCAGGTTCAACCACTTTATCTGCGGAAACCAACGGGCAAACTTCTCTTCCAGATGTTCCAATGTACGCTCCAGTTCATAAGAGGAAGATTCGCAATGACAGTGGCAATGAAAACCCTCAATCCCTTGCGGCAGCGTCTCCGGCAACAAATCAGCCGTTATCCCGAAACGGGTACCGGGCGCACACGGATTATAAAGTTCCGTTTCCACTTCCGAATATTCGGGATTCACACGGATACCACAGGAGATACCGCTTCCTTCGGCTACCGTCATCGGATAGAAACGGGCAAACTGCGCCATCGAGTTGAATGTGATATGGCTGCTGCATCGCATGATTTCGGGGAAATCCTGTTCTGTATAGGCAGGAGAATAGGTATGCGCCTTGCTGCCGAATTCTTCCAATGCCAGGCGGGCTTCATATACCGAACTGGCGGTTGAATGGTTGATGTATTCACGAAAGATAGGGAAAGAGCGCCACATGGCAAATGACTTGAAAGCCAGGATTATCTCCACTCCCGCCCTGTCGGCTACGTTTTTTATCAAACTCAGGTTCTTTCTTAAAAGTTCTTCTTCCATGATATAGCAAGGAGAAGGAAACCGGGTAAAATCTATCATATACAATATTATTATCTAAAGTAACGTCTTACGAACGTGGATGCAAAAATACAAATTCAAAAGCAAAGAGTGATTGTTTTATTTTTAATTAAGATATTGGTTTTCGAGAACTTTTTCTTATTTTTAGACCTTAATAGTATATAAGTAATTGTATCATCCTAAATACCTGATTGAATATGAATAAAGATTTAAGAAAAGTCGTGATTCTGCTGGCACATCCCAACATGAAAGAATCACAAGCAAACAAGGCATTAATCGACGCCGTGAGTGACATTGAAGGAGTGGCGGTTTTCAACCTTTACGAACTGTCCGAGGAAATCGCTTTCAATGTGGACGAATGGAGTAAGATCATCTCCGACGCTTCGGCTGTCATCTACCAGTTTCCTTTCTATTGGATGGCTGCGCCGTCATTACTAAAAAAATGGCAGGACGAAGTCTTTACTTACTTATCCAAGACTCCGGCTGTTGCAGGCAAGCCATTGATGGTGGTAACAACTACCGGCTCCGAATATGACGCTTATCGTAGCGGCGGGCGAAACCGCTTCACAATCGATGAGCTTCTACGCCCGTATCAGGGTAGCGCGATTCACTCGGGTATGGCATGGCAGACACCCATTGTCGTTTACGGAATGGGAACCGCAGATGCAGGAAAGAATATTGCCGAAGGAGCGAATTTATACAAGCAGAGAGTGGAAATGCTTATCAGCAGCAGTAACGCGGGAAATAACTGGTAAAACCAAAAGCGTAGCTTTAGACCGGATAAAGCTACGCTTTAGCATCCTTAAAGCATAGCTTTAGATGCTGCAAAGCAATGCTTCTTCTTCAGTGTCAGCACCGGCAGGAAAATAAATACCCCGATTACGGACATTATCAATCCCCCGATAGTGCCTGCCGCCAACGGGAACCAAAAACCTTCTTTTTCCGCTCCTACCATGAAAGGGATAAAGCCCAGGATAGTGGAAGCGACCGTCAGGAAAATAGGAATCACTTTCGTGTTCCAGGCTTTCACATAAGCCCGGAGCGGTGAAAGACGCGGGAAGCGTTTACGGATGGCATTGTATTCATTCAATATATAAATGCTCGCGTTCACTGTGATACCACAAAGCAGGACAAAGGAAGCAAAACCGCCCTGGTCGAAGTTCAGTTTGAACCAGTAGAACGTCAGGAACACGCCGATATAAGATACCGGAATCACAAAGATAATCGCCAACGGCTGTTTCAGCGAATTAAAAAGAATACTTGTAATAAAGAAAATAATGGCGATTACAATCAGGAGCAAACGATATTGCTTATTATCCTTTCCGCCCCACGACCAGTTGTTATCTTCCGATTTTGCGGTATATCCCATCGGAAGAAGCTCGTTAAACTCTTCCAAATCTTTCTTCAGCAGTTTATGCCCCTGTTCCGAAGAGCCGATATACTCGTATTGCAGGCACAAGCGATATTGCTGATTTTCCTTTGCCACTTCCTGCGGCATCTGCCCTTTCTCAACGACGGCCAGTTCCGACATCTTATATTCCTTACCGCCTGACTGGAAAGGATAGTACTGCATAGCCCATACATCCCGTTCTTCCGATTGCCGGGAAGAAAGCTTTATCTTTTCCGTTCCTTCTTCCGTCAATACCGAACCAATTTCCATATTTCGCCCATATATCGGACGGATAGCGGAAAACAACCCTCCGGCTCCAATTCCTTCTTCAGCCATCCGCCGTTTGTTCAGGTCGAAGTAGAATTCCATATAATCATCTTTCCACCACGAGAAATCAGAACCTATCGTCACTTCCCTAATCCGTCGGTGAGACAATAGCTTCTCCTTCAAATTCTCCGCCCACGCATAAAGCTCATCATAATTGTACCCGTACATCTTCACCCGGAAAGAACCCGCGTTCTCACGCACACTATTACTGAATCCCTGATCCTGCAATCCGTAGATACTCCAGTCTCCACCTCCCAATTGAAGAGCCTTACTTATCATATTCGCTTTCAATGTATAGGGAAATCCGCTTCTCTGATGCTCTTTAGTAAAATAGATATGGATAGATGCCCTGCGGGCACTCTCCACGGATGCTTGAAACTGCTTGATTTCCTTAAATCCACTCAGATAAGTTTCCATCCGTTTTATCAGTGTATTCATCTGCTCAAGCGTGCTCCCATTCGGTAAATTCGCGTTGGCGTGAAGCACTACTTCTTCATTCCGTGAGAAATAACTCCCCTCATACACCTTTTGTATAAACAGTCGCAGACTTCCACCCAACACCTTATCCACAACCGGTTTCACCTTTTCTTTATAGGCAGAAGTACCCAGCGTTTTATTATAAACTTCCGCCCACTTATCTTCCCCCTTCATCTTTTCCGGCAACAAGAATACAGGCAATCCGAATCCTAATAATAACAGTATGCACACCGCCACTCTCCAACGGCAAAGATTCCGTATCAGCCACCTATAAAAGCGGCTGAAGTAAACCGGAAAACGACGCATTTTCGAGCGTACCCACACAAAGAAACGTACGTTCCCTATCCGCTGTCCCGATTTCGGTTTCAGCTTCAACTTTGGTTTTGAAGGAGAAATTCTTTTCCGTCGCTTCAATCCGATTTTATCAATCAGGGAAGGAACAAAAAACAGGGCAACCAACAAAGAAACTCCCAAATTGATAATCACCACGGCAGCAAAGTCCTGCAAATTAAGCCGTATCTTCTCATCGAGGAAAAAGATGATAACCAATGCTCCCATCGTTGTCAATGTAGCCGCCAGCACGGACATAAACGCTTTCCGGTTGCCACGTCGCAGATAGTGGTCGCTCATCACTATCGTGTTATCAATCACAAGATTCAACGAGACAGTGATACCCGCCAAAGAGTACAACTGCATTTCCAACCCGAAGGCGTAATAAAGAATAACCGCTATCGCTATATTGACAGACAAACTGACAACAATCAGAAACAGATATTTAGGACTGAACGTAATCAACAATACGAACAGAAGCAGGATAGCCACCGTGACTCCCGTACGCAGATAAATCTTACTCAACTCATCCTTGATAAACTCCGTAGCATCATAACTGGTATGAATCTCATATCCTACCGGAAGCAATAGCTGAATGTCATCCATATATGCCTTCACTTCCTTGCTCAACGCCAATTGATTAGCCGTCTCTTCGGCAACTATAGACAGATAAATTGAGTTCAGCCCATTAATCCGGTAATAACTCTGCGGCTGTTGTTCCACCCGTGAAACCTTCACCAGTTCATCCAGACCAATCATTCTCCCGTCCTTCATCTTCACCTGTATCCGACTGGCATCAAACTCCCGGCTGTCATGTTCGGGAACCAACGCCAGGCGTATCCATTGCCTGCCCGAAGCCCCTTGTTCCGCATCATAAGTACCTAAAAATTCTTTCTGATAATGCAGCCCGACCGCCTCGCGAATATCATCCGTATTTATCCCAAGCGCACGCAACTGTTCGGAATCATACTCCAACCGCCACTCCATCGGAGTGGCACCACTAAGGTTAATCTTATAAATCCCCGAAAGCTGTGCCAAGCGTGTTTTTATATGCTCTTCCGCATACTGCTGAATCAATACAGGCGTAGCGGGCGCATTGATTGTAAACGCCATGAAAGGAGACTGGCTGCTCTGTCCCGGACTCTGCATCTGAATATACGGATAACTCACCCCGTCCGGCAACTCCGGCCACGTCTGACGGATAATGGTGGAAGCCTCGAAACGTGCGACTGCCGCATCCACATGCTTGTCCAGGTTCACGCTGATACTTCCCCACCCGTTTCCCGAAGTGGAGTAAATTCCCCGAATCCCTTTCACGCGGGCAAGCATCGCCTCCAGTTTACTGGTAGCCGTCATCTCCACCACACGCGCCGAAGTGCCGGGCATGCTGAAACGTACCGTGAAGCCGGGCAATGTCCGTGACGGGTTCAATTTAACAGGTAACAGCGGGACAAGTGCCAGTCCGACCAACGCCACACAGACAAAAGCCACAATCAGCGTAAAGGCGGAAGCCTTCGGGGACTTATTTATTTCAGATTCCATAATTTTGCATTATCATCATTCATATAAATGGGAATCATCATTTAACCAACTTTCCCCCATTGAAATCGAACCTGTCCGAAAGAGAAAGCTTCGCGGCGAAATCGAACAGGGTAAGCCGGCGTATCTTATAATAATTCAGCCAGTAGTTTTGCAAGGCGGAAATATAATTCCGCTGTGCCTGCTGCTGCCTGTTGAGTGAAAGTGTCAGGCTGTTTATATCCGCCTTGCCGATGATAAAACGCTGTTTCGTCTCATTATAAGCAAGTACAGACAAATCCAGCGCCTCTTCCGCGCTTGCTATCAATTGCTGCTGGATATTGAAATCGCTCACTGTCATAATCACTTCCTCTTCGATGCTAATCTCATCCTGACGTGCCGAAATCTTCACCACATTCAGGTTATTCCGCGCCATATTATACTTGCCTTTACGGACGCCCCAATCCAATAACGGAATGGAAACACTGACCGCCACCAAATCCTGTTGCATCGGTTTATGATACACATCCCCGAAATTATCCGCCACCTGGTTAAAACCGACGCTCGCATTCACACTTGCGTTGAAACGGGATTCTTTCTTTGTCTTGTCCACATTCCGCTGCGCTTCCAGTACATTCTGTTTCAATTCCAGCAATTGGGGATTGTTGCTTCTCCCCCAACTCAAAGCCTCATCCACCGGAATCTCTATCATGCCCGGACGGGAAGGGAGTTTCAGTTCGATTTGCGTATTCTTATCCAGATTAAGAAAAGACGCTAAGGAGAACATCGCCCGTTTCAGGTCGCTAGCCTTGTTCTGAAGAGTGTTCTGTGCGTTGACACGGTCCAGTTTCAATGTCAGCAGGTCGGCCTGTGAGATGGCGGCTATCCGGTGGCGTTGTTGCCCGATACGGTAAAGCGTATCGGTGGAAGCCAGGTTGTCCTTTGCCAGTTTATATTCCGCTTGCGCCATGGCAAGGGAAAAGAAATAGTTCGTGGCCGTTTCCGAGACCTTCTCCACATTATAAAGAAATTCCTTCTTCACGCGCTCGTATTTCAACGGTTCTATTTTCCGCTCCCACTTGAAAGGATTGTATCCTACCAGGCTCTGCGAATATCCGAGCCTTATCGGGACACTGGTGAGTTGTGTCGCGCTGTTATCCCCGAAGTTGCGCATATAGGCAAGATTCGATTCCAGATAGAATGTACCCCCGGTCAGGTCGAGGTTCTGCCTCACGCTCAGTCCGCCGTAGGCATAATATGATTGCTGCGTGCGGTACACGTCGAGGTTGGAGCCCGAATCATAACGTTTCGTTATATCCCGGTTATATTGTGCCGGAGTAAGGTCCAGCGTCAGACTGGGCAGGCGGTTCGCCTTGTATGTCCGGTATTCCCAATAGCCGGAGAGATACATATTCTGTGTGCGGAATGATTCCAGAGAACTGTCGTTGGCCAAAGCAATCGTCTGATTCAAGTCCAGTACCAGATGTTTCTGTGCGTACAGCGGGGATTCACCACAGAGGACACTGAGGACACAGAGAAAGGTGGGAATTCTTAATAATCCGTTCATAACTCTCATATTTGAACTATTCGTTATTATTTGCTACTTATTTCAACTTTCTTACTTCTTCTTTTTTCCGGTAAATGAACCAATAAAGCAACGGTATGATAAACAGGCTCACTGCCGTGCCTATCGACATCGTCCCTATCATGGCTATGGACAACGGCTTTTGCAGTTCCGAACCCATATCCGAAGAGAACAAGAGCGGAACCATGGCGAAAATCGTAGTCAGCGAGGTCATGATAATGGGACGCAGGCGCCTGCGTCCGGCTTCATGGATGGCTTCCAGCAAAGGGACGCCTGCCTTGCGCAGTTCATTGATTGCATCCAGTTTCAGGATAGAGTCATTGATGACGATACCGCAGGTGACGATAAGCCCGATGGCTGACATCAGATTCAGCGTATGCCCGCAAAGCCAAAGCAGCAACAAAGCAAAGGCCACGTCTATGGGAATTTCCGCCAGGACAAGCAAAGGCTGTAAAAAACTCTCGAACTGTGCCGCAAGGATAAAATACATCAGCAACAGGGAAATCAGAAGTATCACTACCAGTTCGTCCAGCATTTCCCGGTTCGAGAAGAAGCTGCCGGAAAAGCCGGTATCCCACTCCCCCGTATTCCCGGCTACCTGCTTCACGTCTTTTATCAGCTTGTCTGCATCGCGCACTCCATAAAAATCGAAGGGCACAAATTCCCCGTTACGCCCGGCAGTAATACTTTTCAAGTCTTCGGCAGGAGCCACCTTTACCAGTTCCCGAAGCGGGATATATTCTATATTGCCTTGGTTATCCGGCTGTGTCTGTATCAATGTCTCCTGCAAGACCCTGTTCACGGTCTTTTCATTCCCTGCAATATTAATCGGAAGATATTGCTGGTAAGAATGCAGCATAGTCACGCTGTTTTCGCGGAAAGCCGTTTTCAAGACACGGTAAAGTTCGTTATAGGAGACACGGTAAAGCAGCAGTTTTTCCTTGCTGATGCTCAGGTTCAACTGATTTTCAAAAGCGATGCCCGTAGGATTGATTCCGGTTTCCCCTGTCAATTCATACTCCAGTTTGCGAATCGTTTCCGCTTCCGGTGCCTGTGCCCTGTTACGGGCATAAAATTCAGCTATGATATCCGGTTCACCCGTCACAAAAAGTTTCTCGAATACCGTTTCCGGCGGAGAGAAAGAAATGACGGAGAGCGGATAACGTTCCTTCAATCTCCGGTATATCTCCTGTTCCAATGGGGCAATCTCTCCGGAAGTTTCCGTCCGGAAATAAAGTTCCGCTTCGGAAGAGGAAAGCTCCCTCTCCCGGTTCAGGATAAAATCCTGTCTGCCGACAGAAGCCGTCTGTTCCAGAGAACGGCCTTCCAGTTCTTTAAAAAGTGCGTCCACACGCTTCCTGTTTTCATCCACGTGGATATTTTCATTCCATTCTATGCGGACAATCAATTCGTTTTCTTCTATATCGGGCATCCGCTCTTTATCTATAAAGAAAAAGAAGAATACACAGAGCGGAATGGAAATGACGCAAAACAATACGCTGAACGTTTTATGACGGAACACCCAGTCTACTCCGGCATCATAGAAACGGTCCAGCGTATGGTCTTTTATCGGGTTATTGAATTTAAAGGAGAGCCACTTCCATTTCCGGGTACGGATACCTGCACGGTAGACCAGCAGATAGAGGACGGGAAGAAGCATGATTCCCGTAAAATAAGACACCAGCAGCCCTACCGTGACGGAGAAAGCCTGGTCGTAGAAAATAGCTCCGGCAATGCCGCTCATAAAAATCAGGGGAGCGAATACGGCGATGGTGGTCAGCGAAGAGCTCAGCATGGGCGTCACCACTTCACTTGTCCCTGTGATACAGGCACGACGCAGGGAATATCCCCGTTCGCGGTATTGCGAAATATTCTCAGTCACGATAATCGAGCTGTCAATCATCATTCCCAAAGCCAGAATCAATCCGGCAAGGGAAATGATATTCAGTGACATATTACAAAGGTAGAAGAATACGAAACTAATTACGATGGAAACCACCATGCTGAGCCCGATGACCAACGGGGATTTCACGTCACCCAGGAACAGGACTGCTACCAGGCAGATAAAGAGGAATCCTAAAGAAAGATTCTGCTGCAGATTGGAAATCGTGAAGTCCAGCAACTCCGTCTGATTGCGGCTGATACTGAAATCAATGTCCGGATATACCCGCTGGAAATACTCCATCGTCCCTATCAGGGAGTTCTTCATCTTGTCCATATTCTCATCCGCCTGCTTGATGACAGCCAATGTCACCGCACGCTTTCCGTTCGATAAGGACACGCCCTTTTCTTTCACAGGCACGATATTAACCTTGCAGAAATCCTTTAACTGCACAATGCGGTCGCCCTTACGCAGATAGATATTTTCCACATCTTCCGCCGTACGCAGTAATGTCGAGAATTTGATATTATATTCATAGTATCCGTCACGTACCGTCATACTGCCCGGTTCTACATTGTTGGACGACAGGGCGGACTCAATATCCTCAACGGCAAGTCCCATCATGGCAAGCTTGTCCTCATCGGGCACAATCTGCACCTGGCGTTCCACCAGTCCGGTCACGTCCACCATAGCCACTTCTTCAAGCTGCTCTATCCTTCGCTTGATAACCGATTCGGCAAATTCACACAAGTCAAGAAAGGATTGCTGTCCCGTGGTAGTAGTACTATAAGCACTGTCATTCTTCAAGGTCAGATTCAGGTAGAACACGGGAATATCCGTTGCGCTCGCCTTGATTACTTTCGGACGTTCCGTTTCCTTGGGGAGATAGTTCATCGCAGCATCTATCTTCTCATTGACCTCGATAAAAGCAAGATCCGTATTAGTGCCGAACTCAAAAGACAGGCGGATGATACCCGCCCCGTCCCTTGATTCGCTATGAATGTCTTTCAAAGTGGAAACCTGAATCAGTTGGCTGCGCAAAGGTTTCACAATCGTGTTTTCCAGTTCGCGGGCGGATGTATTCGCGGCAGACACTTGTACGGTAATCTCCGGAATGGCGATATTCGGAAGCAGCGATATCGGCAGTGTGGAATAAGTCACCAGGCCGATTATAAAACTGGCGGTGAAAGCCATTAACACGGCGATAGGACGCTGGATTAAAAATTTTATCATGCTTACTTGATTTTGGGACGGATTATCTTACATTTACTTCCGCTTCATGCGCCAGATTCAGGTTTCCGGTCACAATAACCGTGTCTCCTTCCAATAAACCGTCTTCAACACCTTTCCGGGATTTATCAGAAACAATGTATTCCGTTGCGTTCTCCAGTCCCGTATGCACATAGTTCCACATAGCCTTGCCTTCTTTCAATGTGAACACCACCTGCTTGCCGGAGCGCAGTACCACAGCCGTCTTGGGAATCACCAACTGTTCACCCAGATTCCGCCTGACACTGACCCTCACATTCATACCGCTGAACAGCTTGCCTTCACCGTTCACATCAGCCTTCACCTTCACCATTCCATTGGTATCCACCAACGGATTGACTTCAGATACCCTACCCTCAAACGAGCTTCCCCCAGCATAAGGAATGACCGTCACCTTATCACCTTTTTTAATAAAGGCAAGTTCATTCTCCAATACGGTAAATTCAGCTTCCATCCCTCTGGTGTCAAGGATAGTGCAGAATACTTCCGAGGTATTAGCCGGGTTATAAGGTTTTGAGAAAAGATTAGCCACTACACCGTCAAAAGGCGCGGTAAGTGTCGCATGTTCCGTCTCCCTTTTTGTCAGTTCGTACTGGGATTTCGACTGCTCGTAACCGCTCTTCACTTTTGCAATCTTCATGGTCTCCACAGGAACCTTGCTGAAATCATCCGGCGTATATCCCTGCCCGATGAGCACATCTTTCAATTCAAGCTCAGCCTTCAACAAAGCGTCTTCCGCCTGGGACAGTTTCTGCTCCAGACGGAATTTGTCCAGTTCAGCCAGCTTTTGTCCTTTATGTACACGGTCGCCGTTCTTCACATAAATACGGGCAATGACTTCACCCGTTTCAAAGCGCAAATCAGCTTTACTGCGGGCGTTCACCTTTCCGTTGCTTACCAGTTCATGGTCAAAATTACGCTTCCTCAGAATTTGGGTAGTAACTTCATTCTTTGTGTCTGGAAGGACGGTGGAAATCCTTTCTTTTGCCTTCTCCACCATATCGTTCTTGCCTGAACATGCTACTAACACTACCAAAGTTCCACATAGTAGTATACAAGAAAAGTTGTGTCGTTTCATACTATTTTTTTTAATTGCCCCAATATAAATATTTTTATTTTACTGACCTTTTGAAAGATGAATGTATTTACACACACTATGATCGCCTATCTTTTTCTTATTCTACATGTCACTATAACAGGATTCTCGTCATTATCAGTAGGCAAACCTAACTTTTCCACCTCTTCACCTTGCAGGACAGAACATATCATATCACCCCGAACGTATGAAGGCCATATATTTATCTTTTTTCCATCAATGAGTATCGAAATACCTCTGGCATCTACAGGAGAACTTACAATATTCCTATATATCAACTTCATTGATGACACATCCCACACATCATAATAGATTTTATTGTCATAATAAAATCTTAAGAAATAAAAATCTTCTGAGAGAAATCCGTAATCTCCCCATATATATGAGTCCCGTTCTTTTTTCCTTTTTATATCTGTGAAAATTTCAAACGGCAAAGCTAACTCCCCTTTATCTATATAAAACAAAGGATTAACATTCTCGTTATTTATTTGGCACAAGGTATCTGTATCCATAAAACAAGGATAGCCATTAAATACATCAAAATCCCTCACTTCTACTATGTCTTTATAATTCATGACTTCCTTATTTCTTTTCCATATTTTTTTTACGACATTCCAATCTTTATTATAAAGTGTAATATCGCATTGTCTGTTGACTCCACTATATGCTACAAAACGGGAACTTTCAAGCATCTCTATTGACACAACAGAATCATTTGTATATTCCTTCAAAAAAGAGCCGTCATAATTATACGTTTTGATATTACCTCTTCCTTCAAGCACATACACCAACTTATCAACACAATCGATACATACATCGTTCAATGATACATATTCTTCCGGTCCGTTCCCTTGCCTGCATATTTTTGATTCATATCTACCAGTTTCAATATTAAAAAAATAAAGAGTATTTATATCTCTAACAACTATTTTATCATCACAGAATGCCACAATTTGGCAATCACTAAGCAATGACTCATCTGTAGTTTCTAGAGGAATCACACTGACATCTTCAAATATATCAATATTTTCAACTTTAGAATCGACCTTTATCGACTCTTTCAAAGGCAAACATGTCTCTTCGTCTAACTTCTTAGTACATGAGAAACACAATAAAAAGCTCAATGCTAAAACACTTTTTTTCATAATACACTATTAAAATATTTTTCCACAATACTAAACCCATCTTCATAAGGAGACTGATAATATATATCAACAATTTTACCATTTCTAAGTTGTAGTATACAGGGATATATCTTTTTATCAGCCTCACCTATCACCAGCAATTGGTTATTTTTATCTATAAAAGCATTATCCATATCTAATTTTAGACGGTTTTTTAGATTTTTCATAGACACAATATGCGTAAAGATAAATTTTATCTTTTTATTACTTTTATACCGACAATAAAAGTCTTCTGCATACGTTATACATCCAGAGCATCCTTGATGGGGAATTATTATAATAAAATCTGTTTGCTCTAATTCAGAGTCACTCCACACAGAAGATACAAAAGTATTATAGGATTCTTTCAAATCATCTCCTTTGCAACCACACATCAGTATTATTGATAGCAATATTATACAATTTATTTTACACATAATACAAACAATTTATATTTCAAAACATTTTCATCACTTTTTTGAGGAATATGTAATCCGCTTTCATTAACAAAAACGGCATATCGACTATTCAAATTTGGTTTACCGATAAAAGTTTCTCCTATAATTTGAAATTTATCATTCAATATTATAACTGAAATTTCTTTCTGCCACCCTGGAATACCTTCATAAGTACTTTTCATTTCTGCTATTCTATAATATACATTCCTATACTTGTCATACAATATTCTAGAATAGCTATGATTTTCTACAAAATGTTTTATTTTCAAATCAGAAGTTGCTGGTATATCCTTAGATTGATTTAAATAATATGTAGCATCAATCAATTGGCTTCCAGCATAATATTTATGTAGTTCTTTTTTATTTCCAGAAAGAGTATAAATATAATGTTCCGCAGGAAAACTTATTATATAAAGATCCAAAAACTCATTATAATCAGAATATACCCATCTATAAAGACCACCACCCCAATTCTCTTTATAAACATCAGAATAGGGCATATAATAGTTAATCTCCCCTGTCTGTAAATTAAAAGTCGCCATAGTCTTACGATTCATTTCATTCTCATCACTATATTCTCCTGCCATACTTCCTAAAAAAGTAACAATATTATTTTTCAGAATAATTGGTGATATTCTATTAATCGGTAAAGGAGCATACTTAATACTAGGAAACAACTTATATGAATTCAAAATATTTCCTTTATCACCATATATCATCAAATTTCTTTCATTATAATCAATTACTAAAATCGAATCTCTATTTATCACTGTATATGAAGAAGGGGATGAGCATTGAATATTTATAGTATTTATCAATTTCTTTTTTTCATAATCATACATCAATATCCTTCTATTAGACAAGAAAGATAGTATCCCCCATTCATCATTATATTCTAAAGCAGTAAAAATATGAGAAGTTATAGAATCTAAAGGGAATTCAATACTAAGACTATCCACAAGTTCATATTTCAAAGTTTCACAATCTTCATGATGAGGATTCACATTTTTTCTATATTCACTACAGGAATAAAACGTGAATATAAAAAACAAGATTATACACAATTGTCTCATAACAACATTTATCTTACTGTTATTACATAGACCTATTCAAATACCTTGAACATATTTGTATATTACATCAAGTAATTTGAATAGGTCCACAACATCAATAATTAGTTAGGATATTCTCCTTTTACGCAATCATCTATCCAAAACGAATTCTCACAAAAGTATACAGTACCATCTGTAGTACAGTCTCCATTATTTTTACCTGTTTTGCTGATACAACCTTCGCTACTATCCGCCAAAGATTCAACCTCATTTAAAATCAAATTGGATAACTTATTACATTTTTCTGATTTACAAATGTTATAACTGGCAATCATACTAAATACTAATACAACACTAAACAAAGTTTTCTTATTCATTTCTTCTTAAAATCTAATTATTATACTCATTTTTTTATTTTCTCGTATTTTTATCATATAACAAGATCTACTTCATTACACACCTCCTTTCTTTGGTTAATACTTAATTTACTTTTACACTATAATCGACTATTATTTTCCTGACTTCTTCCCTCATCTCCCGCACTGCCATCGATTGCACTTTCGGCTCTTTTGTCAACACAATTTCAGCCGAATACTTCAATTTATACGGCTGACAATATTCCGGTTCCGCATAAAGTTTCGCCAACAGATAATATGGATAAATCCGCCCCGGAAGCCGGTGCGTAGACCGAATCAGGTATTCTTCCGCTTTTTCATAATCTCCTGATGCCTGATAATTCTTGCCGATAATATTCAGAATCATGGGATCATTACTGTGTGTCATCGCTTCCTCCAATATCCTTGTCGAGTTATCATATTCTTTCAATTTATGCAGAGAATATCCGTATTCAAAAAGAAATGCTCCACGATTCGTTAATTCGGGATATAACTTCTCGTAGTCTTCTTTAGCTGACCGGTAAGCCCCTATATTATAAAGCATCTTACCACGATGCCAACTCTTACACGCATCATATTGGTTGTTTTTCCAATAATACGCTCCCAATAACACCATCATTGACATAAAGAATAACAGTATTATCTTTGAACGCCCGATAACACAAGCCGCCAATAAAAAATAAAATGTCACTGCAAATCCGGGAATCTGCATCGGATAAGAGGAAAAGGCAAATACCAAAACAGAAATTACACTCCCACAAAGACCTATTCTTCCTTCACTATTCCCCTTCCAAAGACAAAATCCAATAACTAAAGAGACAACTAATAAAAAAGGAATCCCGTATTCCACCGCTACTTGCAGATATTCATTAAAAGCATATTCCGGACTTCCTGCCACCAATTCTTCCGTCTCCGAATATTCTCCGTTGGCGAAATAATCTTCCTGCGCTCTGCCATAGGCCGAGACAAAATTCCCTGTTCCATGTCCTATAACAGGACTTTCGGCAATAGCAAGAGTACTGACTTTCCACATGAACAAGCGGCCGTTGGCAGAAGTTGCTTTCAGTTGAAAAAGTGCGTAACCAATCATTACCACTATACTCCCTCCTACAATACAAGCCAGTACCACCCTTTTCTTATATTTTCGCCCAAATTCTTTCAGTTTGCTTCCCCACGAAACATGCATCCCATATACCCATGTACCTGATATTGCGGCAGCAATCCATGCCGAGCGGCTCATACCCGCAGGCAACACACAAAGAATCAACAACATAACTCCTAATGCCACGTAATACTTTCCCTGCTCCGCCCATGTACGTTCCGTCCTTTCTTTCAAATTCAGCCATTCATGCAGGCAAAGCGGAAATATCATCGACAAATATCCCGAATAAGGTCCCGGATTATAAAAAGATCCTGTAAGCGCATATAAAGAATGATTGGAAACAGCCAGGCCGTATATCTGTCTCAATCCCCAGACAACTTCGATTCCTCCCAATACAATCAATACCCATGTCACTATGGATGAAAAAGACAGACGCTGTTTCCCGTTCAGGCAAAGAGACGGCAGACTACAAACGACAAAAACAAAAGCCATGCGTCCCAACCACAGCCTTTGATATGCCATTTCACCGACAGGAATATCGCCCGAAGTGGCAAAAGTCACTACACTCAGGATTGCAGCAACCCCTAAGAGTGCCACCACATCCGCTATGCATTTTTTTACTGTTCCCATCAACTTAAAATCTCATTTATCAAAACATATTCCAATCTCCGTCATTGTCACTTTTTCCATTATTTACTTATAGCATAAGCACTTATAATGAAGGTAATTATCTGACTATAGAACATTCATTATATCTCACTGATATACAATACAATAAAGAAAAAAGTGACGAATGCCATAAACTCTGTACATCTTATATCATATTGAAGTATTACACTTTCCTGACTCATCTACATCATTTATATAAACGTTCTACATCTTTTGACTAACTCTCCTATATGTTTTTACTGAAACAATCACATGTTTTCAAAAAACATGCTAAGTGATTATTTTTTTCTTCTCAATGTTTTTTAAAATCATCACAGTGTTTTTTTTAATCATTGCATTCTTTTTTTTAATCATTGCCATTCTTTTATCTGATTTTCTTCATTAACCTGTCCCAACGGAGCTTCTCCGTAAATTTATCTTCCGAATACCAAATACGGGTAGCCTTACCTACAATATATTCTTCAGGCAACATCCCCCAGTATCTTGAATCTTGTGAATTTGCCATATTATCACCGGAAACAAAATAATAGTTCTTTTTAAAACGATATTGGGTAATCACACTGTCCCCCAATACTATTTGTCCGTCTTTTATACGTAGTTTTTTCTTCTGTTCCCACCCTATCAATTGCCTGTATAAAAGACAGTTCGTACGGTCCATCATTACAGTCTGACCTTTCTTGGGAATCGGCAAAGGTCCGAACTCACGGATAGTCCATCCAATTTGTTTGTCATACGGAAATGTACCTACAACAATACCATGCTGCTCCGGATGCTTCAAATTCGCCAAATATTGCTGGGCATCGTAGTTTCCCAACTGTTCACCACAACCACGTACTTTATAAAATCCCCCACGAATCTCCAATGTATCCCCCGGTAGTGCGACACACCGTTTTACATAATACTGCATTACATCCATCCGGACACTATCCCAACGGTTCATCTGATAAGGAAAATTGAAAACCAGTATATCATTTCTCTTGAAACTCCCCCATCCGGGCATCCTATGGATAGTGACTTCCTCATTATCCAAAGCTGCAAACACATCGAACAGGCGAGCCCCCCTTATCATCTTATTGACCAATATCCGGTCGCCATCCTTCAATGCCGGTTCCATAGAATCCGAAGGTATCCTGAATGAAGTAAAACAAAATAGTTGCATCAAGAACAGAACTACCACCATGCAGAATATGAAGAAAGCCAAATTCTCCAATATCGCCCGAATTCTCTTTATCTTGCTCATAAGCTTCCTTTTAATTGAATCAATTTACGATAAGCCGCCAACCCTAACACACATTTCACGCGTTCGTCATTTTCATCCAATAACCCAGCGAAAGGATATGTCTCTTTTTTCATCTTTTTTTGCAGATAATCCGCCCACACACCCAATTGCTCCCAATGCATATCAGCGTAACTGAAGTCCTGTTCCGCCTCAACAACAGCAGTTGTCATCATCAGCATATTGGCAGCCGCTTCTACGGCACAGTCTTCCAATTTCACCTGTTTACCGGCAACAGGATACAAGCCTATATCATATGGCGGATATTTCTTGCTCCAATGAATATCTTCACAGTACTCGAATATGGGATCCAACAAACCTCTCATCCAGTCGGTACGATGAAAGAATAACAATACCGGAAAACTCTTATAAGCTTCTCTGACATTGCCCAAAGTATCGCCCAAACAAAAAAGCTTATTATCAGAAAATGACATAAACCTATGAGAGGATACAAAATTACGGTAAGCAGGAAGCATTTGCCCCGCGAATACCTTATCCCCTGCCTGAAATGCCTTGGAGTTCCATCGGTTATCCAAAATATCACATTCCGCTTTAAGTTCCTTATATCTATTTCCTACGGATTTCATTAATTCTTTTACCGCCCTTGTCCCATCACTATTCCAAAGAGGAGACAGCACCTCTCCATCATATTGCAGCACCTGTCCTTCTTCATATCCGACAAGTAATACCCCACTATTCTTATCCTCTTCATTTCCCACGTACAGCTTTTGAGACAAGATGGCATGACCATCCATACATGAAAAGGTTGTTTCATCCGCTGCCATAGCCAAATACAAGCTGTCGGACTTCACAAAACGCCAATCCTGTTCAGTCCAACTATCAATTTCCCTCTTGCCAAACAGCCATTCCGTATCCACGTCGAACAAAACTTCCACCGTATGTTCCTTTCCGCTTTCCGTACGGACCTAATAGGAAATAAAACCGACAGGCCAGCCTGTCATATTCCACTTTTCCGACAAGGAAGGTGAGACAAAGTCAATCTGAAGATCCACCTCTCCACATTGGAAAATAAATTGAGTCTGCGTAGCTTGCACATTCATCTTTTTCAAAGTTGCAGGTTTCGCATCGGCATACGTTTTATTTTCGATATACAAACCAAAATCCAATAAGCCGGCACCTCCCGTATTACGGCAATATGCAGCCAGGACATTATTTCCATCAACTATTTGATTAATTGCTTCATCAGTCAAACGCTGGCATTTCGTTTGATGTGTAAATCCGCTTTCCAACAGATGTTTCCCATTACAGAAAAGCTTTATCCGATTGTCGCATACATAACGGGCATAAACTTTACGATTCTTCAAAGCGTCTTTTTTATCCACCTTGATATGCCTGCGGACATAAATATTTTCCGCTCCCCACAAAGTATGAGCCGGATAATAATACCCTTTTACTGGACCAAAAGCCCCTTTTCCTTCACTCCACCAAGAATCGTCATATACCCTCTGCTCCCATCCTTTTCCCGGAAACAAGAAAGAATATTTTCCAGTCCACCCGACAGTATCCTCCGAAAGAGGTGCTAAAGGAGATATACGTAAAGAATCACCTCCCATGAAACGATAAACTTTACCATCTACACGTAAAAGACCTGTTATCGGGAATGTCTTTCCGGTTCTCAACTGCGGATAACTTTTGTTTAGTGAATCACCTATTACTTTGATACTAACATCGGGAGTAATCGCCAATAACGTATGCTCAACAGGAGCAATACCGGAAAGATGCGAAATCTTCTCCTCCGAATAAGAACAAGCATATATCAGAGAAATAATACCTGAGATTACAATTATTCTCCATGCCACGACAAGCCTGATATGAGTTCTTATTTCCATAGTTGAGTTCCGTTTTCATAAATAAAGATTCTTTCATCCAGTCCGCGCGTATGATTTCTCAGAAGTAACAGCGTATTTACGGGAATATCCCGAAATACCAATGAATCGGCAGCCGCCTTGATTTTTCCAGCAGACTTCCAATCCCTGTCGCAATAGAATAACTCATACACATCATCAGGACGAACATAATTATCTCTGTTACGCGGGGTATAGACAATACGGTCCACACGGACTTTTCGGCCTAAATCAAGTCCCGCCCATCCTCCGGTAGGTTTATGATAATCAAAAGAAGTCCATGTTTTCCCGTCAAAGACATTGGTATATTCATGCGTTCCGTCATGTTGACTACATCCGGGAGTCCCTATGATCTTCCCTGACAGAGCAGCGGTATCATTCTTCTCGTAAAAAGCGACTTCCGAAATATTGCAAAAGCCTTTAGCAGGACCAAAATATCTAAGATAACGATATTCTTTATCGGACCAACTCTTTACAGTTGTATTCAATCTATTAGGTTTGCCTTGTATAATAAACAAAGTATCTTTTTCCAGAAAATCAGGATGGTTGCTCCCTTCAAAAACTCCCCCTATCATTTTATTTCTAAACCTGTTTTCTATTTCGATATTACATTTTGCATATAATACCACATCTTGCCTCTCTTTTCCTACAGGGTAATAATGAATTTCATCATTCTGTTTATCAGCATAAAAAGGATCAGTCAAAAAACATAACTCCCCATTCTCATAGGTAGCAACTCTCATAAACGAACCTTTCCGTACATACTGAAACGCTAAGTGACCGGCATCATATGCAGTCCAATCAACGGGTGTCCAACGATCCCTTGCACTGACACATAGATAAGCAATTTTCCCGTTCCGTTTTGTTTTATACTGTTTATCTAAAGGAATAACTAACTTTCTATTAAAGCTATAGCTATATTCATGAGTTACATCCGCAAATTTAGGTAAACGCCAAAATGGATATAATTCTTCACCATACTTTGCCATTTGCTCGTACAGTTCCCTATTCACACTAAAGGTATATCTATACAATTTAGAACTATCGTCCCACCGATACCACCAGTTCTTACGTACAGGTCGTAGTATTTGTGGAAATTCAGTCATATATACCTCTCCATCTTTATTCCATGTTGTTAACCAGAAATGCCCGGCATTCATGTAACCACGTACAGGAACAAAGTCAATAGCACAAGGAATACCCAAAGCTCGAAATAGATAAACTGCAAAATCAGTCATATCTCTACAACTTCCTGACATATATTGTACATATTCCGATCCTATATGCCCAAATGGATATGGCGTTACAGAGGTATAATAATAACTCTTATCTGGCAATTTTCTTATTAGATAATTAGCGGCAACCACAGGGTCTTCAATATCTAACGAATCTGACATACGCAATGAATCCAATATTGAATTGTATTTTTCATAGTACGTTTCACGCCAATATGCTAATGGTTCATCACCTATTCGATAAGGCAACAAATACTCACAAAATGTTTCAAATGAAATATTCTTTCCCCATGGTTGTTCCTGCCAAACTTTAAATGCCCAATCAATATTATGGCATAGATAAGCGGAATCTATCTCCATTATATCCCGTTTCTTATTTGGATCTTTCATAGGACCATACACATTCTTGACAGAATCAGCAATTTCTTGCGGCGTCTTTCCTTTACTTGTTTTTAGCCATACATAGTAAGATTTGTAATTATCCAATTGTTCTCCATCAGAATAAGTATAAAAAGGCATATTCTCAATCAGAAAACAAGCGGCTTTATACTTTAGACTATCACTTGAATGCACTTGATAACGGCAAAGTACTTTTTCCAGTTCTTTTCTACTACTTCCTGCAGATTGTAAAGCAACTTCTAGAGAAGTCATTAATTCCTCTCCAAGTACTATCATATCTACAACTTGCCATCCTAGCAAAATAGATAGAACAATAAATACAAACTGGATATATTTCAAACACCTCATCTAACTTTATTTTGCGTTTCCATTAATTCTTAACTTTAATGGAGCACCTTCTGCATTACAATACACTATAATAGTTTTATCAAAATGTTCCGGATATTCCGCTTGATATCTTATTTTTATACAAGTACTATCTTTAGGTAATACTGGTTTCTTATCATGCGTTACAACAATACATCCACAAGAGGTCACTATTTCATCAATAACTAATAGAGAATGACCAACATTCTTTACTATCAAATCTTTCTCCTGACTATCTTTCCAAGAAAAACTCCCCATATTTATCATTTGCTCAGTAATTGTAATTTGTGTTTGAGGTATTTGATTCACCCCTCTATTATTTGCCCCCAAAAGTATATTAAAATATAAATCTTTAATCTTCGGATTAAGTATGGGATTGCCAATTGCAATTACCCTATTCTCTTTATCCAATAAAAGCACTTGAAACCTTGGATCGGAAGAAAAATTATTCATAATGTTAAGAGAATCATATTCATCAATACATATTGGATAGTCAAATTTATCACGTTTCAAAATATGTTCAAATTCCCTCTTATCTTTAGGACACACATAAAAAAGATAATCAATTTTACCTTTAGCAACAGAATCCATTTCACTTAAGAAACTTTTCCATTTATGCAGTTGGAGTTTACAACTAGTACACCCAGTTGAATCTACATAAATCATTAATTTAAAATCAGAGTCTGTATCAAATTTCACAGTATCACACATATATTGTGTAAAAACAGATTTTGCCGGAAATTTAATTTCCTTTCCTTTCCATTCTTTTACTGTATTCACAAGACAAGTTCTGTCTGCATTTTGACAAGAGACACACATAAGCATACATACAACAACTGACAAATATCTCATTAATATTAAAATTTAAATTGTACAATATGACTTTCTGGTTTATCAGTTAACCCATAAATTATTCTAGACTTTTCATCAACAGCAAAATCAAAAATAGGAGTATCCAGTTGGTAATATTGCAGCGGATTTCCATTCCAATCAAAAACAAGAATTTTATCTTTCAAATAATCATGATTTCTAGGATTAAAGACTTTTCCTGAATAAAGAACAAATACTTTCTTCCCTACTGATAATGGAAAAGAATAAGCATCTCTTTCAGCTCCTTTATTTGTTTTTATTCGGTCTCCAACTTGATGAATTTCAGGAAAGAAATGTTCAGGTCCATGTATTCTTTTTATAAGATTCATATCAGTATCATAACATTCTATTAAATCCGTTCGTTTATATGAAACAAAAAACCTATTTTCCTCTACATTAGCTGTAAAATCATTTATAAATCCTTCTACTTGTTCAATGTTTGTTTGAAAACTGGAAAGTTTCGGATATCCACCCTTGTAACAAATTGTATCTCCATCTAAATTAAATAATCCAAATCTCTTATTATTTAGATTAAAAACTGAAGCTATAAAACCTTTTTGAGGAATAAAGACTACATTGTCACAAAAATCCTCGAATTCAATAGTCTTATTGATTTCCAAGTCTTCTCCTCTAAGAAATTTCTGACGGTCACAAATATTCAGAATTTTCCTATTTTTGTCGTATATCCAAACATTATCATCTGTCGAAGGAATAAAACGAGGATCAATCATTTCATTAGGACCAATTCCAAAAGAGACACATTCGCCTATCTTCTTTTTAGATAAGATATTGAATATATAATAAGCATATTCAGTATTTCTATTTTTCATAATTAAGAAAGAGTCAACTAGATGTATTTTAACAGGTTTCAATAAAATATCATCGAAAGCAACACTATCTCCTTTCAAAGAAACAACTGCTCCAAAATTAGAAAAAGAAATACGCTCTGCATCTGCATATTTCTCATTACCTTGACATGAACTTAAAAGTGCAAATAATATAGATGTCAATATGTATATACTTTTATTTTTTTTCTCCATTTTTTGTTAGTCTATAATAGATGATACAATAATTACCTAATTGTTTATAGATATCTTCGTATTTCTGCTTGTCAAAAAGAAAAAACTGTCCGTTTCTCATTTTCTCAACTAATTTTTCTCTTTTTGTAGTACCTTTTTCTTCTTCATATATTAATAAAGCCGGTATATCTTTATCTAAGACTAAATCTCCTTTTGTATAGTTACAGATTCTAACAATATGATCTTTTGACATAGTAAAAGGAGCACCAAACACTACTCCATTCAAAAAATAGCAATAAATAGTAGCTTTCTGAAACTCTTTATAATCCAACAATACATCAACCCGAGCTCTATTACCTTTTACTATTTCTCCACCATTGACTGCCGAAACGACTTCTTTCCCATTGATTAACTGTACAATATAAAGTGTCAGATATATATTATTAGGAACATAAGGAGAATAGAATTTTCCTCTTGCGTCGTTAATACCGGTGGGCATTGGAATTGGAATAGCACCTTTAGGAACTGAAAGACTTTTAACTCCTGAAGAGTATTTTTTCATATAAGGTTTTCCTGTTTTATAATAAGTTGTATCTTTCTCAGATACTGTAACTATATTATTTTTACGTATATACTCTTCAACAATCTGTTCTAAATTTTGAGCATAGAGTTCAAAAGTTCCTAATAGCAGAATTAATATAACAATTAGTTTCATCATAAATATTATGAAAGACTTAGATTATGCCAAAATCTAACACTAAAGCCTCATACTTGAGTACTATTAAAGTCCAAGACCTTAGGCATAATCTTAGCTAATTAAACATCAATAGCTTCTCATATTTGGACAATAATGCCATCTATCAGAATGTCCAAAACAATCATATGCAGGGTCATAACAGCAATGTGCCATATAACAATCATACGGCGTTGTTTCACCATAATCTGCTAAAGCTTCTACATTATTAAGAACCAAACTTGATAGATTCATTCCAGTCTTTGACATATAGATATTATAGCCCGCAGCTATTACAACTGCAACTACAACTACTATACCTAACAATTTCTTTTTCATGTCAGTATTTTATATTTAATAAATAAAACCACAATTTTCTTCTGTATATATCCTTTCAACAGAATAGCAATTGTTTGCTACATTAACTTTTTATTCTTATGTTTGCATCGGAATCTTTTTTTTAAAGGTTTAGGAGCAGATGATATGTAAGCAAATCCGGCAAGATGAACAAACTCATCATTCTGCTCCTTTAATCAAGTTAATTTTCTAATTCAACCAAAGCTAAACTTTAGTATTGGCTGGTCGTTATTTACATCTGTCGCCATTATTGTTTTAGTAGCTTCATCTACCCAAATACCATATATATAATGGTCGAGTACATATTTACACATCGGTTCTCCTTTCAAACTAAATACATAAATGTATTTTCCTCCGTCAGGAAGCCTTCCACTTTGTCTTGCTATCTCTTTAAAGGGCGTTCCGTGAAATACCGTATAAATGGCACTATTCGTTACTTGAACATCACTGAATCCCATGATGCCTGTTGGTATACCATATCCATCTGAAATTTTGAATTCAGGTTCATCGTGCTCACCGATACGAACAACATGAGTACTGTCTTTCAAATTATAAACTTCAACCACCTCTCCCAGTTGAGTGACAGAAGCTAAAACGCCATTATGGGGATTATAATCTAAAAAGCTACGCCATACCTGTGCTAATGCCGGACGGGCTTCTTGCAAAGCTTTCTCATTCGCTGTAGGTATAGCGCCTATCTTCTCTATAAGTTTACCTCTGCAACTAACCTTTAAAAAGCTGCTCTCACCTGAATAGTCAGGAATAACAAATGTTGTATCATCATACACAGCAAAATCAAGCGGTCGAAGTATATCTTCATCCAATGTTACCGCTTCTTCACGAAGCAGTGAATCACCGGATGAAGAAAAATCTAACCTAGTTAATTCGCTTTTGTTGGCATCTAAAGTCCATAATTCATGGTTATACAAACGGAAGTTTTCCATCGATAACATTTCCGTTGGAGAATCGCCTCGTCTGCCAAAAGAAGATAGATACCGGAAACTTGGGTATTGGAATAAGTGCCCATAATATTCGGAACCATGTAAATCCATCACAATGGCTTTATCCCCTTCTATCCGTATCCGAAAAGGATAGCGGAACAAGGCTGTATCAAGCTCTATTACCTGTGCCGACAGATGTTTCTGCATCGGAAAATCCGAATATTTAATCCCCAAAAAAGTTTTTGGGGACTGTGAGCACGAGAATAATATCCCAACTACCAATATCAGTAGCAGAAGCTTACCAATCCAATATAAATGGTTCGAAAACATACTTTACTTTTTCATGGTTTAAAGGACAATCTACAGAACCGGTACCTCTACATCTAGTCGTAGGATTCTCACCGGCAGCCAATGCTTCCACATTATTTAATAAAATAACATTTTGCAGTTTGTTGTGCTCAGCTTTTCTACAAAAGAAAATAGAAACCAATACGACAAAAGAAAAGACTCCAAACTTTAAATACTTTTTCATACTATGATATAAATTGATTAATTTTTGCCCGAAAGTAGGCATCTGATTAGAACATGGCAAATTATTGGCGTGAGAAATCGTGAGAACTATTATGAGAATTTTCTCACAATAGTCCTCAAAACAAGTTTTATTCGATGAAATGGCACTTTTTCAACAATCAAAGAATAGCTATTTCCAGATGATTTAATAGATAAGTTCACTGATTTTTCCCGAAATACGCCCCTTAAATCACTCAGCACACGACGTAACCTACCTTCTACGCCTCTATCTTCCGGTCTCCAGAAACATAAAATAATCTCTTCTTTTGTCACTGTATGATTTGGAGCTTTCAAAAACAACAAAATCAAAGTTGCAGATTGACCACGAATCTGAGTCTTTCGATTATCTACATAAAATTCATGCGAACTGTAGACATAACGAAGATTCGCCAATTTTATATCTGATTGGGAGATATCTGTTACTGAAGGAACACTCTTTTTTATTTTTTTTCTTAGATAATAGATAAAACAAACAAATAAAAGAACAAGGATAATTAATTCCACAATAACCACCATCGTTATTGAGGCGTTTTTAAGAACTGTCAACCAAGAATACCGAATAAAAGGCTCTACTTCAATTTCATTGGTAAGTCCGGCATAAACACTACTAATCTTTTTATACTCGGGTAAAAATAACGTAGAATCTCCACAAGCAAGTACATAGGCACTATCTGTATGAATATGTATTTGTAATGCATGACAAGAAACAATATTAGCTGCAGACAGTTTCTTACTCCACAAAGATAAACAAGCATCAGCATCTATTCCCTCTTCTGCTAAAACGGTATGACTTATTCTAGTATCAATATCCGAACTCACTACGACCTTGTTTTCTTCAACCACAATATCTTTTACTTTTTTACCTTTAGAACTAGTTATAGTACAATGCTCAAAGTTCCTGTTCGGTTCCATTTTATAACCAGCCTCATATAGTCCCAGTGCATCATATTGTGCATTGAGTCCATCTTCTATTGTTTCCAATAAAGTTATTTGAGTCTTATTTTCAAGTGCAACTTCTCCTGAAGCATAAAGCATTCGTTCTAATGTAACAACAAGAATTATCATTAAAATGAAAAATAGTAAAGCCATTCGTCTGTCTGAATTCATAATCTACACCAATAACAAATTATTATAAATAGTTCTTATCATGTTTCTTTTTATATCTTTTTCAGCCACAAAGGTAACATTATTTAAACTAACAAACGAATAAATCAAACGATAACCATATCATAAGCAACAATATTCTTGCAGTTTCAACAGAGAATGAAATGTCAACCGTGTCTCTCAGAATAAGAGATTCTGTTCTATCTTTAAGATTCTCCCTTTTAATATTCAATTCAAAATCGAGCAAATAGAAAAATAAATGCATAAATTAATGCAAGAATATGCTATTCATGAGCTAAAAACTGCATAAATGAGGAATAAAAAACAAGTTATTCTCTCTTGATTAAGCTCCGTTCCTTTAAAAGGAACGCATCGTTGGTCGGTGAGGGTCAATGCTTTTCTCACCGACCAACGATGTATTCATCAGTGTGACTCTAAATAACCTGCATATTTTCAGCTATTCCATGCTTTTTACTACAATAAACTGATGTAGCAAAATACGATATAGCCCCACAATTCTTTGACGAAATATCATAATTAGCACTTTATTACAAACTATATGCACCACAATAACATATAAGCAGAAGCAATACAGATTTTCATAATGCCTGATTACTCGCATATTTGCTTGCGCACCATGCACTGTTCAGATTTCAAGCAAGAGAAACGCATACAGTATCCTATTTTTATGAATAAAAAAACGCTCCCAGTATAAATGGAAGCGTTGTCTTTATCATTTTAAAATTCACAATTTTCGGTGGCAATCCTACTACAAACTTTTTATTTCTTCAATGGATAGTCCTGTAACTTGCGAAATGGTATCAAGTGGAATATTCAAAGATTTCATATTATGTACCATTTCTCTTTTTTCTTCCATACGACCTTCCATAAGTCCCTCTGCACGCCCCTCTGCACGACCTTCCGCACGCTCGGTATATATATTGTCACGTAGAATCACTATATTATCCAAATGACGATAATAAGCATTTAATTCTTCTTTAGTCATCTTATCCAGTTTCAAGCGTTGACGAGCCTCATCCAACCCCGGTGCTGTCGCACTATCGGGTATATCACCAGTATTCATATAATAAATCCATTCTTCCAACGGACTCCGAGCCACTTGATTGAAATCATTGACCTTCAGAATGTAATATTCGGGATAAAGCTGACTGACACTATCTACTTTGAATGTCTGTTTCTGGAAAGGAGTCAATTCCAAAACATCTCCCTGATGGATTCCACGGAATTCAGTTTTTCCATGATATACGATATCTTTTCCACTCCCTAAAGAGAAATATACAATATTGACACTATATACTTTCCTTACTTTGTCATACCCTTCCCCGCGGTTTATGTATTCGGTCACCAATTTCGAAGTGCCGAATAACATACGTTGGAAATACGCATACTCATTATTGTTTTGAACTTCAATCAAAATGAGTTCACCCTTTGAGTTTTCCGCAAGCATATCTACCCGATTATACTTGTCAAACTCATCCTCTTGATTGCTTTCACTTTCCAACAGCTTCTGAATGACTATCTTTTCATTTAGAAGAGTGGTAAGAAAGCCCTCGAGAACTGCAAAATTGGCTTTATTACGCAACAAGCGTTTCATTGCCCAATCGAAACGAATATAATTACTTGCCATAAGTTCGTCTCCTTTACCGTTTTCTTTTTTCATGCTAACAAAGGTAAGCAGAAAATGTTTGATTTCAAGTATATATGATTCAATTTATTTCTGTCTAAGAATATTCTATCTCCCACTCTCCCAAAGTCCGCGTTGCGCTATCGAAATTCGCTCCAACTTTAACAACCTTGCGATGGTCTATCTCATAAGGGATGGCATATTGTTTACTATTAATTTGCGCCAATGCCTCTTCAGGAGTACCATCCACCTTGAATTCAAGTACATAAACCGCGTCAGGCATTTTGATTACCACGTCGGCCCTGCCAATGGCATTCTTTACCTCTACATCCACATATTGCCCCATCAAACGGAACAGCAAGTAAAAGATGGTTTGATAGTGTTTTTCCTGATTATTCTCCAAATCATAAGGAATAGAAGAGAAGAAAGAACGGGTACGAAGCAGACATTGCTCAATATCACCTTTCATCAAATCCCTTACAAAAGAGACTACATAGAAATTACTTTCGCGGGTGGGTTGATTGAGATAGGAAGGGATCAACGTCTCAATAAAGCCTATTTTAACTTCTTCGTTAGGATAACCTAACGTGTATGTACGGAAAAGAGGTTCATATCCTTTAATAGTCAGATAACCGCTCTGATAAAGTACAGGAATCGGATCGGTGATAACCTCTGTCGCTTTATCAAAGTCCTCATCTTTCACTTCCATCTTCTCCAAGAGATTGAGATTGAAGTCCATTCGCTGTAACATCTCAATCAAGAAAGTGGGTGTGCCGGTAGAGAACCAGAAACTTTTATATTTTTTTTGAGAAAAAGCATTGAAAAGACTGAACGGGTTATAAATATCTTCACAATGTTCACTGAAATGATAACCGTCATACTGCCGTTTCAAATGCTGGCAGGCTTCTTCATATGTCTCATTGTTGGCTTGAGCAATCCTCTCAATATCCGGTTGCATCTGATTCCGTAATTCCTGCTCTGTAATGCCGCAAATAGTACTGTAATCATCACTCATACTGATATTCTGCAAATTATTCAGCTCACTGAATATGCTCATCTGACTGAACTTACTAATACCTGTCAGAAACAAGAAACGAAGGTATTGTCCTTGTGCTTTAAGGGGGCTAAAGAACTTACGCATTTCAGTTCGTAATTGTCCTTGTAAAACAGAGTCACTATTACTATCCAATAAAGGTGCATCATATTCGTCAATCAATACGACAACCTGCTTTCCTGTCTGTTGATTAATTCGCTGAAGCAAGCCTGTCAAACGAGCTGCATAACTCGTTTCTTCTTCATTTTTTCCATAAGTCCGCTCCCACTCGCTCAGATAAAGATTCAGTTGTTCCTGCAAATCTTCAATAGTGGTATATTTTGTTCTGCTGAAATCAATATGCAACACAGGATAAACAGTCCATTCCTGTTCCAACTGTTCTATTGCCAGTCCTTTGAATAAATCTTTTTTCCCGGAGAAATAGGCTTCAAGAGTAGAAACCAGAAGACTTTTTCCGAAACGGCGCGGACGGCTAAGAAAATACACAGTATCAGTATGAACTAATTGATAAACCAATGCAGTTTTATCAATATATACACAATTCATATTACGTAACTGCTCAAAATTCTGTATCCCGATAGGATATCTTCTGAATATCTCTTTCATATAAATAGCTTTTATTTCTTCGTGCAAGCAAAGGTAAGCAGAAAATGTTTGATTTCAAGTATATATGCTTCAAATTCTCATTAAAAAGCAAAAATACACAATTGGTTCAAGAAAACAACATCATCGTGAGTATATTAGGAATAGCATTCATTACTAATGAATATTTTTATCAATTTTCATTCATTACGAATGAGAACTTTTAGCATTTTCTATTCGTTTATAATGAGAAGTTTCATATCTTTGCAATTAAAAGCCCAATTATCATGAAAGAATTATTGAAGCATATCATATTCGATCAACACGAAAAAGATATATCTCAAATGATTGAAAGAGATATTGATTTACGTTTAGTCAAAAGTCCTGAAGTATTAGTTATTTCAGGTATAAGAAGATGTGGTAAATCTGTACTTTTGCAGCAAATACGCTCGCAACAGTCAGAGCAAGACTTTTACATGAATTTTGATGATGAGAGGCTTATCAACTTCAAGGTTGATGATTTTCAAACTTTATATGAAGCTTTCATTGAATTGTTTGGAGAACAGAAGACATTTTATTTTGATGAGATACAGAATATTCCCGGTTGGGAAAGGTTTGTAAGAAGACTCCACGACAGCGGATGCAAAGTATTTGTCACAGGCTCCAATGCCAATATGTTAAGCAGGGAGTTAGGTACACACCTCACCGGGCGTTATTGTCAGATTGAATTATACCCTTTCTCATTTCCAGAATTTCTTAAAATGAAGGAAGCATATCCGCAACAAAAAGACTTTTATACCACCACTGGGAAAAGTATACTGAAAAGACACTTCGACGAATACTTAAAAACTGGTGGTTTTCCCCGTTATATAAAAGACAAAAACAGTAATTATCTATCCACCCTTTATGAAAATATTATTTATAAGGATGTGGTTACCCGAAACAAACTCAATGGTGAAAGGGAATTACTGGAAATGGTTTATTATTTGGCTAGCAATGCTACTAAACGTTTTTCATATAGTTCGTTAGCAAAAACAATAGGCATCAAACATACGGAAACGGTCAAAAATTATCTGGAATATCTTGAAAATACTTATCTGCTATTCCAAGTAATGAAGTTTGACTGGTCTGTAAAGAAACAAATGAATAACCAAAAGAAAGTTTATTTCATTGATAATGCCATTATTGGAAAAGTGGGCTTCAATGCTACTGACAATATTGGACAGTTACTTGAGAATTTAGTGTTTATAGAAATAAAACGTCGGGGAAAAGAGATCTATTATCATGATGACGGAATAGAATGCGATTTTATCATGCGTGAGAATGGACATATTGTAGCCGCCTGTCAAGTTACCCGTTCGATGAAAGATGAAAAAACAAGGCAGCGTGAAATTAATGGATTAATTTCCGCACTTAATGCTTATAACCTCACTGAAGGGCTTATTTTAACTGATGACGAAACCGAGGAAGTAACTATCGATAACAAAAAAATACAGATTATTCCTATATGGAAATGGCTCTTAAAAGAGTGACGCTATCCCATCAACATAGTGACGGTATATGCTCAGGATAGCGTCACTATCCCGGGCACATACCGTCACTATATTTATGCCGGATATTTCCGGATTATTATCCCCTTAAAATCAACGTTGTGTAGGCAGAGTAAACTCTTGCGAATCGCAAATGATTCCATTCTCGTCCGCCACTGCTACACGGAATGTCACTTCACCGTCTTTCAGCCTTTCGCCTGCATGGATAGATGCCGTATAACGGATACCTTCGCCCGGAAGAATCTCCTCTATCATAACGGAAGGGGAAATGCCGAGATGTTTCACTTTACCAACGGTTTCCACCACAGGAACTACGTTATAAACTGGTTTCCGCCCTTCATTCATAACTTCAAAAATAATCTTGCTGTTCTCTCCCGCATCAATCACATGGTTGCGGTTATCATCAATAAAGCGGATTCTACGTAATTTCAGTTGGGTAAGCGGGCGCTGAGCCTGTGGTTGTTTCTTGTATTTCTGAACACGGACTTCACGCACTTCAGGAATGTAGGCATCTTCTTCAATCTGTTCCTGTCTCGGTGCCGTCAACGCATTTCCTATTGCCGCGCCGGCAATGGTTCCTACAATATTTCCGATAGCAGATCCGCGGTAACCACCTCGCCATCCACGATTATTATCTCCGATAAGTCCGCCTATCGAACTTCCCAGACTGCCACCGATAGAAGCACCTGCCACGATAGCTCCCGGATTCCCCATACGCCCCGACGCACATCCACTCAAAATCAAAGCGGAAAGCAAAAATACTGTTAGTTGTTTCTTCATGAACCTCTCTATTTAGTGTTACTTCTTATTCTACCACCTTAAAACGAGCGAAACGCAATAATAGTTGCTTGTCACCCGCATTTTTAAAATGAATGGTTGCTTTCGCATTGTCTCCCGTTCCTTCCACTTTTATCACTTCTCCGAGTCCGAAACGCTCATGTTCTATCATTTGCCCGGCTTGTACGCCTGCTACCGATGCCGAACCGGAAGATGCTGCCTGACTTCCCCCACTGCTGCCTATCGTACTCACCTTCCTCAAGTTTCTCGGTACACTGGGAGCTATAATCTGTGCCTTCGGCCGTTCACGCTGTTCAGACGAAGATGTACTTCCGAAAGGTGTACGCGATGGAGAAGCAGAACGGGTAAATCCGCCTTCTATCTCTCTGCGGAAACGTCCCGCACCTTCATCAACCGAACGGCTGACTCCCGATTCATGCGGCATCCGCAAGAAATTAATATCAATATCCCGCAAGAAACGGCTGGGACTTCCAAATTCCATCTTTCCGTAACGGAAACGGGTTTTGGCAAACGACAGATAACAATGTTCTTCGGCACGGGTAATGGCTACATAGAACAAACGCCGCTCTTCTTCCAATGCCCGGGGTGAATCGCCTACCATACCGCTAGGGAACAAGTTTTCTTCCAATCCGACCACAAACACGTTTTTAAATTCCAATCCCTTGGCGGAATGGACGGTCATCAACGTAATCTTCTCTCCATCATCCGCTTTGTCGGAGTCCTGGTCGGTAAGCAGGGCAATCTCCGAAAGGAAATCGGTAAGGGAAATATTCGGATTACCTTCTTCCTGCCGCAAAGCACAGAAGTCGTTCATACCATTCACCAGTTCTTCTATGTTTTCCTTGCGACTCAAATTCTCCGGAGAAGTGTCCTGACAAACATCATTGATAATGCCGGACTGCCGGATAATATCTGTTCCTATCTCGTAAGCGTTCTTATCCGCCTGGTCGGTAATAAAACCTTCTATCAGTTCACGGAAACCCTGAAGTTTGGTATGCGTCCCTTTGTTGATATTCAGTCCGTAGCTTAACGGTTCGCAGAGTGCTGCCCACAGGCTGACTCCATTATCGGTAGCTGCCGATATTATTTTGCCGACAGTCGTATCTCCGATACCACGGGCAGGATAATTGATGATACGCTTGAATGCTTCTTCATCATTCGGATTCACCACCAACCGGAAATAAGCGATGACGTCTTTTATCTCTTTTCGCTGATAGAAAGAGAGTCCGCCGTAAATCTTATAAGGCATTGTCCGTTTCCGAAGAGCTTCTTCAAAAATACGGCTTTGCGCATTCGTACGATACAGGATGGCAAAATCAGCATAGCCGTAGTCATGCTCCCGGCGCAATTCGGCTATCTTATTAGCCACAATATCACCTTCTTCCACATCACTGTATGCCTGAAATACGCCGATAGCTTCTCCTTTCTCCTTCTCGGAGAATACAGCTTTCCGTATCTGACGCTCATTCTTCTCAATCAGGCTGTTGGCAGCACAGACAATAGTCTGTGTGGAACGGTAATTCTGTTCCAATTTAAAGACTTTCGTGTCAGGATAGATTTTCGTAAAATAGAGAATATTGTCAATATCCGCTCCACGGAAAGAATAGATGCTTTGTGCGTCATCCCCTACGACACAGACACGCTGGTTCTCTTTAGTGAGTTGCAGGACAATGCTATGTTGGGCGTAATTGGTATCCTGATACTCGTCTACGAGCACATAACGGAACTGTTCCCGATAACGTGCGAGCACATCCGGAAAATCACGGAACAGAATGTAGGTATATACCAGCAGGTCGTCAAAATCCATAGCTCCCGCCTGGCGGCATCTTTCCCAATAACGGGTATAGATGTCACGAATAGCGGGCATTTTGGCTGCCATATCGCCTTCGTACGCTTCCTTATTGGCAGCATATCCCGTAGGAGTGACCAGATGATTCTTGGCATTGGAAATGCGGGATTGTACGATACCCGGTTTATAGGTCTTTTCGTCAAGCCCCATCTCTTTGATGATGGAACGGAGCAGGCTTTTACTGTCCGCCGTATCATAAATGGTAAACTGGGAGGTAAATCCGATATGTTGCGCTTCGGCACGAAGAATACGGGAGAATATGGAATGGAAAGTCCCCATCCACAAATAACGTGCCCGCTCCATACCTACCTGGCGGGCAATACGCTCTTTCATCTCACGGGCTGCCTTATTGGTAAAGGTCAGCGCGAGGATGTTCCACGGATTGTAACCGTTCTCCAGCAAATAGGCGATTTTATAAGTCAATACGCGCGTCTTCCCCGAACCCGCACCGGCTATCACCAGTGAAGGCCCGTCATTATAAGTCACTGCTGCACACTGACTCTCATTCAATTCCTCTATATAATTGGTACTCATAACAGCATTATAAAAACAATGAGGTTTTTTAACAAACCCTCGGCGTTCAATTTTGTTCTCAATACAAAAGTATAACATTCATTCGAGAATGAAGGTATTTTTATGATTTTTCATCACTAACTATTTTAACCTAACCCCCAAAAGCAATGAAAAGAGGTATATTTTTATCAATTATTTTAGGTTTGTGCCTGGTCGCCTGCATTCCACAGGCTATGGCACAGAAACAGAGCCGGTTGGAAAAACTGCTCAGGTATCTGAATGACAACGACGCTGACAAATGGCAGAAGAACCGCGAAAAGGTAGACGATGAAACGCAGGCATATTATGCCGAGGAACTGGCTTTACTAGATGTCCTCAACGACCTGTGGAACAAACAGAGCGAACAGGCCGCCACCGACTATTTCGGATGCTACGAGAAAGCCGCCAAAGCCTATTTTCCCAACATCTGCGACGAGGAGAAGATACAGCTTTCCAACGTGCAGGACAAGGCGGAGCAATCTATCGTCTATATTTTAGAGGCTTCGAAAGATCAGATTCCTTTCAGCCGGACACTGATGGACAGTATCCGTTCAAGCGGTTATCCCGCAGATTCCGCACTGATACAGAAGTTACGGGATATCCGCGAAATGTCACTACTGGAAGGTATGCTGAAAACACCTGCATCCGGCACTTATCAGACGTACATGACCGAGTATCCGAACGGAAAATTCATCTCCCAAGTCAATGCCGCCGAAAACAAACGGCTTTATCAGATTGTGAAGAGTAATCCGACACCGGAGAATTTCAAAGCTTTCTTTGATAATCCCGCCATGCAAAAATTCTTCACGGATAAGGATACCCGCCCGTTCCTGGGTGAAGTGCAAGCGTTATACGACAATTACCTGTTCCATAGCATTGACAGCTTACGGGAAGGGGGAAATGCAACGGCTATCCGGCAAATCATCGACGACTACAAGCGCACACCTTATCTGGATACCGCGGCGCGTACGCATCTGAATGATTTGGAATATCTTAGTGAGAAAGCGGATTTCGAGCTTTTAAAGCCGGCGATAGTCAGTTCTGAATCTTTGAGTCTGTTGCAGGAATTTCTTTGTACGCACAAATACAAGGAGTTTCGTGACCAGGCCAATGCGTTACGGACACCGTTTATCTTGCAAACAATCATCTCCACTCCCACTTCCGTGAAATATTATAATGCGGGACGACTGATAAAGTCTGCCGAAAACGACAGTACGGGGAATATCTCTACCACTTATTCATATGACGATAAGGGACAACTCATCTCCACGTTATCATTGACCATGAAAAACGGGCAGGCAAGCAATGAAATGCAGACAAACAGGCTGTACGACCCGCAAGGTCACTGCATCTTTGAAGTACAGACGAACCCGAAGACCAAGACGGACGTTTACCGGCGAACACGCCGTATCGGTGCCGATGGAAGCATCGAGAGCGATTCTCTAAGATATGCGGATGGCAGACTCATCATAAGTACTTATGATAAGCAGGGCTTATTGACCGAAGCCAAAGAGTATAATAAGAACGGAGAGCTCCAAGGCTACACCGCAAACAAATATGATGACAAAGGCAGATTGATTGCCTCACAACATCAGAACTTACTGTTCGCCAACTCGTCCGACCAGATTATTTCACAGAAAGATGCTTATGAATATGACAAATACGGTTACCTGACGCAGATTGTCTACCAGCGGATTATGGGCAACAACCAGAAAACGTCCGGCTGCCTGACTTGCTTGTACGATAAATACGGTAACCGGATTGATGGAAATTCTTACTATGAATATGACAATACGGGACAATGGATTTGCCGCACGAACCGGGACAACCCGAAAGAAGTGGAACGGATACAGTATATTTATAAATAAAACAAGATACTGTGAACATTTTGCGGAAGGCTTCTGTTATTATAGTATAACAAGCCAATTAAAACTTGTAACATTATGAATACTATATTAATGTCTTTAATTATGATGACCATGACTTACGAAATGCCTAAACTTCCTTACGCAAACAATGCGTTGGAACCTGTAATCAGTCAGCAAACGATAGATTTCCATTACGGAAAACATCTACAAACGTATGTAAATAATCTGAACAGCCTCGTACCGGGAACAGAATATGAAGGTAAAACGGTGGAAGAAATCGTTGCCGCAGCACCGGACGGAGCTATATTCAATAACGCCGGACAAGTATTGAACCACAATCTGTATTTCCTGCAATTTGCCCCGAAACCTGCGAAGAAGGAACCGGCAGGCAAACTGGGAGAAGCCATCAAACGTGACTTCGGCAGCTTTGAAAACTTCAAGAAAGAATTCAACGCAGCAGCAGTAGGATTGTTCGGTTCGGGATGGGCTTGGTTGTCCGTTGACAAAGACGGCAAACTGCACATCACTAAAGAAGGAAACGGAAGCAACCCTGTACGTGCCGGATTGAAACCGCTTCTCGGATTCGATGTGTGGGAACACTCCTATTATCTGGATTACCAAAACCGCCGTGCCGACCACGTAAACGCCCTGTGGAACATCATCGACTGGGATGTGGTTGAAAAAAGAATGTAACCGGACTTACTGACTAAACTATACTAATGAAAAGGTCGTTGTGAAAATCACAGCGGCCTTTTTTTACGACAATAATGAAAAAAAACTACTGATTTAGTGTTTTTCTGTTTCTTTTTCGCTTACTTTGCCCCCGTAAAGACAAAGGGGTGCCCCATGAGGGGCTGAGATTATACCCTAGGAACCTGATGCAGTTAGTACTGACGTAGGGATTGTGTTTCTTCTTATCGCCTTTCCATAAAAGCACGCTCTTTGTATTTACTTTCAACTTATTTATTCTGATAGGACAATGAAAGTACAAGTGAACAACAAAGAGGTGGAAATTATTCCTGACTCTACCCTTACACAACTGACAGCACAACTCGAACTTCCGGTTCAGGGTATCGCTATCGCCGTGAACAACAAAATGATTCCCCGCACTGAATGGGAGCGTTTCATGCTGCATGAGAATGACAGTCTGGTAATTATCAAGGCAGCTTGCGGAGGATAAAGTGATGGTCAGCCTACAATTTATCACGCATCAGACCGAACGGTATTCATACCTCGAATCGGCACGTATGGCACTCGAAGGCGGGTGCAAATGGATTCAACTACGCATGAAGGATGCTCCTCCCGAGGAAGTGGAATCGGTGGCGCTGCAACTGAAACCGCTTTGTAAAGAGTACGAAGCTATCCTCATCCTTGACGACCACGTCGAACTGGCCAAAAAGCTGGAAGTGGACGGTGTGCACCTGGGTAAAAAGGATATGCCTATCGACCAGGCACGGCAGACACTCGGAGAAGCCTTTATCATCGGCGGCACGGCAAACACATTTGAAGATGTCGTACAGCATTATCGCGCCGGAGCCGACTATCTCGGCATCGGGCCTTTCCGGTTCACCACTACCAAAAAGAATCTAAGCCCTATACTGGGCTTGGAAGGATATTCGTCCATCCTTTCCCAAATGAAGGAAGCGAATATCGGACTGCCCGTAGTGGCTATCGGTGGAATCACCAACGAGGATATTCCTGATATTCTCCGCACAGGAGTCAACGGGATTGCCATGTCCGGCACGATTCTCCGGGCGGAAAATCCGGTAGAGGAAACACGTAGAATCATTGAAAGTGATTAATAATTTGTCAGATGATAAATGAAAATTTAATTCAGACAGAAGAACAAAAGAACATAAAATAAAACAGTAGTTCAATAACAGCAAAATAACTATCTAAGCGCAGCTCTTTATGTTCTTTTGTTCTTCTGTCCAAAATTTGAATAATCAACTAAAATACATAGACATGGAAAAGTTAGTAATTGCGGGACGTGAGTTTGACTCACGCCTTTTCCTTGGAACAGGAAAATTCAATTCCAATGAAGTAATGGAACAGTCCATTCTGGCTTCAGGCACAGAAATGGTGACGGTTGCCATGAAACGTATCGACATGGACAATAAAGAGGACGACATGCTGAAACATATTATCCATCCGAATATCCAGTTATTGCCCAATACTTCCGGTGTACGTGATGCGGAAGAAGCTGTTTTTGCCGCACAGATGGCGCGTGAAGCGTTCGGTACGAACTGGCTGAAACTGGAAATTCATCCCGATCCCCGTTATCTGCTCCCCGACTCTATCGAAACACTGAAGGCTACGGAAGAGTTGGTAAAACTGGGCTTTATCGTATTGCCTTATTGCCAGGCAGACCCTGTACTTTGCAAACGGTTGGAAGAAGCCGGCGCGGCTACCGTTATGCCTCTCGGTGCTCCGATTGGCACGAATAAGGGATTGCAAACCAAAGAATTCCTACAAATTATTATCGAGCAGGCAGGTGTCCCCGTTGTTGTTGATGCCGGTATCGGCGCGCCAAGCCATGCTGCCGAAGCCATGGAACTGGGTGCTTCTGCCGTATTGGTAAATACGGCAATCGCCGTTGCCGGAAACCCGGTAGAGATGGCAAAGGCTTTCAAAGCTGCTACCGAAGCCGGACGGCGGGCTTACGAAGCGGGATTAGGACTGCAAGCGGACAATTTTATAGCTGAAGCAAGCTCACCTCTGACTGCTTTCCTGGATAAATAATATGAATGAGTAGCTGACTACTAAAAGAACAATTATGGAACAAAGAATAAAATTTCCCCGCTCCCAAAAAGTATATTTGCCCGGCAAACTTTATCCGGATATCCGTGTAGCCATGCGGAAAGTGGAGCAAGTGCCCAGCGTCAGTTTTGAAGGTGAAGAAAAGATTGCGACACCGAATCCCGAAGTATATATATATGATACCAGCGGCCCGTTCAGCGACACGGATATGAGTATCGACCTTAAAAAAGGGTTACCGCGAATGCGTGAAGAATGGATTGTAAGTCGCGGTGATGTGGAACAACTTCCCGAAATTACATCCGAATACGGACGCATGAGACGGGATGACAAGAGTCTCGACCACCTGCGTTTTGAACATATCGCCCTGCCTTATCGTGCAAAAAAAGGGGAAGCTATCACCCAAATGGCATATGCCAAAAGAGGAATCATCACTCCCGAGATGGAGTATGTGGCTATCCGTGAGAATATGAACTGTGAGGAATTGGGAATAAAAAGCCATATCACTCCCGAGTTTGTCCGCAAGGAGATTGCGGAAGGACGTGCCGTACTGCCTGCCAATATCAATCACCCGGAAGCTGAACCGATGATTATCGGACGCAACTTTCTAGTGAAAATCAATACGAATATCGGAAACTCCGCTACTACTTCGAGCATTGACGAAGAAGTGGAAAAAGCATTGTGGAGTTGCAAATGGGGCGGTGATACGTTGATGGATCTCTCTACGGGAGAAAATATCCATGAAACACGCGAGTGGATTATCCGCAATTGCCCCGTTCCGGTCGGCACGGTTCCTATCTATCAGGCGCTCGAAAAAGTAAACGGCGTGGTGGAAGACCTGACATGGGAAATCTACCGGGACACTTTGATTGAACAATGCGAGCAGGGAGTGGATTACTTTACGATTCATGCGGGTATCCGCCGCCATAATGTACACCTTGCCGATAATCGCCTGTGTGGTATTGTCAGTCGCGGGGGAAGTATTATGAGTAAATGGTGCCTGGTGCATGACCAGGAGAGTTTCTTGTACGATCACTTCGATGATATTTGCGATATCCTGGCAGAGTATGATGTAGCGGTGTCTCTGGGAGACGGACTTCGTCCGGGTTCTATCTACGATGCCAACGATGAAGCTCAGTTTGCAGAACTGGATACGATGGGAGAACTCGTGCTCCGTGCCTGGGAGAAGAATGTCCAGGCATTTATCGAAGGCCCCGGCCATGTTCCGATGCACAAGATTAAAGAGAATATGGAACGTCAGATTGAGAAATGCCACGATGCGCCGTTCTACACGCTCGGCCCGTTGGTGACGGATATTGCTCCGGGATACGACCATATCACTTCCGCTATCGGTGCCGCACAAATCGGATGGCTGGGTACGGCAATGCTTTGTTATGTGACTCCGAAGGAACATCTTGCCCTGCCGGACAAAGAGGATGTCCGTGTAGGAGTTATCACCTACAAGATAGCTGCTCATGCCGCCGACCTTGCCAAAGGGCATCCGGGTGCACAGGTACGTGACAACGCATTGAGCAAAGCGCGTTATGAATTCCGTTGGAAAGACCAGTTCGACTTGTCACTCGACCCGGAACGGGCACAGACTTATTTCCGTGCAGGACACCATATCGACGGAGAATATTGTACGATGTGCGGCCCTAACTTCTGTGCGATGCGATTATCACGTGACTTAAAGAAACGATGAACGGAATAGTGATTAGTGATTAACCCGCAAAAGGACATCACTAATCACTCACAGCAACCATTAATCACTAAAAAACTAATCACTAATAAAAATGTTCTCTGACGAATTAGAAAAAATATCCTGGGAAGAGACGACAAAAGCCATCTATTCCAAAACTGATGCTGATGTACGCCGTGCATTAGGCAAGAAAGAACATTTGGACGTCAACGACTTTATGGCGCTGATTTCGCCTGCCGCCACTCCTTACCTTGAAGTGATGGCACGCCTTAGCCAAAAATATACAATGGAGCGGTTTGGCAAGACCATCTCTATGTTTGTGCCGCTCTACCTGACTAATTCATGTACCAATTCCTGTGTCTATTGCGGTTTTCATATCAGTAACCCGATGAAAAGAACGATACTGACCGAGGAAGAGATAATCAATGAATACAAGGCTATCAAACGGCTGGCTCCTTTTGAGAATCTTCTGCTCGTGACGGGTGAGAATCCTGCGGTAGCCGGAGTTCCGTACATCGCCCGTGCACTGGATTTGGCAAAGCCTTATTTCAGTAATCTGCAAATCGAGGTGATGCCGCTTAAAGCGGAAGAATATAAGGAACTGACGGAGCATGGACTGAACGGAGTAATTTGTTTTCAGGAGACTTATAATAAGTCAAACTACAAGACGTATCATCCAAGAGGCATGAAGTCAAAATTCGAATGGCGTGTGGATGGGTTCGACCGCATGGGACAGGCAGGCGTGCACAAGATTGGCATGGGTGTCCTGATCGGACTGGAAGAATGGCGGACAGATGTCACCATGATGGCTTATCATCTGCGTTATCTGCAAAAGCATTACTGGAAAACAAAATACAGCGTCAACTTCCCGCGTATGCGCCCGTCGGAGAATGGCGGTTTCCAACCGAACGTAATCATGAACGACCGGGAACTGGCTCAACTGACATTCGCCATGCGTATCTTCGACCATGATGTGGACATCTCTTATTCTACCCGTGAAAGTGCTGAAATCCGGAATAACATGGCTACACTGGGTGTAACGACCATGAGTGCGGAAAGTAAAACAGAACCGGGAGGATATTACAGTTATCCACAGACACTGGAACAATTTCATGTCAGCGATGAACGGAAAGCGGTGGAGGTTGAACGTGATTTGAGAAAGTTAGGACGTGAACCGATTTGGAAGGATTGGGATCAGTCTTTCGATTTTAAAAGATAAACGGATGCGGTACGACAGACAAACGATTCTTCCCGAAATAGGAGAAGAAGGTCAGAAGAAACTGTTGGATGCCAAAGTTCTCATAGTAGGCGTGGGAGGGTTAGGCTCTCCCATCGCCCTCTATCTGGCGGGTGCTGGTGTAGGCTGTATCGGGTTGGTGGATGACGATGTGGTAAGCATCAGCAATCTGCAACGGCAAGTGCTCTATTCCGAGAAAGAACTGGGTAAGTCCAAGGCAATATGTGCGGCGGAGCGACTATCCGCCCTTAACAGTGAAATCAAGGTACAGCCCTACTCCACCCGGTTGACCGAGGATAATGCTCGTGATATTATCAGGGAATACGATATGGTCGCAGATGGTTGCGATAACTTCGCCACACGCTATCTGATTAATGATATTTGCATCGAACAGGGAAAGCCGTATATATACGGTGCTATCTGCGGTTTTGAAGGACAAGTTTCGGTATTCAATTTTGGAAAACGGAAGAAAAATTACCGTGATCTCTATCCTGACGAAGAAGAAATGAAGCGGATACCACCGCCACCGAAGGGTGTGATGGGAATTACTCCCGCCGTTGTAGGAAGCATTGAAGCTACGGAAGTTCTGAAAGTTATTGGTGGATTTGGCGATGTTTTGGCAGGTGAACTATGGACTATTGACTTGCGTACATTGCAATCTAACAAATTTTCACTATAAACGTTGGTTTCTGATATAGTTAATCACTAACTTTGCTAAACAATCCAAGTTAACAAAGGAAATGAAATTAATTGTAGTCACCACACCCACTTTCTTCGTTGAAGAAGATAAGATTATTACTGCTCTTTTCGAAGAGGGCCTGGATATCCTACATCTTAGAAAACCGGAAACTCCGGCCATGTATTCAGAACGATTACTGACTCTTATCCCGGAAAAATATCACCGACGCATTGTCACGCACGAGCATTTTTATCTGAAGGAGGAATTCAACCTGATGGGGATTCACTTGAATGCGCGAAATCCGAAAGAGCCTCACGACTATGCGGGGCACGTCAGTTGTTCTTGCCACTCCGTCGAAGAAGTAAAAAATAGAAAGCATTTCTATGATTATGTTTTCATGAGCCCTGTCTATGACAGTATCTCTAAAGTGAATTATTATTCTACATATACTGCCGAAGAATTGCGTGAAGCCCAAAAGGCTAAAATCATTGATTCCAAAGTGATGGCATTGGGGGGTATCAATGAAGACAATCTGCTGGAAATTAAAGATTTCGGTTTTGGGGGAGCTGTCATACTGGGTGACCTTTGGAACAGGTTTGATGCTTGCTCGGATCAGAATTATCTGGCGGTGATCGAGCATTTCAAGAAGTTGAAGAAATTGTCGGATTAAAGAAAGAAGTTTATCAAAATTGATAGTGTACCTTCAATAATATAAGAAAAGCCGTTGCGAATCATCTTCTGCAACGGCTTTCCTTTTCTTTATATCCTGTTCTGTTATCAGAACTTGTATCCTACAATGATAGAGAAGTTCATGTTTTTAGGATTGCCAACTTTTTGTACATCTACCAAACCGAATTGGCCATCCAAGCCTGCAATAATTCTGCCGAATTCCAATGCTACTCCAACACCAAGACCTGCATCAAAACGCTTAATTCCATCATCACCGAAAGTATCTTCCTTATATTCCACATTACCCATATCAGCTTTCGTTTTTCCAGCAACACCACATGAAAAATAAGGCCCTGCATTAACCACAAGATTCGTATTATCAGCTACATTGAAACGAGCCGCCGCCATTACTGGTAATTCCAGATAATAAGCATTGATTGTAACTTCATCTTTCTTAGCACCTTTACCAGTCAGAAATAGAGAAGGTTGCAATGACCATGTGTCATCAAAAGCATATTCAAAACCGCCACCAAGTTTGAAACCAACTTTTGCATTCAAATCAAGATCACCTGTATAATTACTAAAGTTCATACCAACCTTGGCATTCCAACCTGTAATCTGAGAAAAACCTGCTACTGAAATCAGCGCAAATAATACAAATAAAACACTCTTCTTCATAATTTTAAAGTTTTAAATTAATACTCAAGGATTTTATTTTCCTTATTGTTTAACAATACAAATGTATAATTGTAATTCGTATTAAACAACTTTTTCGTTAACAAATGCGTAAATTATAGAGTTTATACATAAAGAAAGGGAATTCCCTATTTTAGAGAACTCCCTTTCCTATTTTTTGTTCGGTCTTTCTTATCAGAATTCGTAGTGGAATCCAAATGACAAGTCTTCGCTACTCAGTTTAAGACCGAAAGAATCTCCGGAAGTATTTATGTTTCTACGATAGCCCAAGAAACCATACTTGGCAACGAAAGAGAAATGCTTGTTCAGTTTCACGGCAATACCCGGTCTGATACCGATCTGTCCTGCTTTGCTGGTATCACCATCTTTGATTTTCACAAAGCCGAGAGCAGCAGTTCCGTCCATAAACAGACGAACAGCACTGTTCTGATAATAAGACCAACGAACATACGGAGCTACAAATACTGCATTGGCAGTTACGCCTTCATCATATTCATGTGAATAATTCAACTCAGCACCCAATGCCCATGTTTTATTAAAGTTATATCCGATTTCCGGAGCCACTTTAAATGATGTAGTGTTGTCCGTGCTGTTACGCCAAACGTTCAAAGATCCGCCTACGTAAATGTCCTGTGCTTTTACAGCGATAGCCACCAACATGATAACTACCAATAATAAACTCTTTTTCATCTTCTTGTTTTTTTTAATTATACCATTAGACCCCATTTAGATCCGTTTCCGGGGTGCAAAAGTATAACCCTTTTTTCGTTAAAACAACTTTTTAGTTAGTTTTTTATAAAATACACAATTTTCGGTTTGTACAAAATAAAATAGACTGCAAATACTTTCACAAGTATTTACAGCCTATTTATCAGATAGTCAAGTACCTAACCAGTGTATTCAACTATCCCTCAATAGCTGCCTGAGCCGCCGCCAATCTTGCGATAGGCACGCGGAATGGAGAACAACTAACGTAGTTTAATCCCACTCTGTGGCAGAACTTCACTGAAGAAGGTTCACCACCATGTTCACCACAAATACCGCATTTCAAATCCGGGCGGATAGCACGGCCTTTTTCTGTTGCCATACGTACCAGTTGTCCCACACCATTCTGGTCGAGCACCTGGAACGGGTCTACTTTCAAAATCTTCTTTTCCAGATAAACAGGAAGGAAGGAAGCAATATCATCACGAGAATAACCGAAGGTCATCTGCGTCAAGTCATTTGTACCGAATGAGAAGAATTCAGCAGAAGAAGCAATGCGGTCGGCTGTCAAAGCTGCGCGCGGGATTTCAATCATTGTACCTACTTTGAAGTCGATGCTGTCTCCCAACTCTTCGAACAACTTCGCAGCTTCTGTGCGAATCACGTTTTCCTGTTCCTTGAATTCATACAAGATACCGGTCAACGGAACCATGATTTCCGGATGTGTCTCCACTCCTTCTTTCTTCAATTCCAATGCAGCACCCAAGATAGCACGTGTCTGCATCTGAGTAATTTCAGGATATGTATTTCCCAAACGGCAACCACGGTGACCCAACATCGGGTTGTGTTCACACAATGATTCTACACGTTGCTGGATATACTGCAAACTTACGCCCATTGTATCTGCCATCTCCTGCTGTCCCTTCAAATCGTGGGGAACGAACTCATGCAAAGGAGGATCGAGTAGACGTACAGTCACCGGACAACCTGCCATTGCCTTGAAGATACCCTTGAAGTCCGCCTGTTGGTACGGAAGAATCTTAGCCAATGCCTTGCGACGCCCTTCGGCATCTTCCGCCAAAATCATTTCACGCATAGCCTTAATCTTCTCACCTTCGAAGAACATATGTTCCGTACGGCAAAGACCGATACCCACCGCACCGAAATTACGGGCCACTTCCGCATCGTGCGGAGTATCCGCATTGGTACGCACTTGCAGACGGGTATATTTATCAGCCAATGTCATCAATTCGGCAAAGTCACCGGAAAGCTCGGCAGCTTTCGTCTCTACCTTACCATTATATACTACACCCGTACTTCCGTTCAGAGAGATGTAATCGCCTTCTTTCAGCACCACACCGTCAATTTCCACCGTACGTGCCTTATAATCAATATTCAATGCGCCTGCACCCGACACACAGCATTTACCCATACCACGGGCCACCACAGCAGCGTGAGAAGTCATACCGCCACGAGCTGTCAGGATACCTTCGGCAACTGCCATACCTGCCAAGTCTTCAGGAGAAGTTTCGATACGGACCATCACTACACGCTTTCCGGCAGCATGCCATTCGGCAGCGTCGTCGGCGAAGAATACAATCTGACCGGTTGCAGCACCCGGAGAAGCCGGAAGACCGCGAGTCAGGACTTTAGCTTTCTTTAAAGCATCCTTATCAAATACAGGATGAAGCAATTCGTCCAGCTTATTCGGCTCAACACGCAGCAAAGCTGTCTTTTCATCAATCATACCCTGACGAAGCAAATCCATAGCAATCTTCACCATGGCAGCACCTGTACGCTTACCGTTACGTGTCTGAAGGAACCAGAGTTTACCTTCTTGTACGGTGAACTCCATGTCCTGCATATCTTTATAATGATTTTCCAGTTTAGTCTGAAGCTCATCCAGCTCTTTGTAGATTTCCGGCATAGCTTCTTCCATAGAAGGATATTTTTCTGCGCGTTCTTCTTCGCTTACTCCGGCCAGTTGAGCCCAGCGTTGAGAACCGATCTTAGTAATCTGCTGCGGAGTACGGATACCGGCTACTACGTCTTCACCTTGCGCGTTAATCAGGTATTCACCATTGAAAAGGTCTTCACCCGTACCGGCGTCACGTGAGAAACAAACACCGGTTGCCGATGTCTCACCCATATTACCGAATACCATTGCCTGAACGTTTACGGCTGTTCCCCATTCGTCAGGAATACTTTCCATCTTACGGTAAAGGATAGCACGTTCATTCATCCATGAATCGAATACTGCGCAGATGGCACCCCAAAGCTGTTCGTATGCACAAGTCGGGAAATCTTTTCCTGTCTGTTCTTTTACGGCAGCCTTAAATTTCTTCACGAGTTCTTTCAGGTCTTCCACTTCCAGCTCGTTGTCGAGTTTCACACCTTTCGCTTCTTTCACCTCTTCGATGATTGCTTCGAACGGGTCAATATCTTCCTTATTAGTAGGTTTCATTCCCAAAACCACGTCACCGTACATCTGTACAAAACGACGGTAAGAATCCCATGCAAAACGTGCGTTACTAGTCTTGCGGATAATACCTTCCACCACTTCGTCATTCAGACCCAGATTCAGGATAGTATCCATCATACCCGGCATAGACGCGCGGGCACCGGAACGTACAGACACCAACAAAGGGTTTTCAATGTCACCAAATTTTAATTTCATCAAGCCTTCTACATTAGAAATGGCTTTCACGACATCATCTTTGAGCAACTCAACCACTTTGTCACGCCCTAACGTGTTGTATTCCGTACAAACATCTGTAGTTATTGTGAATCCGGGAGGGACTGGAATTCCGATTAAATTCATTTCTGCAAGATTGGCACCTTTACCACCTAGCAAATTCTTCATGTCAGCCTTTCCTTCTGCCTGACCATTACCAAAGGTATAAACTCTTTTTTTATCCATAATACTGTGTTTAAAGTTACATTATGATTATCTTCTGTTCGCAAATCTAAGGATATTTCGCAAATCAGAAAACTTTTTGCGAAAAAACTTTCTATCAAAATGCAATTTCGACATTACAATCTGGAATATTTCTACAGACACGAAAGTTTTCCAAAAAAAATACCTATTTTTGCAGAGTAATTATTAGACTGGTGTAAAAGTGGCAAGAAAGAAAAAAGAGCTTCCCTTATTGGAGAAGGTAACAATCATGGATGTGGCTGCCGAAGGAAAAGCCATCGCAAAAGTAAACGACCTGGTAATTTTTGTCCCCTACGTAGTGCCGGGTGACGTCGTAGACCTTCAGATCAAGCGTAAAAAGAATAAATATGCCGAAGCAGAAGCGGTGAAGTTTCATGAACTATCGCCCAATCGCGCCGTTCCTTTCTGCCAGCACTATGGTGTATGCGGCGGCTGCAAATGGCAAGTACTTCCCTACGCGGAGCAAATCAGATACAAACAGAAGCAAGTGGAAGATAACCTGAGACGTATCGGGAAAATCGAGCTTCCTGAGATTTCTCCTATTCTCGGTTCAGCTAAAACGGAGTGGTACAGAAACAAACTGGAGTTCACTTTTTCCAACAAACGTTGGCTGACAAACGAAGAAGTGCGCCAGGATGTGAAGTATGACCAGATGAATGCGGTAGGTTTCCATATTCCGGGAGCGTTCGACAAGGTACTGGCTATCGAGAAATGTTGGTTGCAGGACGATATATCCAACCGTATCCGGAATGCGATACGCGATTATGCTTACGAACATGATTATTCATTCATCAATCTGCGTACACAAGAAGGTATGCTGCGGAATATGATTGTCCGCACTTCTTCAACGGGCGAATTGATGGTAATCGTGATTTGCAAGATTACGGAAGAGCACGAAATGGCCCTATTCAAGAAACTGCTTCAGTTTGTCGCTGATTCTTTCCCGGAAATTACATCTTTGCTATACATTATTAATAATAAGTGTAACGACACCATCAATGATTTGGATGTGCACGTATTTAAAGGTAAAGATCATATCTTTGAGGAGATGGAAGGCCTGCGTTTCAAGGTAGGTCCGAAATCATTCTATCAGACCAATTCGGAACAGGCATATAATCTATATAAGATAGCCCGTGACTTTGCCGGACTGACCGGAAATGAACTGGTGTACGACCTTTATACCGGAACAGGCACGATTGCCAACTTCGTTTCACGACAGGCACGCCAGGTGATCGGTATCGAATATGTGCCGGAAGCTATTGAAGACGCAAAGGTAAATGCAGAAATCAATGATATTAAGAATACCTTGTTCTATGCCGGCGACATGAAGGATATGTTGACTCAGGACTTCATCAATCAGCATGGACGCCCGGACGTTATCATTACAGATCCCCCTCGTGCAGGTATGCATCAAGATGTGGTTGACGTCATTTTGTTTGCCGAACCCAAACGGATTGTTTATGTAAGTTGTAATCCTGCTACTCAGGCACGCGATTTGCAGTTACTGGATGGTAAATACAAGGTGAAAGCTGTGCAGCCGGTTGATATGTTCCCTCACACTCATCATGTGGAGAATGTAGTATTACTAGAACTTCGATAAAAGAAAAAAATGGAAAAAAGACCTAGAAAGACACCTGCTGAAAGAGCACGTGCCCAATATACGAACTATGCAGTCAGGGAACCGATGGAACTCATGGATTTCCTCGCTTCCAAAATGCCGGACGCAAGCCGCACAAAGCTGAAATCTTTGTTAAGCAAGCGGGTGGTATTTGTTGACAATGTGATCACTACACAATTCAACTTCCCTCTTCAACCGGGAATGAAAGTGCAAATCAGCAAGCAAAAGGGAAAGAAAGAATTTAATAATAGATTGCTGAAAATTATATATGAAGACGCTTATATCATTGTTGTCGAAAAGATGCAAGGACTTTTATCCGTCAATACGGAGCGCCAGAAAGAGCGTACTGCTTATACAATACTCAATGAATATGTACAGCGTTCAGGACGTCAGTTTCGCGTATTCATCGTTCACCGCCTGGACAGGGACACTTCCGGCTTGATGATGTTTGCCAAAGACGAAAAGACCCAGCGGGTTCTGCGTGACAATTGGCACGAAATAGTGACAGACCGCAGATATGTGGCAGTAGTGGAAGGAAGCATGGAGAAAGACTATGATACGGTAGTATCCTGGTTGACTGATAAGACTTTGTATGTAAGCTCCAGCGAATATGATGACGGTGGTTCAAAATCAATCACACATTATAGAACCATCAAACGTGCAAACGGGTATTCTCTTGTAGAACTTGATTTGGAGACAGGACGCAAGAATCAGATTCGTGTGCATATGCAGGATTTAGGTCATCCGATTGTCGGTGATGGAAGATATGGCGGAGAAAACTATTCGAATCCTATCGGACGATTGGCTCTTCACGCTTTCAAGCTTTGTTTTTATCATCCGGTAACGGGGGACTTGATGGAGTTTGAGACACCCTATCCGGCAGATTTCAAGAAGCTGTTTTTGAAGAAATAAAAAATAAAAGCGGAACTCTTTAAAAAAGAGACTTCCGCTTTTTATTTATATTAAAATATTCATCTTCTATTGCATTTCCAATGTAAAAGGAAAACCTTCCGAATCTCCTGTCAAATAAAAAATCCCAGTCATTAATCCCCGACGTATGTTCACATCATCCATGTAGGAGATTCCATTTCTACCATAATCCAAAACAAGGTTATTACTGTAACGATCCTCCCAATACCACTGAAAACGAAAATGATCATATGGGTCACCATTACGATAGTATTGATATTCTTCCCCAAAGCCATCCGGGTCAAAAGTAAACTCACTATATATATACCTTCCATTGACAGCACTCATGCCGACATCTCCTGCCCATATCCTGCCAAACATCTGCTCTTCTAAGTCTTCATCGTCCTCACACGAAGTAAAGCCAACCAATAAAGTCAGCATCATTAAGATACCTGCATATCTCTTAACCATTTTCATAATCTTCCAGTTTATTGCGTTTATAAATACAAATTTAGCGTTTTTATTTTACTATACACCCCAAGCCATAAGTTTTTTGTACCTTTGCCCTCGATAATATAAAAAATTCCACATGAAACTCCTTTGGCTTGATTTAAATAGCTCCTATGCACACTCCTCACTGGCACTCCCTGCACTCCATGCTCAAATAGCAGACGATACTACTATTGAATGGTGTGTAGTCTCCGCCACGATCAATGAAAATACCGGTAGCGTTGTCAATCAAATCTATCATCACCAGCCGGATATCATTGCAGCCACCAATTGGCTATTTAATCACGAGCAACTATTACACATCGTTTCACGTGCAAAAGCATTATTACCTCATTGCTGTATCATACTCGGCGGCCCCGAGTTTTTAGGAGATAACGCAGCTTTCTTATATAAGAACAAATTTGTAAGCGGAGTGTTCCGCGGAGAAGGCGAAGAAGTATTCCCTTTATGGCTAAAAGTGTGGAATCACTCAAAAGAAGCATGGAAATCCATAACCGGACTCTGCTACATTGATGAGACGAACCAGTATCAAGACAACGGCATAGCCCGTGTCATGAATTTCTCGCAACTCATCTCACCAGAAAAGAGCCGTTTCTTCAACTGGAGCAAGCCCTTTGTACAGCTTGAAACGACCCGCGGATGTTTCAACACCTGCGCTTTTTGTGTCAGTGGCGGTGAAAAACCTGTCCGCACCATTCCTCTGGAAGCTATCCGTGAACGCCTGAACGATATTCATCAACATGGTATCAAAAATGTACGTGTGCTCGACCGCACCTTTAATTATAATAATAAGCGTGCCAAAGAATTACTCGACCTGTTCCGCAACTATCCGGACATCTGTTTCCATCTTGAAATCCATCCTGCTCTCCTTTCCGAAGAACTTAAAGAAGAATTATCCGTTCTCCCTAAAGGTTTATTGCACCTGGAAGCCGGCATTCAGAGCTTAAAAGAGTCTGTCCTGCAACAAAGCCGGCGCATCGGAAAGTTATCCGATGCCCTTGAAGGATTAAAATATCTCTGCTCTCTAAAAAACATGGAGACGCATGCCGACCTGATAGCCGGACTCCCACTCTATCACTTATCCGAGATATTCGAAGATGTCCACACCTTGGCAGAATATGGTGCAGGAGAAATCCAACTGGAATCTCTGAAGCTACTTCCCGGCACTGAAATGCGAAGAAGAGCAGAAGAATTAGGCATCCAATACTCACCGCTTCCACCGTACGAAGTACTGCAAACCCGTGAAATATCCGTAGATGAGTTACAGACAGCACATTATCTGTCCCGCCTTTTAGACGGATTCTACAATACTCCTACCTGGCAAAGCATTACCCGGACACTCATTTTGGAGAATCCTTCTTTCTTACATGAATTCCTCAACCATTTGGTGCAAACAGATGTTATCGACACTCCTTTAAGTTTAGAAAGAAGAGGATTGATTCTATACGATTTTTGTAAAAGTCAATACCCCGATTACTTGACGCAAGTCAGCATCGCATGGATAGAAGCAGGAATGTCCTTAAAGAAAGCCCCCGCCGAAAGAGTAAGAACCAAACGGCAAGTCCCTCCCGAAAGTTGGGAAGTTATATACGGTTCATACCGTGAGAATCTACGTTTATGCTTCCTTCCTACTGACGAAGAAGGGCACGGTTACTGGTTCGGTTTTGAATCGGAGATTCAAAAGATACAACCGGTATTCAAAGCAACAACTTAATAAAAAGCCACCCTCAAAACCCAAAAACTGTCCAAATAAAAAAAAGAAAAGTATTCCCATATTTTGTGAAATAATTCCTATTCGCAAATCATTCAAAGCAGCATTTCCTGTTTTTCACCGTCCATACAATAAACTTTACTAGCACACACAGTATGGATGTCCGAAAATATCAGTTGATGATTGTCTGCCTGTCATTACTCCCTTTATCCGTAGCAGGACAAGAATGGAGTAAGCAGGACTCATTGAGATTACAACAAATACTAAACTCTGAACAGGAAATCAAAATAAACAGAAAGCTCATTGAAAACACAGAACAGAATATATATCCCCAAAAGTCCTTTATGGATTTTGACCCGACATTGCCAACTATTAAAAATTCGACCATCTTTTCAAAACCATCCATTAATACCTATAATATACTCCACAAGTCTGCCTCTACCTTTTTACCGACTTATTCTTTAATGAGAATAAATAGAAATCTCATCCTGCATAGCAAAAGTAACTTTGCAGAAAGCCCCAGTCACTTCCATATCCAAACTCTTATTGAATATAAGTTCTCACAAAAATGGTCTCTTAATATATACGGCTCACAAAACCTTAATACCCGAAAATACCGGGGACTCCCTTCCGAAGTAGAGCCCACCCAACTAGGCGGCAACGTTGTACTGAAAATAAATAAAAACTGGAAAATCAAAACCGGCATGCAATATCAATACAATGCCTTGCGAAAAAGATGGGAATGGATACCTCAAGTTAGTGTTTCATATGAATGGTAGATACAATAAATCTGTATAATATCTCATCTTCCCGTAAAGACAGAAAAGTTTTAGAAAGTAAGAAAGCATATCTTCCATTAATTCTCGTACCTTTGTAACACGATTAAAAAACATCTTATAATAATGAAGAATTTTATCAAGGGATTCCGGTTTACCCCTTCTAATTATCCGGCAGCAGTAGAAGAGAAAATACAAAAATACAGAAAGCAAGGTTATAAACTCCCTCCACGCAAAGTGCTTCGTACACCCGAGCAACTGGAAGGGATTCGTGAAAGTGCCAAAATCAATACAGCATTGTTGGATTATATCTCGGAGAATATTCGTGAAGGGATGTCTACTGAAGAGATTGATGTGATGGTTTACGACTTCACAACCGGACATGGAGCCATCCCCGCCCCGCTCAATTATGAAGGATTTCCCAAAAGCGTTTGTACAAGTATCAATGATGTAGTGTGTCACGGGATACCAAGTAAAAACGAAATCCTTAAAAGCGGTGACATTGTCAATGTAGATGTTTCTACGATTTACAATGGCTATTTCTCCGACGCGTCCCGCATGTTTATGATTGGCGAGGTAAGTCCCGAAATGCAAAAGCTGGTTCGGGTAACCAAAGAATGTATGGAAATAGGAATTGCTGCCGCACAGCCCTGGAAACAACTGGGCGATGTAGGCGCAGCGATTCAGGAACATGCCGAAAAGAATGGATATAGCGTTGTCCGTGACCTTTGCGGACACGGTGTGGGGATGAAGTTCCATGAAGAACCGGATGTAGAACATTTCGGACGCCGCGGCACAGGAATGATGATCGTACCCGGCATGACTTTTACCATCGAGCCGATGATAAACATGGGAACCTATGAAGTATTCATAGACGAAGCCGACGGATGGACTGTCTGCACCGACGACGGACTACCCTCAGCCCAATGGGAAAACATGATACTGATTACTGAAACTGGAAACGAAATTCTAACTTATTGATGGAACTGATTCTACTTATTGTAATTGCCGTATTAGTGACAGTCCTGCTAGTATTATCACTGACCAAAGGCAACAATCAAACTCAAGCGGAACAATTACAGATAGCTTTGCGCCAACAGATGCAGGAGAACCGGGAAGAACTGAACCGTAGCATCCGGGAACTTCGCATGGAAATGACGCAAACGCTCAACCAGAATATGCAGCAACTCCAGGATGTACTGCATAAAAACATGATGACCAGCGGAGAGTTGCAACGCCAGAAATTCGACACGATGGCACGCCAACAGGAAGCACTGATGAAATCTACCGAGAAACGCCTGGACGATATGCGCCTGATGGTAGAAGAAAAGCTGCAAAAGACACTGAACGAACGAATCGGCCAGTCGTTTGAAATCGTCCGTTCACAGCTTGAGAACGTACAAAAAGGACTCGGAGAAATGAAATCCCTGGCACAGGACGTCGGCGGACTGAAAAAAGTATTGAGCAACGTAAAAATGCGGGGAACATTCGGTGAAGTACAGCTCGGAGCATTACTCGAACAAATGATGAGCCCCGAACAGTATGACGCAAACGTCAAGACGAAAAAGAGTGGAACCGAATTCGTCGAATTTGCCATCAAACTTCCGGGAAAAGATGATGCCAACAGCACCGTTTACCTTCCGATTGACGCCAAATTTCCGAAAGACATATACGAGCAATATTATGATGCTTTCGAAGCGGGAGATGCCGCGCTGATGGAATCATCCGGCAAGCAGTTGGAAAGCACGATTAAAAAGATGGCCAAGGATATTCACGATAAATATGTGGATCCCCCTTTTACTACCGATTTCGCCATCATGTTCTTACCTTTTGAAAGCATTTACGCTGAGGTAATCCGAAGAACAAGTCTTGTAGAGACGCTTCAGAAAGAATATAAGATCGTAGTGACCGGACCGACGACACTAGGAGCTATCTTGAACAGCCTTCAAATGGGATTCCGAACTCTTGCCATCCAAAAGCGTACCGGCGAAGTTTGGACTGTATTAGGAGCCGTCAAAACGGAATTCGGCAAGTTCGGCGGATTGCTTGAGAAAGTACAGAAGAACCTGCAAAGCGCCGGAGACCAACTGGAAGAAGTAATGGGAAAACGGACACGCGCCATCGAACGGAAACTGCGGCAAGTAGAGCAGTTACCACATGAAGAAAGTCAGAAGATTCTGCCGATTGACGGAATAGATGATGAACTTACAGATGAATAGAATAATCAAAAATAACTCTGCATATTATTACAAGAGTTTCATATTTTAAACTAATAATCCCGCCATTCAAGCTTTATCCCCTTGACAGGAATAAAGGTAGAATGACGGGATTATTATATTTTATCAACGCCCCTGCCCCTTTGCAAGCACCACCCGGAGCACAATATAACCCAATAATCCGGAAAGTATGGAACCCGACAACACTCCAAACTTAGCCTGATTCAACAAGACCGGATAATCAGCACCGAAAGAAAGGTTGGCAATGAAAAGCGATACGGTAAAACCGATGCCGCCTAACAATGCAACTCCGGTAAGATTCATCCAGTTCATTCCCAATGGTCTGGGAGTCAGTCCTGTTCTGATAGCCAACCAGGTGAACGAATAAATACCGATGAATTTTCCCAATAACAATCCGGCTGCCACCGCAATACCCACGTTGCCGACCAACTCGCCACCCCCGCTAAACACAACGCCGGCATTGACAAAAGCAAAAAGCGGAAGAATCAGGTAATTGACCGCCCCATGCAGATTGTCTTCCAATGATTGCAACGGACTAATCACACGGTCGGAAGCCGACTCCACCTCTTTCAGTTTGGCAATCTGCTCATTAGTCAACACAATACTTCCCGACTCCATTGTCGGGAAGCCGGCTATTATACGACGGATATCTTCAATATACTTTCCTACGTTCAAACGAGGCTTTGCGGGAATAACAAAAGCCAGGATAACCCCGGAGATTGTACTATGAATACCCGATTGCAAAAATAAATACCAAATAACGCCCCCAATCACTAAAAAGAAAATCTTATTTGTCGCCCCCCATTTTCCAATAAAGTAAAGCAAAACATAAAGCAATGCAGCCACCAGAAGATAACCGTAAGAGACATGTGAACTATAAAAAATGGCAATCACCAGAATACCGCCAATATCATCAACAACCGCAAAAGCCGTCAGAAAGATTTTCAGACTCAGCGGAACACGATTCCCTAGCAAGCTCAACACACCCAATGAAAAAGCAATATCCGTCGCCATCGGAATGGCAAGTCCCCGTCCACCATCACTACCCGGCGGGCAAAACAGCATATAAATCAACACCGGAAACACCATACCGCCGCAAGCGGCAATAAAAGGCAATGACGCTTTGCGGAAAGAAGAAAGTTCGCCAACCAATAACTCCCGTTTGATCTCCAGTCCCACCAGCAAAAAGAAAATCGTCATCAATCCATCATTGATAAACTCAATCATCCGTAGATTTTCCCCGCCATGCGAAAGTAAATTAAAACTACCAATCTGCAAATGAAGCTCATGAGACAGAAACTCCTGATAAACCGGAGCCACAGAAGAGTTCGCAATGATGGCTGCCGAAATAGCAGCCAGAAATAGAAGAATACTCGCTGTGATATTCATGGATGAGAAATTCCGCATAGTCCGCAAAATAGTCATAACGAAATGTATTTATAATATTAGACTCGCAATATACGGATTTTTCTAATTAATATAGCTCCTCAAAGCCAGGTTTTTCACCCAAAGCACAAAGATTCCTGTCAAAATCAGGTTCAACACCAAAGTCAGCACAGAAATCACCAACGCAGGTCCTCCCAAATTGTATCCCAACGCAATGAAAATAATTCCGGCACCCACTTCCCCACGGGTAAACATTCCGATAGAAAGAGCCAGCCGTTCACTCAATTTCCGGTCACGATAAAAGAACATCGGGCAGAGTTTTCCTACATTCGACAACAAAGAGACAATCACCACATGAAACATAATCATTCCCCAAGACATCATCTCCTGCGAACCCGTTACGGAATGCGTGCCCGCATGAGTCTCCGCATAGTTCACCCCGATAAAATGAGGCATACTCATCCCCACCAGGAACATAAACAAGAAAGAGATTCCGGTTGACACCTTCCGTTCCACGGGCGTATCATGCTCCCTATGTTTCATAATCATACCCAGGACAAAAGCCGGCAACAGCACTTCAATATGGATACTACCCTCTTCTCCATACAATTCCTTGCTGCCCAGATAAAGAATCTGCGTAGCCAGGAATATGATAACCGAATAAAAGAGAATAGCCTTCCAGTCCTGGCGCCAGTCATATTTATTCAACTTCTGCCAGCCGACAGCCAACAACATAAACACGACCACCACCACAATAATCAATTGCCAGCGCAATCCGATCATCATTATCTGAAGAGGAATCATCAGGATAATCGTATCCAAATCATCAAAGATAGCCAGCACTTGAATCTTCTTATAAATCCAACTGGACTTCAGCCCGATAGCAGCCAGCATCGTAAATAAGATACCCGCCGATGTCGGCGCCGCAAAACGGCTCAACAACAGATTCTCCTTCCACGCTTCCCAACTATTCCAATAATCGGGCGGCAACAATATAAACACATAATAAATGGCAATCATAAACCACGGCAGGGCTGCCGTCGCCATCGCTATGAAATAATCCTGAGCATAGCTTTTCCACCGAACCTTGTCGAGAACAAACTCCCGGCCCACATTAATCATTATAAAACTAAGACACACATAAAGCAGTACATTCGAAATGGATTTAACGGCTCCATAACCTTGCCCTGCCAGTACCGGCAGGAATTGTGAAAGAATGAGCCCCAACATAAGGAAGCCCGAAAAAGACAGAACTTTTCTCATATTTATAGTCGTTTGTTTTTTAAAAGTGATTGCCAAGGAAAGCTCTGCGGACAGAAGGCGATCACCCTGGTGTATTAAAAAACTAACCGCAAGTCAATTTGTTCAGGATATACTCTGAAAAAACTGCTTGCGGCAATATTCTTAATCCAGTTTCAGTACAGCGAGGAAGGCTTTTTGAGGAACCTCCACGTTACCGATTTGTTTCATTCGTTTCTTACCTCTTTTCTGCTTTTCAAGCAGTTTACGTTTACGGCTGACGTCACCACCGTAACATTTTGCAGTCACATCCTTACGAACTGCCTTAATCGTTTCACGGGAAATAATCTTCGCACCGATAGCTGCCTGAATGGCAATATCAAATTGCTGGCGGGGAATCAGTTCCTTCAACTTCTCACACATCCGTCTGCCCATGTCATAGGCATTGTCAATATGCGTCAGCGTAGAAAGCGCGTCCACAGGCTCGCCGTTCAGAAGAATATCGAGCTTCACCAACTTGGAAGTGCGGAAACCGTTCGGATGATAATCAAACGAAGCATACCCTTTGGAAATACTCTTCAGCCTATCATAAAAGTCGATCACAATCTCACCCAAAGGTATATTATAATATATCTCCACACGATTACCGGAAATATACTCCTGCTTGATAAGCTCACCCCGTTTACCCAGGCAAAGCGTCATGATAGGGCCTATATAATCGGTCGTCGTAATGATGGAAGCCTTGATATACGGTTCCTCGATATGATCTATCATCGTCGGATCGGGCATACCGCCCGGATTGTGCACTTCCTTCATATTGCCCTGCTTGTCAAATATATGATAGGATACATTCGGCACCGTAGTAATCACATTCATGTCAAACTCACGATCCAACCGTTCCTGCACAATCTCCATATGAAGCAATCCGAGGAAACCACAACGGAAACCAAAGCCCAAAGCCAACGAAGACTCCGGCTGGAACGTCAAGGAAGCATCATTCAACTGCAACTTTTCCAAAGACGCACGAAGGTCTTCAAAGTCTTCCGCCTCAATCGGGTAAACTCCCGCAAACACCATCGGCTTCACTTCCTCAAAACCGGCAATAGCCTTGTCGCACGGACGGGCGATATGCGTAATGGTATCTCCCACTTTCACCTCCTTGGAAGTTTTGATACCCGAAATAATATATCCTACGTCTCCCGTACGAAGCTCGTTACGAGGAACCAAATCCATTTTCAGCACCCCTACCTCGTCGGCATCATATTCCTTGCCCGTATTGAAGAATTTCACCTTGTCACCCTTGCGGATTATACCGTTTTCAATCTTGAAATAAGCGATAATTCCACGGAAAGAGTTGAACACAGAGTCGAAAATCAATGCCTGCAACGGAGCATCTTCGTCTCCTTCGGGATGAGGGATACGTTCGATAACAGCCGCAAGGATCTCTTCCACACCCATACCGGTTTTACCCGATGCACGAATCACCTCCTCACGCTTGCAGCCCAGCAATTCCACGATCTCATCTTCCACCTCTTCCGGGTTGGCACTCACCATATCACATTTATTGATAACCGGAATAATTTCAAGATCGTGCTCGATAGCCATATACAAGTTGGAAATGGTCTGTGCCTGTACACCCTGCGACGCATCGACAATCAGCAATGCACCTTCACAAGCCGCAATGGAACGGGACACCTCGTATGAGAAATCCACGTGTCCCGGAGTGTCGATCAGGTTAAGGACATACTTCTCGCCCTTATAGATATATTCCATCTGAATAGCATGACTCTTGATGGTAATCCCTCTCTCCTTCTCCAGATCCATATTGTCAAGCATCTGTCCCGAAGTCACCTGAATAGTCTTGGTAAACTCCAGCAGGCGGTCGGCGAGCGTTGACTTACCGTGGTCAATATGAGCAATAATACAAAAATTGCGTATATTCTTCATTCGAATTCTTATTATTTTATCTTTTTGGTGTGCAAAGATACGTAAATGGCGGAATAAAAAAAAATGCGTTGATAACATTCTGACAATGTACCAACGCATTTTTTTATTGCTTAAGTGAGTTACTCGCTTAGATCAATTTGATGAAGAGTTCACCTTCAACTTCTTCCACAGAGACTTTGTCTTCTCTCAATAACCAGCCAAGTCCGAGGAACAGGTCTTTGTCAACCAACTTAGTTGCTTTCTTCAGTTGCTTGGCAGTCATTCCTTCTGTTTCATTCAGTGCATTCCAGATATTTCCTGCGATTACACCTGCTTTTTCTTTCAACATTTGCTTTGAAATTTTAGTTAGACATGCTTAAAATCATCCGTGCCATAAAGACTTTCAGATTTTATTTCGGGGACAAAGATAGTTATTTTTATGTTATATAACACTTTATTGAATGTTTTTTTATTGATTTTGTAATAAAAAAGCATTTTTCCGCTCATTTCGGATGCTTTTCGAGGTATTCACACCAGATTCTTGCCGCTTCTTCCACCATTTTCGCGCAAGGGCGCTTGCTATAATATTGAGCAGTACGCTCTTCCGGAACGGTAGAAACCGGTTCTTTTTTCTTTAATCCCAACAATTCGCCGCAAATCAGCGAACCGTTGCGTTTCTTGAACTCAGCCGCCAGTTCCTGCACTACCGCATAGTTGGCAGTCTTGCCTTCCCGGTCGGTTGCTTCCGTCGCCCCTGTCTCCAAGCCTGCAACCAGAAACATTCCGCAGGCCGCCCCGCAAGTTTCACGCATCCGGCCTATCCCCCCACCGAAGGACGCACCCATGCGCAAAGCCTGTTCCTGTGTGAATCCGTACATATCCGCAAAGGCAGCCACTACCGACTGCGAACAATTATATCCGCTCTTAAAAAGCTCCACCGCTTTTTCTATTCTGTCTTCCATACTATTTATCGCTTTTTATTTTCATGCAAAAATATAAAAAAGTATCTTTGTTAGCGGAAATTACACCAAGATTAAAATCTAAATTTGAAAATATGGGCAAATCAATATCATATAAGGAATCGACGGCCATAGCCATCCAGGCTATGATGAGTTCCGCACGTAAGGACGAATACGCCGACAGGAAAAGAAAAATCAATTTTCCCCAAAACAGAAAAAAGCGTGAGGTCACACTCAAGGATATACGCAAGTGGAACAAAAGAAGGACATATAAAGAAGATACAGGAATCACTGTGGACGCAATGATGGAGTCAGCCATCAAAGATCCTTATGTGGATTTAAATCCGCCATCCAAATACTAAAGGATAAAACAAGGTGCCTACCTCCGCGAATTTCACGCCTGAGGAGACACCTGTAAGTCAAATATTGCCAATTTCAGCTCAACGTTCGATTTCCAGCACCATCGGACAGTGATCGGAATGCACAGCATCATTCAGAATCCGTGCACTCTTCAGCAAAGGACGTACCGGTTCGCTCGTCATGCAGTAATCTATCCGCCAACCCTTATTCTTGGCACGCGAATTAAAGCGGTAGCTCCACCACGTATATTCCTGCTTTTCGGGATAAAGCAACCGGAAAGAATCAATAAATCCCGCAGAAAGGAAACGGGTCATCCATTCCCGTTCTTCAGGAAGGAAACCACTGTTCTTCGCATTCCTCACAGGATCGTGAATATCAATCGGTTCATGGCAAATATTATAATCCCCGCAAAGAATCAGGTTCGGACGGGTTTTCCGCAACTCCGTCACATAGTTCTGAAAGTCTTCCAGCCACACCATCTTAAATGCCTGGCGTTCATCCCCGCTCGTTCCCGAAGGATGATACACGCTGACTACCGACAAATCTCCGAAGTCGGCACGGATAAAACGGCCTTCATTATCATAGGCTTCCATCCCCATCCCATATTCCACATGATCCGGTTCCTGCTTGGTAAGTATCGCCACTCCGCTATACCCTTTCTTCTGTGCCGAATACAAATAAGACTTGTACCCCAGTGCTTCAAACACCTCTGCCGGATATTGATCCGGTTGTAGTTTTGTCTCTTGCAGACAAAGAACATCGGGATTCTCCTGCGCCAGCCATTCCGCGAAACCCTTGGAAACAGCAGCACGTAGCCCGTTCACGTTATAAGTAATAATCTTCATTGTCACATATTTATTAATTCATGTTCATTTTATGAGAATAACAGCATGATATTCAGCACCGACACGATGATGGCAATGGTGTACAGCACAAAGGTGCTCCAACGGCTGTTCACATAATCCCCCATCACCTTCCGCGAAGAAGTCAACCCCACCTGCAAGAACACCGTGAAGGGCAACTGGATACTAAGTATCATCTGCGATATAATCAACCCCTTGAAAGGATCTCCGATAAAGAAAATCAGCAGCAAGGCAATCCCTAAAGACAGAAGAACACCGACTTGCGAGTGGCTGTCCTTGATATGATACGATTCACCGAAAATACCCGCGAAGATAGAACCTGCAGCCATCCCGCTTGTGATAGTCGACGAAATTCCCGCCATCAACAGCGCCAACGCGAATACAATAGCGGCATTGCTTCCCAATAACGGTTCGAGCAGCGATTTCGCCTGCTGCAATTCTTCCACCTGGATACCGCTCTTGAAGAACGTAGCAGCAGCCAGCAGAATCATCGCACTGTTAATCGCCCAACCGACAATCATCGAAAACAGCGTATCGAACAACTCATATTTCAGTACCTTCTTGATGGACGCATCGTCTTTCTTATTATACTCATGGCTCTGTATCACTTCCGAATGAAGGAACAGGTTATGCGGCATCACCACCGCACCCAATACACTCATAATAATCAGCATACTTCCTTTCGGAAACGACGGAGTCACCCATCCCGCTGCCGCAGCCGGCCAGTCTATCTCCACCAGAAACAACTCATAAATAAACGAAAGCCCGATAACGGAAACGAACGCAATGATGGAACGTTCTATCTTCTTATAAGAATTGGTGAAAAGCATGATAGAGACAAAAAGCGTTGTCAATACAGCCCCCCATATGATGGGAATATCCAACAGCATTTCCAAAGCAATGGCACCACCCAGAATCTCCGCCAGCGAAGTAGAGATGGAAGCCAGCACCGCCGTACCCAATATCGGACGGGATACCCATTTGGGAGTATATTTAGTGGCCGCTTCCGAAAGGCAAAGTCCGGTGACAATCCCCAGGTGGGCAACGTTGTGTTGAAGCACAATCAACATAATAGTGGACAAGGTAACCACCCAAAGCAATGAATACCCGAATTCGGAACCGGCAGCGAAATTAGACGCCCAGTTTCCCGGATCAATAAATCCTACCGTCACCAAAAGCCCCGGCCCGATATATCTGAACACATCCAGCCCGCCCAAATAACGTTTATGATCTTTGCGTTTTAAATCTTGAAAAATATTCTTCATTTCTTGCATAATAGTTTATCCAGTACAAATATACTTATAAATAACGACTGGAGTTCGATTTTGGTTCAAAATACCGACAAATAAGTAAATAAGATTCAGGCACGGATTTCACGGATTTCACGGTTCTAAATCAATCAAAACCGTGTTATCCGTGTAATCCGTGCCTGAATAAAAATCAAAAGGGAGTTTTTTGCCACTCCCTTCTGATATAACTATAAAAAAAGGAAACGTTGTCCGTTAATATCCCATCTCATGCAATGCACGACATAACTGGTCGGGACAAGACGTCGGTCTGCCACCGCAACGCACACCCTCAAGCTTGGTAATCACCTCTTCCACTTTCATGCCTTTTACCAGGCGCGAAATACCTTGCAGGTTGCCGTTGCATCCGCCCCAAAAGGCCACTTCCTTCACAACTCCATCTTCCACATTCAGTTCGATGTTCGTGCTGCAAGTGCCTTTGGTTTTATAAACATACTCCATACCGGCTTATTCTTCGCTTTCTTCAGGTTTCATGTTTGTATAAACAGTCTGCACGTCGTCAAACTCTTCCAGACGTTCAATCATCTTATCCAGAGTTTCGCGTTGTTCGGGAGTCACATCCTTCATATCGTTCGGGATATAAGTGAAGTCTCCACCGACATCTTCGAAACCACATTCTTCCAAGTGCTTCTGAATAGCTGCATAACTCTTGGGATCACCGTAGATAGTGATTGTACCTTCTTCTTCATCCTCGTCATATTCATCTTCCACATCATAGTCGATCAGGTCGAGAATCAGCTCTTCCATATCCAGTCCGTCTTTCTTCTTGAAAGTGAACATACACTTATGGTCAAAAAGGAATGCCAGGGAACCCATTGTACCCAGGTTACCGCCAAACTTGTTGAATACCGAACGGACGTCAGCCACCGTACGGGTAGTATTGTCTGTCAACGTATCCACAAAGACAGCAATTCCGTGAGGGCCGTATCCTTCGTAAGTCATACTCTTGTAGTCGCTCTGGTCTTTACCCATCGCGTTCTTGATAGCACGTTCGATATTATCCTTCGGCATATTCTCACGCTTACAAGTAGCGATTACCGAACGCAGCGTCGGGTTATTCTCAGGCTCCGGGCCGCCCGCCTTCACAGCGATAGCGATTTGCTTACCCAGTCTTGTAAATGTTTTAGCCATGTGGCCCCATCTTTTCAGTTTGGCGGCCTTTCTATATTCAAATGCTCTTCCCATTGGTTTATATTTTTATAATAACAATTCTAAGTTTATCTGATTATCTTAGTTTGGCACCCAGTTTATCTTCCAGGTTCTTCACCAGTTTCGACATGATCTTGTCAATCATCTTGTCGTTCAATGTCTGGTTCTCATCCTGAAGCAAGAAGCTCACTGCATAAGATTTCTTGCCTGCTTCCAGGTTCTTGCCTTCGTACACATCGAAAAGTTCCACTTCTTTCAGCAACTTCTTCTCCGTATCGTAAGCAATCTTCTCGATTTCGGCAAACTGTACATTCTTGTCAAGCAACAAAGCCAGGTCACGCTTCACAGCCGGGAACTTGGAAATTTCCTTGTAGCTGATCTTCACCGAACGGATAGCCTTCATAAGCTCCTTCCAGTTCAAGTCGGCGAAATAAACTTCATTATCGATATCGAATGCCTTCAGCAATTTCCTGGTCACTACACCGAAAGACGCAAGACGCTTGCCCCCCTTCGTGTTCACAGAAAGCGCAGCAGCAAAAACATCATCGGTCAGATTACCTACAACCAGATTATGCAAATCCAGTCCCAGACGTTTCAATATATTCTCCACATAAGCCTTCAATTCATAAACAGAACTGTTCTCGTCTGCATGCGCCCACGAGTTGGAAACCTTCTTGCCGGTTACCCACAATCCCAAGTGATAATCTTCCGAGTAAGGAGCCAATACCTTTTCCTCATTCTTCTTGTCTCCATCGAAATAATAGCAATTACCGAATTCGAAGAATTTCAGATCGGCATTCTTACGGTTCGCGTTGTGAGCGATGCTTTCCAGTCCACCGAACAACAAAGTCTGGCGCATAGCGTTCAAATCCGCGCTCAACGGGTTCAGCAGCATCACCAGGCGGTTTGACGGATACGTCTCCAAACCATCATAGTAAGCGGCACGGGTCAATGAGTTGTTCAGTATTTCATTGAATCCGCAGCCCACCAACTGTTCTGCCACCAGATTCTGCAATTTATTTGATTTGTCATGCTCACCTTTCGTAGTCAGACTGGATTTCAGTGTAGACGGAATCTCCACATTATTATATCCGTAGATACGGAGAATATCCTCAATCACGTCACAATCACGCTGCACATCCACCCGGTAAGGCGGAACAGCCAATGTCAGACCTTCAGCCGTTTCATTGGTGATTTTCATTTCCAGACTGGTCACAATGCTCTTGATTGTCTCTACCGGAATCACTTTGCCTATCAGTGAATTGACTTTGTCATACGCCAAGTCTACGATAAAATCCTGCGCGGGAGTAGTATATATATCCTTAATATCAGAAGAAATCGTACCGCCGGCCAGTTCTTTCACCATCATGGCAGCCAGTTTCAGGCAATAAATCACGCCGTTCGGATCGATACCACGCTCGAAACGGAAAGAAGCATCCGTGTTCAGACCATGACGTCGTGCAGTCTTACGCACCCATGTAGGATGGAAGTAAGCACTTTCGATGAATACATCCGTCGTAGCTTCCGTAGAACCGGAGTCCAGTCCGCCGAATACGCCGGCAATACACATGCCTTCCTCCTTATTGCAGATCATCAGGTCGCGTTCGTTCAGTTTGCGTTCCACTTCATCCAGTGTGACGAACGGAGTTCCTTCGGGCATTGTCTTTACAATCACCTCATTACCTTTTATCTTGGCGGCATCGAAGCAGTGCAAAGGCTGACCGAAAGCATGAACGATATAATTGGTAATATCCACTACATTATTAATAGGACGCACACCGATCAGTCGCAGTTTGTTCTGCAACCATTCCGGGCTTTCCTTCACCGTCACCCCTTTCACGGTAACTCCGGCATAGTGCGGACAAGCCTCGCTGTTTTCAACCTTCACTTCAATATTCAAGTCATGGTTTTCCACTTTGAAGTCATCCACTGACGGGCGTTGCAAAGTGGCCTGCTTACCGTTCTGAATCAGATAGGCATACAAGTCACGGGCTACCCCATAGTGTGAGCAGGCATCCGCGCGGTTGGGCGTGATGTCCACTTCAAGCACATAGTCGCTCTTGATATTATAATAATCCTTGGCGAGCGTACCCGGAACAGCAGTTTCCGGCAATACAATGATGCCCGCATGATCCGTACCGAGACCTATTTCGTCTTCAGCGCAAATCATACCGGTAGATTCCACACCACGGATTTTTGATTTCTTGATGGTAAAACATTCGTCACCGTCATAGAGTTTTGTTCCCAAAGTAGCTACCACCACTTTTTGTCCGGCAGCCACATTCGGAGCACCACAAACGATCTGCACCGGATCGCCTTCTCCCAGATTGACAGTAGTAATATGCAAATGGTCGGAATTCGGGTGTTCCACGCAAGTCAGCACTTCGCCGATCACAAGACCTTCCAAACCACCTTTAATGGTTTGCACTTCTTCCACACCACCTGTTTCCAAGCCGATAGAAGTCAACGCAGCCGCCGTTTCTTCGGGCGTCAAATCGAAGTTGACATACTCTTTCAGCCAGTTGTAAGAGATATTCATATCATTATTTTTTTATTGTTTCTCAAAAAGATTCGCAAAGTTAATAAGATTTTTCGGTTGACCGAAAAGGATTCAAAAGAAAATGCAAAAGGAGTGCTAGAATGGCAACGGCCCGTCCCCTCCTATCGGCGCGGCAAACGGATTCTCCGCCTGCGGAGCAAAGTCAGGCGCCGGCGGCGGTGGAACGGAACCCGCTCCTCCTGTATTCATTTTAGAACCCAGCATGGCACCGGCAGGCTCGCCCGGCATCGGGATAACCATGTCGTCTTCCGGATTCGAGAACCGGGTAAACTCACCCTTAAACCGGAGCAACACCTCGCCTACCGCACCATTACGGTGCTTGGCTATCACAATCTCCGCCATACCACGCAAGTCATTTCCCCTGTCATCCTGGAAGATCTTATAATATTCCGGACGGTGGATAAAGCACACCATATCGGCATCCTGCTCGATGGCTCCCGATTCACGAAGGTCACTCAACTGCGGACGCTTACCGTCGATACCTTCACGGCTTTCCACACCACGATTCAACTGCGACAGCGCGATAATCGGAATATTCAACTCCTTCGCCAATCCCTTCAACGAACGCGAAATGGTACTCACCTCTTCCTGACGGCTTCCGAATGCCATACCGCTCGCATTCATCAACTGAAGGTAGTCAATGATAATAATTCTCACCCCATGCTCACGCACCAGACGGCGTGCTTTCGTACGAAGCTCGAAAACCGACAAAGACGGGGTATCATCCACGTAAAGCGGCGCGTCCAGCAAGTCCTTCAGCTTGTAATCCAATTGCTGCCACTCGTAATTCGCCAACTGTCCGCTCTTGATTTTCTCACTCGGAATCTCGCAGACATTCGTAATCAAACGGTTCACCAACTGGACGTTACTCATTTCAAGAGAGAACAACGCCACCGGATTCCGATAATCAACAGCTATATTCTTCGCCATAGAAAGCACGAAAGCTGTCTTACCCATGGCAGGACGGGCAGCAATAATAATAAGGTCGGAATTCTGCCAGCCGGAAGTCATCTTGTCCAGTTTCGTGAAACCACTTTCAAGACCGCTCAAACCGTCGGTTCGTGCCGCAGCCTTCTGAATCAGCTTATAAGCTTCGTCAATCACCGGATTGATCTGCGTATAGTCTTTCTTCATGTTCTGCTGCGAAATCTCGAAAAGCTTGCCTTCCGCTTCCTGCATCAAGTCATCCACATCCAGCGTCTCGTCAAAAGCCTTGCTCTGGATATTGCTTGTAAATGTAATCAACTCACGCGCCAGTGACTTCTGCGCAATGATACGCGCATGGTATTCAATATGCGCCGAAGAAGCGACCTTACTACTCAACTGAGTAATATAAAACGGCCCCCCGACCTCATCCAAATCTCCCCGTTTGCTAAGCTGTTCCTTTACCGTCAGAATATCCACCGGTTTCTGGTTGACGGCAAGGTCGGTAATAGCTGCATAAATCAACTGGTGACGGTGCTCATAAAAAGATTCGGGACGGAGAATCTCGCTCACTAGCGAGTAGGCATCCTTCTCAATCATCAAAGCTCCCAACACAGCTTCTTCCAGCTCAGGCGCCTGAGGCTGGATACGACCATAATCATTTACCGGTTGCACTTTAGTAGACTTTGTATTGCGGGTATTTTTTCTCTGTTCGGCCATGAAGATATTTACTATTTTTCAATTTACTATTTACTATTTTGCGACCGGACAGACTCCTTTATAACAGAGTTCTTCCAGTCGGGACGACAAAGATAGAATATAATCACGAAGAATGAATAAGGAAAAATGAAGATTTTACTAACTTTGCTCCCGATTCACATTATCCAACTATGATTAATTGCAATGTGGAGCACTGTAAACACTAAATTGTAAATCGTAAAAAAGTACATATGATCGCTTTTCCGAATATCAAAATAAACCTGGGGCTCTCCATCACGGAGAAACGCCCGGACGGTTATCACAACCTTGAAACAGTTTTCTATCCGGTAGCCCTTGAGGATGCTCTCGAAATCCGCACTCTCCCCAAAGCAAGTCTCTCCGAAGCAGACAAGAAAATTACCCTCCACCAGTATGGAATGGAGATAGCCGGCACCCCGGAAGACAATCTGGTCGCAAAAGCCTATTCACTGCTGGACAAGGAATTTCACCTTCCCCCTGTCGAGATTCATCTATACAAGCATATTCCTTCAGGAGCCGGATTAGGTGGCGGCTCGTCAGACGCCGCCTTTATGCTGAAGTTACTCAACGAGCAGTTTCATTTGAATTTATCTGAAGAGCAACTGGAAATATACGCCGCCACCTTAGGAGCGGACTGTGCTTTCTTTATTAAGAACAAACCAGTCTACGCCGAAGGTATCGGCAACATCTTCTCGCCAATCGAACTTTCATTAAAAGGTTATCAGATTATGATTGTGAAGCCGGATGTTTTCGTTTCCACCCGCGAAGCCTTCGCGAACATTCATCCCCATCATCCCGAATATCCGGTCAAAGAGGTAATCCGTCGTCCGATCACGGAATGGAAGGATATATTAATCAACGACTTCGAGTCGAGCGTCTTTCCGCAGCATCCCGTTATCGGAGAAATCAAGCAAGAACTCTATAACCAAGGGGCAATCTATGCTTCCATGAGCGGTTCCGGTTCTTCCGTGTTCGGGCTGTTCGCACCGGATGCTGCGCTGCCGGAAATAAACTGGAAAAGTAACTCGTTTTGTTTTAAAGGCACGTTAGGCCAATAACCCTTTGCCGGAAATTATGTTCCGGCAAAGTTTCAGAAACCTAACATTGCAGCAGGATGTATATTCAGCACACGACAAAGCATGCGAGCTATTTTTAAAGTAGGTTCCGAGCGACCTGAAATATAATCATTCACACGTGAAGGGCTAACCCCTATTTCACTTGCAAGTTGCCTTTGCGTCATCCCCTTTTCTTCAAGGGACAGTTCTATCAACTCTGCTACAGTTGGTTTTTCTATAGGATAATGTTCCTTTTCATATGCAATCACTATATCAGACATAACAGAGAGTTCCACTACTCTCTTATCATTTACAGGAGTACTATCATCAACCAAAGGCAGGAGTTCCTCAACCCTTGCCAATGCAAATTCATATTGTTCCTTCGTTATTTTGGTCATATCTTTCATATTATATAGTTGAACAATCTATTTTATCATAATCTTCATGAGTACCCACCCAACGGATAAAAATATATCCCATCGTAAATTTAATAACCACTACCAACCGATAGTTGTTACCTCTGAATTTCTTATGTGATACTACTCTCATTTCTTATTCATTTGATACAAAAATACAAAATAGTTTTGAATCATAAAAGAATAAGGCATAAATGTTTTATAATTCAAAACACAAGTAAAATCTGAACAAAAAACGGTACCACGACTCACGTCGTAGTACCGTCACAACACAAACACAAAATAAAACACGACAAAACTACTATGCAATCACCTGTCTATACCGGGAGGTATAAGTACTGCTTATGTATATTCACATACTCACAACCAGCTTCAGGTCGATTTGCAATTATTAAACAAACCGCATGCACGGTTTGTTTAAACTTTTATGTTAATTAAAACATTTATCTCTTTTACTGAATACCTCTCTCACGGAGCTTCAGTTGCCAGTTCCATGCAGAACGTAAAGTATCTTCCAAAGTTTCTACGGCTTTCCAACCCAGTTCATTATTTGCAAAATCAGGGTTTGCCCAAACCTTTTCGATATCACCTGCACGGCGTCCGACTATCTGGTAATTCAATTTCACACCGGTAGCTTTTTCAAAGCCATTGATTAATTCCAAAACGGAAACACCACGTCCCGTACCGATATTGAATACTTCCACTTTTTCTTTCTGTCCCTTTTCCAGGATACGACGGATAGCGATTACGTGTGCTTTAGCCAAGTCAACAACGTTGATAAAGTCACGGATACAAGAGCCGTCAGGCGTATCATAATCATCACCAAACACGCTGAGTTTCTCACGGATACCCATAGCAGTCTGAGTCAGATAAGGAATCAGGTTTTGAGGAACGCCATTCGGCAGTTCACCCAGCAATGCGGTAGGATGCGCGCCAATCGGATTGAAATAACGCAGCATGATAGCATTGATCGGAGCTCCGGAAGCTACTGTATCGCGAATAATCTCTTCATTAATTTGTTTGGTATTTCCATAAGGCGATTCCGCTTTCTTGATCGGAGCCTTTTCCGTTACCGGCAGTTCATCCGGCTGACCGTATACTGTACAAGAAGAAGAGAACACGATACCTTCCACTCCATGTTTCGGCATCAGTTCAAGAAGGTTAATCAAAGAAACGAGGTTGTTGCGATAATAAAGCAACGGTTTCTCCACTGATTCTCCTACTGCTTTGCTCGCTGCAAAGTGAATGATAGCCTTAATTCCTTTATATTTAGTAAACACAGCATCCAGACCTTCCAAATCGAGACAATCCAATTTCTCGAAAACCGGACGAATACCGGATACCTTCTCTATATTGTCAACAACGTCGGCACTTGAATTTGATAAATTATCGATGATGATTACTTCATATCCACTGTTCTGTAGTTCTACTACGGTGTGAGAACCTATATATCCTGTTCCGCCCGTTACTAAAATTCTTTCTTTCATATTCTTTATAAATGGTTAGTTTTTCGGCTTTTTGTCGTTTGAGCTACAAATTTATGGAAATAAAATGGATTTGCAATAAATTGTCACGAAATTATTTATCAAAAAAACGATTTGGTACGATTCGGTGGTATTCAGGTATAAAAAAACAGCATTCAGGTACAAAAAAAGAATTGGAAACCCACAGCCTGTATGTCGACATACGCCGGAGTTTCCAATCCCATATTTAATTATCAACTGTAAGTCTTACACCACACCTGAGAATCCCATGAATGCCATAGCAAGCAGACCGGCGGTAATCAGGGCAATCGGAGTGCCTTGCATTCCTTTCGGAACTTTCACCAGGCTCATTTGCTCACGCAGTCCGGCAAAGAGTACCAGTGCCAGTCCGAAGCCGATAGCCGTAGAGAACGCATACACAACTCCTGTCAGCAAATCATAGTCCTTCTGAATCACCAGGATAGCCACACCAAGAATACAACAGTTGGTCGTAATCAGCGGCAGAAACACGCCCAATGCCTGATAAAGAGCCGGAGAAACCTTCTTCAGGATGATTTCCACCATCTGCACCAGTCCGGCAATCACCAGGATGAAAGTAATCGTCTGCAAGTATCCCAAACCGAAAACATCAAGGACAAACTTCTGAATCAGGAAGGTAACGATGGTAGCGATGGTCAGCACAAAAGCAACCGCAGCGCTCATACCCATCGCAGTTTCCACTTTCTTGGATACGCCGAGGAACGGACAGATACCCAGGAACTGCGACAACACGATGTTGTTTACAAAGATTGCCGAAATAAAAATCAATATATATTCCATATTCTTTTCTTATTTAATTGAGTTAGGCTTTCTTGAAACTGTTAATCAGCGCGATGAGGTATCCCAAAGCGATGAAAGCACCCGGAGCCAGTACAAATACCAACATTCCGTATTCTTCCGGCATGATTGTCAGGTCGAAAATCTTGCCTGTTCCCAGAAACTCGCGGACAGCACCCAGCAGAGTGAGGGCAATGGTAAAGCCCAATCCCATGCCGATACCGTCGAACATGGAAGCGACCGCGTTATTTTTTGCGGCGAAAGCCTCGGCACGTCCCAACACGATACAGTTCACCACAATCAATGGAATGAAAAGACCGAGCGTAGCATACAGTCCCGGCACATAAGCCTGCATCACCATCTGAAGCAACGTCACGAAAGACGCGATTACCACGATAAATGAAGGGATACGCACCATATCCGGAATCAGATTCTTAATCAGGGAGATCACCACGTTCGAGCAGATCAGCACGAACATCGTAGCCAGTCCCATGCCCATACCGTTGATAGCCGATGAAGTCGTACCCAACGTAGGACACATACCAAGCAGGAGCACAAACGTAGGATTCTCTTTGATAATCCCGTTCATCATTACTTTAAAGTTATTCATACTTGTCTCCTTTCTTATTTAGCACTGATAGAATCAGTAAGTTCAACTTTAATCGTAGCTCCCGTAGCCGCGTCTGCATCCGCATTTTCACCGGCAGCCTTCTGAGAAGCACCGGTGACACCGTTCACTTCCCCACCCTCTGCTTTATAAGCCTGGTAAGCCGCATTCACAGCATTCAGGAATGCGCGTGAACTGATTGTAGAAGCTGTGATGGCGTCCACCTGTCCACCGTCCTTGCTGACAGTCAGCGGAGCTTCACCCGGATTCATGCCCAGGATAGACTTCGCACTTTCTTCGTGCGACACTGCCTGCTCACCTTTGGCAGGGTCATAAGCGCCGAACCATTTGTCAGCTTTCGAACCCAGCCCCGGAGTTTCCGCATGAGCCAGCAGGGAGTAATTATAGATTTTACCTTCAGCATTAAAGCCTACCAGCACTTTCAGCTCACCGCCGAATCCCATAGATTTGGCTTCAACAGCCGTACCGACCAGCTCTTCGCCGTTCTTTGCCGGATAGACAATGAAGTCAACGAACTTCTTTCCGTCTTTCTCACCGAAAATAGTATCGCTTTCCACTACCGGATTATTGGTAAATTCGGGAAGAACCTTCTTCAAAGCCTCGTTCAGCGTCTTCGCGTTCGCTTCGGCGATAGGGCCTTTGGTCAGTTCGTTCACATAAGCCAGCAACGCTACGGAGACAGCAGTCACACCCGTAAGCACCAGCAACATATTCTTTAAAGATGATTGTAACTTTTTCATTTCTTCTTCGCTACCTCCCCAAAGCGTTTAGGTTTACAATAGGTGTTAATCAGCGGAGTGAACGCATTCATTATCAGGATGGCGAACGACATACCTTCGGGATAGGCACCGAACAGACGGATAACCACCGTCAGCAGACCGATACAAACACCATAAATCAACATTCCTTTTTTGCTCATCGGAGAAGTCACGTAATCCGTTGCCATAAAGACAGCGCCCAACATCAGACCTCCGGAGAGTAACTGCAACAGCGGAGAAACGTATTTCTCAGGATCCACCAGATGCATGATGCCGGCAAATACGAATACAGTCACCAAGATAGATACAGGAATATGCCAGGTGATAATCTTCTTCCACAGCATATAAACCAGTCCGATCAGCAACGCCAACGCACTGACCTCGCCGATACATCCGCCATTCTGCCCGATCAACAGGTTCAAAGCATCCGGTATCTGGCTCAGCGCAGAGGTATCGCCATGAATCGCCTGCTTCATCAACGCCAACGGAGTAGCTCCGGTGGTGGCGTCCGTATAAGCGGTCAACTGACCGACTACCGGCCAACTTGTCATCTGCACCGGGAAAGAGAGCAACAGGAACACACGTCCTGCCAACGCAGGGTTGAAAGGATTGCAACCCAGTCCGCCGAAAGACATCTTGCCCACACCGATAGCGAACAACGCACCGAGAATGATAATCCAGATCGGCAGATTGGAAGGTAAGTTAAATGCCAGCAACACACCTGTGATAACGGCAGAGCCGTCGCAGATAGTCGTGGTCGGTTTCTTCATTAAATATTTCCCGATCGCCCATTCGAAGAACAAACAAGCCGCAACGGAAGTAGCTGTAACAATCAGAGCACCCAGGCCGAAGAAATAGAGAGACACCAGAAAAGCCGGAACCAGTGCAATCAGCACGCCGTACATATTCTTCTTCACGCTGTCTCCGCCATGAACGTGGGGTGATAGTGATACGATTAATTTATTTTCCATATTCGTTATTTTTTAGCTTGACGTGCGCGAATCATAGCTCCTACCTTGCCTTTGCCCAGACGACAGTAGTCGAGCAACGGACGATTGGCGGGACAAGTGAACTGGCAGGAGCCACACTCGATGCAATCCATGATTCTTTCTTTTTCCATTGATTCAAAATCCCCGTTTTCGGACAAAGCTCCGAGCAAGTACGGCTCCAGCCCCATCGGACAAGCGCTCACGCACTTCGCGCAACGGATACAGGTCTGTTCCTCGCCACGCTTGGCTTCCTTCTGATTCATAATCAGGATACCGGAACTGCCCTTCGCAGTGGGAACTTCGATGTTCACCAGTGCCTTACCCATCATCGGGCCGCCACCGATTACTTTCCCCGTGTCTTCCGGCAGACCGCCGCAAGCGTCAATCAACTGCTTCATCGGCGTACCGATACGAGCCAGGAAGTTGGAAGGTTTCGCAACCGACTTTCCCGTCACGGTAATCACACGTTCAAATAACGGTTTATTCTTCTGGACAGCTTCATAAACAGCAAACGCCGTACCCACGTTCTGCACTACCGCTCCCGTAGAGATAGGCAGTGCGCCGCTGGCCACCTGACGTTTGGTAATCGCGTCGATCAGTTGTTTTTCACCTCCTTGCGGATATTGCACCTTCAAAGGCACAACCTCGATACCTGCATAACTGGAAGCTATTTTTGTCATCAGCTCGATAGCATCGGGCTTATTATTTTCGATTCCGATAAATGCCTTGTTTACTTTCACGGCTTTCATCAGGATAGAGACACCTACCATGATTTCTTCCGCATGTTCCAGCATGAGCTGATGGTCGGCAGTCAGATAGGGTTCGCACTCTACCGCGTTGATAATGACACATTCAGCCTTGAAAGAAGGAGGAGGACACAGTTTCACCTGCGTAGGGAAACAAGCACCGCCCAGACCTACGATTCCCGCATCGGCAATCTTCTTCACGATTTCTTCCGCCGGAAGTTCACATTTCTTCACCAGCGTCTTGCTGCGGTCGATTGTTTCTTCCCATTCATCACCTTCCACGTCAATGAAGATGGCAGGTTTCGCATAACCGCTGGCATCGACTATCGTATCAATCTTCGCCACTTTGCCACTGACTGAAGAGTGAATTGCTGCCGAAACAAAGCCGGCAGGTTCGGCAATCTTAGTGCCCACCTTTACCACATCACCTTTCGCGACAATCGGTTTTGCAGGCGCACCGATGTGCTGCCCCAGCAGAATAACTGCCTTTGCAGGAACTTCCGCCGTGATAATAGGTTGATGTGCCGACAATTTATTTTCGTGTGGATGAACTCCACCAATTGAAAATGTCTTTAACATACAATTCTGTATTTTATTCTGTTATTTATTCTGTTACTTTCGGAGCTTCTGTAGCCTTTGCAGCAGGAGTTTCCACTTTTGCAGCCGGTTTCGGAGCAGCCGTAGCCTCTTCCGTCTTCGGTTTACGCGGCGGGAAATTCAACTCGGTAATGGTGTTCTGCGGACAAACTTCCACACATTTGCGGCAAGATTTGCACTTGTTCGGATCGATGTAAGCCAGGTTGTTCTCCAGCGTGATAGCTTCGAACGGACAAGTCTTCACACACTTACCACAGCCGATACAGCTAACGGTACAAGCCTTGCGTGCCACGGCACCCTTGTCCTTATTCACACAAGAGATGTACACACGGCGCGACTTCTTACCCTGTGGACGAATCTCGATAATCGCTTTCGGACAAGCCTTCACACAAGCACCACAAGCCGTACATTTTGCTTCGTCCACTTCCGGAAGCCCTGTTTCGGGGTTCATGTGGATAGCATCGAACTGGCAGGCAGCCACACAGTCGCCACAACCCAGGCAGCCGTAGCTGCAACCGGTTTCTCCACCATACAGTGAAGCGGCGATAGCGCAACTCTTCGCACCATCGTACAGATTGGTACGCGGACGGTTGGCGCATGTTCCGTTACATCTCACTACTGCTACCATCGGTTCGGCTTCACCTGCCGCCAATCCGAGAATATCAGCAATTTGTGCCATGACAGGTTGTCCACCTACGGGACAGAACTTGCCATCCAGTGAGCCGGCTTTGACACAAGCGTCGGCAAATCCGCTACAACCGGGGTAGCCACATCCACCACAATTGGCCTGGGGCAAAACTTCCCCCACCTGGGCAATCCGCGGGTCTTCATACACGGCAAATTTCTTGGAAGCCACATAAAGAATAGCGGCCAGCACGAGCGCTATCGCTCCCAATGAAATCACTGCAATCAGAATCAAATTCATAATGTTTTTAGTTATTTATTGGTTTTATAGTAAATGAAAATTTTTGTTTCAGTCGCGTTTTATTGAGCCACAAAATGAAATAATAAGGTACGAGGACAGCCAAAGAAAGAAGAGCCGCATACAATTCATTCTCCATCAACGCCATAAAAAGGAATAGGGAAAATATCAGAAGTACGAAAGGGAGAACGAATGCCAACACCACTGCCATCATGCCCATCGACATTTCGCCGACTACCATCACCTTGTCCCCCACTTGCCAGGAAGCCGCAGTATCAATAATATCTATGATTTTGTCCTTACTATCCGCTGAGGTACAGTGCCCCTTTGCGCTACAAGCCGCACAAGCCGATGTCTGGACGATCCTCACCGACAGATGAGAACCCTGTATGTTTTCCACAATACCTAGATGCTTTATAGTATTATTCGTCATTTTGCAAACTCAACATTACAAATCGCGGCAAATTTAATCATTATTTGTGAACTACGAAGCATTCCCCATATTTTTTCTACATAATAAATTGTTATTTCTTCTGTTTGCGTTATCGCACACGGAAAAAGATATGACTACTATTTGATATGTTTGCAACAAAAAAGGCAGGCGGGAAAAAGTTTCCCGCCTGCAACTCTTTCACTTTATCTGTTTTTTCACTGTTCTCCCCGCTCCTCCTCTCTTCTCTTCCTGTACTCCAGACACAGCAACTTCCATTTATCCAAATACGCCTCGATTTCCTCCTCACTAAAGGAGTCAAAAAAGAAATCGACAACTTCTACGTAATGACTCAATCTGCCATCCAGCCCTTTTTTACATCATTGTAGGTAGAATGCCCGATACCTATTGCCTTATACACTTCAGGATTCTTCAAACCCAAACGGCCTTGCAACTCTGAAATACAAGCGCCCAAACTCTCATAACAAGCTTTTTCTTTTTTCATTCTTATTTATTGTTAAAAACACACCATAACGATTAATTATTTTAACTTTCATCCCATATGTCGGGATGATGTTTATTTCGTATTTGCTAATTTTACACCGTGTTTTAAAGCACATTCGTGTTTTTTTCGCAAAGGTAAAAATTTAAACTCATTACAGCAAAACAATATGCCAAACAACTACAGAATGTCCTATTTCATGCCACCCATCGCCCCCGTCAGGAATGAAGAAGGACGAATTGTCACCCCCGCCACCCTTCTCCCCTTCTGCGAAATCTCCGCGGAGCAAGTTTTCCAGATGATCACCTGCAACGAAGACCTCAGGCTCCTGACCGAACAAGTACGCAACACCCCGGATATGCGGACGGCAAAAGCAACGCTCCTGCCTTACGTGACTCCCTGCGGCACCTTCACCCGTCGCAACAGCAAGTGCTTCCTATCCCCCTCACGGCTGATAGTGATAGACGTAGACCACCTCGACTCCTACGAAGAAGCCGCCGGAATGCGCCGTACCTTGTTCGACGATCCCTTCCTCCGCCCCATACTTACGTATATCAGCCCCAGCGGCCGGGGCGTGAAAGCATTCGTCCCGACCGGCACGCCATTTCCGGCAGACGAGATACGGAATGTCACAGAAAGCATCCACAGAGCCATGCAATATGTCGAAATGGCCTACGCCCCGGCAACGGACATCACCGCCCGTGCAACTGCCAAAGGCGTAGACGGTTCAGGGAAAGACCTGGTAAGAGCCTGCTTCCTGAGCCACGACCCCGAAGCCTTATTCAGAAACATCTGATATGACTTATAAGTCATTGCCTGACCATATACGAATTTATATTTCTCAATTGTATAATTCCCAATCCAGGAAAAATGAACGACATTGAATCACTACGCCGCCTCACCGAGACAGTCGAAACGGCAGGAGCGGATATCGCCCCGACTTACATTGAGTACGTACAACTGGCATTTGCCATCGCCACAGATTGCGGCGAAGCCGGGCGCGACTATTTTCACCGTCTCTGCCGCATGTCCGCCAAATATCAGCGTGAACAAGCCGACAGGGTATTCTCCAACGCACTCACCACGAAACATGGCGACATACATCTGGGCACAGTGTTCCACCTCGCCGAAACAGCAGGAGTCACCATCCGCAAAGACGAAGTTATGAACAGCCCGGCGGGTACAAAAGGTACAGCAGGTACACCCCGCAATTTTCTCACACACACGTGCGCGCGTAATAAGGTAAGAAATGACGAAACTTGCGGAAACGGAGAAGAAGAACTATTGCCGGGCAGTGAACCGCAGCATCCGCTACCTACCTTCCCCGAAGCTGACTGGCCGGAGTTTCTGCAACGTATCATAAGCTATGGAAACACTGCGGCCCAACATGACATCATGCTATTAGGAGCATTGACAGCCTTAGGTTCTTCCATGGAACGGTATGTGCGTTGTTCTTATGGCGGTAAATACCAGTATCCCTGTATGCAATGTTTCGTCATCGCTCCTTCCGCTTCCGGCAAAAGCATCCTTTCCTATATCCGGTTGCTCGTAGAACCTATCCACGACCAGATTCGTACAGAAGTGGCCGTACAGATGAAAGCATATAAGAGAGAGAAAGCGGCTTATGAAGCAATGGGCAAAGAGCGTTCTAAAGTGGAAGCTCCGCAAATTCCTGCCAACAGGATGTTTCTCATTTCCGGTAATAATACCGGCACGGGTATCCTGCAAAATATCATGGATTCCGAAGGAACAGGACTTATCTGTGAAGCCGAAGCGGATACCCTTTCCACTGCCATAGGCTCGGATTACGGGCACTGGAGCGACACGCTCCGCAAAGCGTTCGACCACGACCGCTTGTCTTACAACCGCCGTACGGACCAGGAATACCGGGAAGTAAAAAAGAGCTTTCTTTCCGTCCTGATTTCCGGAACACCCTCACAAGTCAAAACTTTTATTCCGACGACAGAAGACGGTGCTTTCTCCCGTCAACTGTTCTACTACCTGCACGGCATCTGGAAATGGGTGAGCCAGTTTACAGAGGACAAGATAAATTTGGAAGAGGTATTTACCGCTATGGGATTGGAATGGAAAGGGAAACTGGATATGATAAAAGCACATGGAATTCACACACTCCAGCTCACGGTTGGACAGAAAGAAGAATTCGACGCACTCTTCTCCCACCTGTTCTCCCGTTCGAGCATAGCTAATGGCAGGGAGATGTACAGTTTCGTAGCCCGCCTGGCTGTCAATCTGTGTCGTATCATGGCGGAAGTAGCTGTATTGCGTGCTCTCGAAAGTCCGCAGTCTTATCAGTTCAAGGTATCCCCTGCTTCCAGCTTTACTCCCGACAAGGAGATTCCTACTGACAACATCAATGACGGTATTATTACCCGTTGGGACGTAACTATTACTCCCGAGGACTTTAAAGCTGTGCTTGCACTTGCTGAACCTCTCTACTGTCATGCCACGCATATCCTGTCTTTCCTTCCTGCCGTAGAAATCAGTCACCGTTCTAATGCCGACCGGGATTTCCTCTTCGAACAGTTGGGTGAAGAATTTACCCGCGCACAGTTGTTGGAACAGGCAGCTGCCATGGGAATCAAAGAAAACACTGCCCTCACCTGGTTGAAACGATTGACCAAAAGCGGAGTGTTTATCAGTATAGACGGAAAAGGAACTTACGCGCACGCACGTGTGCGTGTGTAAGGGAGCCCCGGAAAAGTGTACCTGCTGTACCTGCCCGTTATTAACAACGTAGCGATTGGTCTATACCAAAGCGGCGCTTTACGAGTGCTAAAGCTTAGCTTTACGTCCTCTAAAGCGCCGCTTTAGCAGTTGTAAAACGCTGCTCTCCTAAGGCTCGCCCAACGCATCCACAATCACCCTCACCTCCAACGGTGTGAAAGAACGATGTTCCGGTTGATAACCCAAATCATACAAGCGTTGTAAAAGTCCGGGACACCGTAGGATCCATTTCTTCATTTTCCGGTAAGCGGCAATATCGGTAAGTTCGGGAGAATAGAGTTGCGCCAGCTCCATGCGTCCATACGCACGTATTCTGAATTCTTTCATGATGGATAAGTTTCTGATTTACTGTCACAAAAGTAACAAAATATTTCCACATAACCAACGATTTCCCATTGAATAACCGACCCTAATTGCATATAACCGACAAGGTATGAGCATAACGGTACACAACCGATTTTCGGGTAGTCCGAGGTTGTATCTTTGTATCGTCGAAAGGGGAAAGAATCCCGGAGACACCATGTATAACCCTTTAATTTATTGTTTTATGATTCGTTACAAAATTTATCAGAACCAGCAGAAGAAAGGCTTGAATGCGGGAAAGTGGTTCGCCCGTGCGGTAAGCGATGAGACGTATGATTTGGGCAAGCTTGCCGAACATATGTCGAAGCACAATTCACCGTATTCCGGCGGTGTCATCAAGGGTGTGCTCACCGATATGGTGGACTGCATCAAGGAGTTGCTGCTCGACGGCAAATGTGTGAAAATTGACGACCTTGCCATTTTCGGTGTAGGTATCCGCAGCAAGGCTGCTGAAACGTTAGAAGAGTTCTCGCTAGAGAAGAATATCACCGGTATGAGACTCAAGGCACGTGCCACCGGCAATCTGTCAACGACCAACCTGAAGCTCGACAGCCAACTGAGACAGCAGGCGGAGTATCAGAAACCTACCACTTCCGGTGGCGGCGGTTCCGGTTCGGATTCCGGCAATACGCCTGAACCGAACCCGGATGATGGTGGAGAGACTCCGGATCCGGCAGCTTAACCCTTGTCCCTATCTCCTGTCTCTCCTATTTTCTGTGAGCCCTTCTTTTTTCGAAGGGCTCGCTAATATTAAATTATTTAATCTTAAAAAAATCGACTTATGAGCAATTCATCATCACGCCGCTCCGTATGGAGCCTGGTTCTCAAAATTATCATCACTGTAGCCACCGCCATCGGCGGTGTGTTCGGAGTGCAAAGCTGTATGTAGGCTAATGAGGACTATTACGCTAATTATCATTCATTGCAGTGCTACGCCGGAGGGGAAATCCCTCTCGGCGGAAGCCTGTCGTTCAGACCATATCCACCACCGGGGATTTCGTGACATCGGTTATCATTTCTATATCACACGTGACGGAGAGATTTATCGGGGACGGTCGCTTGAAAAGGTTGGGGCACACTGCCGGAACCATAACGCACATTCGGTAGGTATTTGCTACGAAGGCGGGCTGGATGCGGAAGGAAAGCCGAAGGATACTCGTACCTTAGAGCAAAAGGGCTCGTTGCTTGCTTTGTTGAGGGAGTTGCGGAGACAGTTTCCGAAAGCGTTGATTGTGGGGCATCGTGATTTGAATCCGATGAAGGGATGCCCGTGCTTTGATGCGGTAAAAGAGTATTTGCAGGTATAAATTAAAAAGACGAATGGCTGACAGAAGAAATTATTGTCAGCCATTCGTCTTATATTTTCTATAATAACCCTGAATTTATTCGTACTGCCAAATATCATCCATGGTAATGGGCACATAAGCACCATCTTTCATTTCTATGATAACAGAAGGTTCATGTACAATAAGAGTGTGCCACATTCCAACGGGGACTTGAACACCATAAACACCTTTCACGGGATTCAAATCATAACGACCGCATTCAACTCCTTTTTCGTTATAGAAAAGTTCGGTGACATGACCTCTAAGCAGAATTACGGTTTCACTAGTCGTTGTGTGACGATGAATGGGAACATGCGTTCCCGGTTGCAAGGCATTGAGCATACGTTGTGAAGTGTCTCCATCGCCATTACGCAAATCCAGATTGACACGACGTCTCTCATTGGTTTCAGCTTGAGACAGCAACTCATCAAGCAATTGGTCATTAATTTCCATCATTCCTTTCGTTAGCTTTAGCACGCAGATACTCTTCGTGCAAATGATAATACTTCTTTTTGAACAATATATAGGCTACACACAGCAATGCCAATACCACTACAAGATACAGATACTTGTTTACCGGCAGATAGATGGCCCCCAAAGAAATTACCAACTGCAAAGCCATGTAGATGGTAGACACTGTCACATGCTTAATATGCAGCTCATTAGCCATCAGTTGATAAGCATGTTTGCGATGGGGTTGACCTATATTCTCGTGTAGCATGATGCGGTGACAGATAGTAAGCACACTGTCCACACCATATACCATCAACAGCACTATAGCCCAATAGTTTCCGCTCTGTAAAATATAAGAGCCCAGGAAATAGAGCAGAATAAATGCAATGGAGACACTACCCACATCACCGGCAAAGCATTTTGCCCTGGTGCGGAAGTTGAACAGGCAGAACACCAATACACTCAACAAAGTCACAATAATGAAATTATTATCGGTGTATTCCTCCTGCATATTCAAGAGCAACAAGGGAATCAATACCGCCAATGAATAGCCACCGGTGATACCATTTATGCCGTCCATGAAGTTATACGCATTGATAATACCTGTACATACTATAAGTGCAATGATAACCACCCACCAATACTCAGGCAGTAAAATGCCCCACTGATAGAACATGAGCGTCATAGCGGCGAAATGTACAATCAGTCGAAATTTATTGGGTACCGAATGAATATCATCGGCAAAACTGATGCCACCCAACATGGTGATCCCCAACAGGAACCACGGACATGTGAAACCATAAAAGGCGGCATAAAGCCAGGCTCCAAACAAGAAAATAATACCACCGCCACGCAACACTATAGAACTGTGCGATGAACGCAAATTGGGTTTATCTATAATGTTACACTTATCAGCAATCTTGAAATATACTAATTCAAGAACAAGCAATAATACTGCTATCAACAGATATACGACCATACTTATTTTGTATTTGCAAATGATTTAATGGTTTGCGCAAGCCCTTCCTCGGCACGTATGGGCATTTTATCTATCCCCAACGCCTTTTTTATTTTGGCATTGCTCACCACATAGTTTTCGGTAAGTTTCGTCAAACGCTCCGAGTTCAGCGGCAGGTGCAAAACGTCTCCCACTTTTGCCATGCCGTTCATCAATCCCTTGGGCAGATGCCAGATGCGTGCCCTCTTGCCCAGCGCATTGCAAATGACTGCAATAAGCTCGTTCGTAGACAAAGACTCATCATCTCCCATATTGTAGATACCCGAAGCGACATCTTTGGTAAGCAAACCCTCGATGGCAAAGCAAAGATTGCCAATGGAAGTAAAACAGCGCCGGTTCTCAAATGCCCCCAACGACCAGGGTATCCCTTTTTTCACCACACCATAAAGCAGATTGAGATTTCCTTTGTTACCGGGACCGTGTATCATGCAGGGACGCAGGATATACACTTGCTTACCGGTTGCAGGATGAGACAAGATATACTCTTCAGCCTTAATCTTGGACTCACCGTAAGGCCCCACAGGATTAGGAACAATATCCTCAGTCAGAATGTCGCCCGGAACAAAATCGGCAGCAGCCTTTACAGACGAGAAGAAGATAAACTTTCCGGCCGATGACTGAAGGAACCAGTCATAGATTTTCTGTGTCAATCCAGTATTAATCTTGAAATAAATCTCCGGCCCCGATGTTTTCTTCAAATCGTGTGCTTTGCCGGCAAGATGGATAACAGCATCTATTTGTGGAATCTTATTCTCATCAAGGTCATTCCAGGAAAAGGTCTTGACTACACCCTCTTTTTCCGGAGCAACAATATCAAGGCCATAAATCTCATGATTCCGTCCCATGGCTTTTACAATATTACTTCCGACAAAGCCGTGGATTCCGGTTATAAGTATCTTCATATTATTTTATTTACCAAATCAACATATTGTTTTGTTACCTTTTCTTTTGTGTAATAGCGCTGTATCACATTATATCCGTTACGCCCCATTTTCTGAAGCTCTTCACGCGACACCGATGCCAGCCATTGCGCCATCTCATCTACCTTCTTATCAAAATCCTTCTCAGTTATGAGTTTTGCACAGTTATGATCCTTAGTGAAATTTACGATAGGTGTTTTGTCGCCGGAACATATAAGCAACGGTCTCTCACACGCCATAATGGTATAAACCTTAGACGGGAATCCCATCATCTCCATCTCGGGTGCCATAAAGATGAACTGCACGTCACTGTATGCCAATATACTTGGCATCAGATGGCGAGGTTGATAATCGAGTACATGTAACTTGTCCAATCCCTTCTCTATTTTCTGCTCTTCCAAATATGATCGCTGCACCCCCATACCTATCACAAAGTACTCCACATTCAAATCCTTTGTTTTTTCGACTAATGCCACTAGCGGACGCCAGTCTTGCGCATGTCCTATATTCCCGGCATAAAGCAACCTCAAAGAATCGGTTTTAGGAAAGATTTTCTCATCAAGAGGTTCTACATTAGTCGGGTTATAGAGGTCAGTATCTACGAAGTTGGGAATGATGTGCAACTTGCCCGGATCTTCAAAACGACCCACAATCGTATTATAGAAAACATCGTCAATGGTAGTGATCGCAGCAGACTTGTTGTAAATGCAACGTTCGACTTTCTTTAAACAAGCAATTATCGGTCCTGTTTTCTTTTTTAGGATATCGGGATAAATTTCCTGTACATTATATATAACTTTGCAGCCTTTTAGTTTACCGAGGATGAGATTGAGCATTCCTATGCTGAGAGGTGGCGAGGGCGACACTATTACACTAACATTGCGTATGCACAAACCAAGGATAAACGAAATGATATGCCAATAAACAAAACCAAGAATGCGTAATGCAGTGCTCTTGAACTTCTTCTGTGGCACATGTATCACTTTTATGCCATGAAAATTACTTTCCTTATAAATTCCGTGAATTTTCCATTTTAGCGGTTGCTTTGCCAATTGTTCCTTTACTACATTAAAGTGCGGCGTTGTGGAAAGTACTACCACTTCGTAACCTTCCTTTTGAAATCTAAGCGCGATATCGTTATAGAGATATGCAGTGGAAACGCCATCGGGGCTGAAGATAAGACTGTGAATTAAGACTTTCTTGCTCATTTATACAATTTTCTTTTTCAACTATTTCAGACAAGAATCATTATCAATAAATCAAAGGGAGTTATTCAATAACAGACTTCAAATCTATATTGTATTGTTCCTTAAGTAAATCAATCATTTTTTCCTTATCATCACCACAAACTTTCTTTATCTCATACACTTTGGCATCACATAATGCACGATACCACCAAGCCTGCATAAAGTGCCAAATAAATCCTTCTTTACCGTCCAAAAAGCCAAAACGAAAGATATAGCGATAAAGGAAATAAGCAAATGAACGCCAAAATAAAGGTTTCTTGGCATAGCTATGTTTACGTTTACGTTTAATCAATGCATCTGTTGTCAACTGCTTTTCCAGTCTTGCTGCTCCTGTCAAGTCGTATTCTATATCCAATAAATCCACCGCTTCACGAATAGCATAGTTGACATGCTTGTGTGCCCACCATGATAAATTATTAAGATTATCATCTGCAAATTCACCATTAAGTTCAATCATTCTGCCTCGAGTCAATTGGATATGTTCATCCATAAGCCTTGCTTCACATTCAGCTGCACCATATACGAACAATCTCATCTGCCTATACACAGGCATTCCTCTACGCAAAATACGCCCCATAAACACATGACGAAGCACTATAGAACATGCTGTCACATCATCAGGCAAACTAGGAATTTTCGTCATCATTTCAGCTTTGAGTTCATCAGTCAAATACTCATCAGCATCCATACGCAACACCCATTTACTTTTTATAGGAGCATTATCAAGTCCCCAATTAAACTGTTTTGAATAACTATTTTCCCATTTATGTTGTAACACTTGTACATTTTGATAATGCGAAGCTATTTCTATCGTTCTGTCTGTTGAGAAGCAGTCTATTATACAAATTTGCTTAACAATATCGCTTAAACTCTCGATACAACGCTTAATATGAAGTTCTTCATTAAATGTAAGAACTATGGCTGTAATATCTAACATTTTATATAGTTTATAGTCTATTTATTGAGAATCACTCATTGTATCCGTACGTTCTATATTCTTCATTAGGGATACGCTCTGAGTGTTTTTTATAGTTCCTTGCTGAAAGGACCGACTCCTTATTCATACTTAGCAGGTTTGGATCAGTTCAAAAAAATGTCCCCAATCGCTTTCTCGATTTTGTGGCAACGACTTATATCGTTTTTTATTCATACCATACTCTATTATGTTCTTTGCCCAACTCTCATAATCAAACACATCAATATATCTCACTCCCTCATAATCTTTCAACACCTCATGAGCATAATCTACATCAGCTGCCAAAACAGGAAGCCCAAAGGCTGCTGCCTCAAGCAAAGGCAACCCCAACGTTTCTATATAACTTGGAAATAATAAAGCATCAGCATTTTTATACAACTCCAACAATTCGTCATGCTTATATTTTCCATCAAATTGTATAATATCTTCTACTCCATACTTCTTAACTTCCGCTGCCCATACACAAGCATCAGCAGCAGTCGTTGTTAAATGAATTTCAACTGATTTATAAGTTTCTTTATAATTTTGCTTAAGTATTACAGCCGCCCGTATAAGCGTCAATAAGTTCTTATACCTTGGAACATCTCCAACAACCACACAAAGAAAATGAAATTTATTATTCTTGAATGCGTAAGGTTTCACATTCTCTACATCTATTCTTTCCACATCAGGAAAACACAAATGTATATTCTGCTCCGGTACTCCAAAGAACTCTACCATTCTACGCTTTATAAATGGTATCTGTACCACAAACTGAATATTCTTCGCCCATGTACGTTTTACAATGTGCGGAAAGATATATTTATACAAAAACTGAGAACGTTCTTGTGATTTAAACGGATTCCATACTCCAGGATACAACGGCATCGGTTGATGATAATATACTATTTGCTTACAACCCTTTATCTCTTTGTATCCATTATTCTGAAGTGAAACCAAGATATCAGGATTCACCCCTAGCTTTGCTATTTCACTTTGCAATAATTTACCTTCAAACAAAATTCGTTTCAGTTTAGACTGTAAGGGAAAAGATATGTATTCTACTCCTTCTATCACCACTTGCGGCAGTATAGGATTAACAAATACCCAATATTTATCATGTCCTATATATTTAGGCAAATGCGATAAGAATTGCTTATAAATAGTTATGCCCCCACCGGCTTGTAAAGTTGTGGCTATTACGAAAATATTCATACTACACTTGTTCTCTAAAATTTTTTATTACTCTTGCAGGGATTCCTGCCACTCTTACAAATGGTGGTACATCGTGAGTAACCACTGAATATGCTGCCACATGTGACTTCTCTCCAATTGTCTTACCAGGACATACCATTGCCTGTGTATCTATCAAAGCTCCTGGACCGATGATAATATCATCACACTTTCCTGGACCAGCAATGCAATCATATTGGACACCATAATCGTGATAACCTGTTACCACTATAGCACGAGATGCTACTTTAGAATACAGCTTCATCTCAATCTTACTACCTGCAGCACCAAAAATAAGTGCATCATGCCCAATCCAACAATTATCACCTATGATAAATTCAAACTGACCAAGTATCTTTGGTGAGAAAATTGAGACGTTTTTGCCCACTTGTGCACCAGCCCAACGCAGTAATCGCACTTTAAAGCTATTGAGACGTGAAGGAGGACAAATCTTTACAAATAAATTAAACAAATGAATCTTAACAGGATTTATTGCCATAATATATTCAGTTATCAACCATTAAAATATTCATAATCCGCACAATCCTATGCCATAGAACATGGTCCTTCTGCAATTTCCAATGTTTGCCCCTTTAGCATTGCATCACATAACTTATAAAGTTGCGTTGCTGCATTTTCCGGACTCCATACGTTATGGACTGTATTATAGGCCTCTAAGCTCATCCTTTCACATTCTACAGGATGCTTAATAAGCCACAAGACTTTCTCAAACAAATTATTCTTTTTTCTAAGATTAAAAGAGAAACCATTTACTCCGTCTTTTATAAGATATGGCGTAGAGCCGGTCTCTATAGAACTTACAGGACAACAGCCACATCCCATGGCCTCATTAAGAACTGCTCCCCAGCCTTCATTCCTATCACTGGTGAAACAGGCGATATGATGCGTCAGCATAGCCTGCTTTACATTATCATTAGGCATAGAACCCCATAAATGTACATACTCTCCTAATCCAAACTTTTGTATTTGTGCCTGAAGATGGTTAAACATATCGCCTGTTCCAATCAGGTTTATATAAAAATTAATTTTTTCCTGTCGTAACCGCAATGCTAATCTTATCATTGTTTCAGGATGCTTCCAATCTATCAAACGCCCCACCCACAGTATCTTTACAATGTCACAATTGCGTTTTTCACGTAATATAGTTTTTATATTAAGAGCAGGAACAGCCGTATAATATCCCCATTTATAACATTTCCCAATGAAAGAACGCATCAAATTAAAATCCCTAGCAGCATAGGCACTGCTACACAACACATAAAAAGGTTTACCATGACAATAAACATGGTAAAACCACTGCTGCTTAAGTAAACGAGGCGAGAGTAAATTCAAAAGTCCTTTCTTTAGCCAACGTTCACTGTACATAAAAGTAAGTTTCCCAGTACTCATACGCTCACGCAAATACATTAACGGAGCAGCACCATATATCATTACATCAGCATCACGAACTATTTGAAGAACTTTGTGTAAAGCAACCTCACCGTCAGCAATTCTAATAAGATAAGGCCGCTGAGAAAAATCATCCCCCCCTTTGCTATTATCACCATTAAAATCGCCAGTCTCTATAAACCAATAATTTCCACCAGTAAGACGGTACAGTTCATCTGCGATACTTATCTGATGAATATTTAGGACAACGGATACAAAAACTATAGTCATAGTGTACGTTCTGTTATATATTTACAATCTATATTCTGCCCCACTATCATCCAATATGTCATACTCAAAAAACCTCCTGCAGACAATACATACCCCTCAAACCATGCATGAGTAAACATAGCCACCAACAGCAACATCACAAACTGGGCATTGGGTGAATTATCTCGTTTTGAAGTCTTATAAGCATTTAGTAGCAATAAGGTATAGGCAAACATTCCCAACAGTCCCGTCATAGAGAGTACTGCCAAATGAGAAGTTCCAGGTTCCACTTGTCCAGTGACAGGATTATATTCGTCATTCCCATCCGGATCAACAGATACAAAACCAACTCCTAACAACGGTGATTTCATAAACTCATCTATTCGACAATCGAATTTACTCTGCCGAGAACTTAGAGCTCCACCTTGTTCTTTTCGTTGTTCTTGTTTATTTAAAACTCCTGCAAAAACTCTATCAGCAATGGGCATTGCCACCAAAGCAGATATACAAAGTATAATTATTATTCTTTTCTTACTTCCATTAACATTGCTTTTCATAAAGAACAATGAAAAAAGTATGGCAACCGCCACCCCCAATAGCGCAGAACGGCTGGCAGCCATTACTGCACTCATTGCAGAAAGAAAGAATAACATAATAAATATCTTTGAGTTATTATTTTGATAAATAACATAGAATGCTAACGCACTGATCATAGATATCGGTCCCAATGTCATAGAGTGATTGACAAGCCCACCGAATGTACCTCCATTTGAGGAATATTCAGCTAAACCTAATTGCCTCCCTACCTGCATGTAATTCACTCCCAAGAAAAAAGCAAAAAAAGAACCTATTGATAATATACACATATACATCAATACATATCTAAATACATAGCGTCTAAAGATAATCGCCCTTACTGACGATATACATGCCGAACATGCCAACGTTACTATAAGAAACTGTACAAAACGTAACTTTGAGTTAAAACAAGGTTCAATAGGCAATACCAACACATTAAACAAAAAGACTAAATACAAAAATACATATCGACCTTTAAATTGCACACTACCATCACACAAGCAATAAAGAATACTCACCAGACATAGTCCTATGTAGGGAAGATATGTATCCACAGATATAAAACCCATAATCTGTACCGATGCCATTGTAGCCCATAACAATGCAAGTCCCTTACAAAAGCGTCCCGCTTTCGGTGCATAAAAAACCTCTGTATGACCTATCTCTTTTATTGTATTTACCAATCCCATATATTAAAGATTCTTCTATGAATCATATTAAGCCTATAGCCTTTTCATAAGAAAATACAACTTTCTGTACCGTAAACGGCTCCCACGCTTCCCGAGGCGCAGGTTTACGTGGATTTTCAACTTGGTTAACAATGGCCTCTGCCATTGCTTTAGAATCATTTACAGGTACAAGAACTCCATATTGACCATTTTTTAGCAATTCAGGTGGACCATAAGGACAATTAGTTGAAATCACAGGAATATCTGTAGCCATCGCCTCTACCAAAACAACTGAAAAACTTTCCATTTCAGAAGATACAAGGAATGCATCAGCACACTTTATTTCAGATGGTAAACTACTGCTGTGCCCCGCCAACCGTATCCTGTCCTGCATATGATTTTCAGCAATCCACTTTTCATAATCCTGTTGTAAAGCACCCTTTCCAAAAAGCACCAATCGAACAGGTGTCTTTGCATTTGCCAAACGAATAGCTTCAAATATCATATAGTGTCCCTTAACTTTACAAAAAGCTCCGGCCGCAACCATTGTTGGCATAGCCTTATTCCTAAGCCAATCACAAGATGGTTCTTTTGTAAGTTTATCATAATAAGATTTATCCAGAACCGGATTATAAACAGCCTTTACTGTTCCTTCATTAAGCCCCATCAATCTCTCCAACAAAGCACATGATCCTTTTGATACGCTCATAAAACAATCGTATCTACTCCTTATTAATTTATTGATAATCCTTTTTGTTATGGAAATATTATCTGCTAGTTCTGGCAAGATGCTATTGTGTTCAACGTAACAGTAACGTGTTTTATGCCTTAATCCTATTGAAGCTAATGCAAGTGCACATAAATATGCAGAATTCATTACTACAACAGCATCTACGGTAGTAGTTCTTATATATGAATGTACGAAAGATATATTATAACGGGCTCTTCTACTTGGCATAACAAGAAACTTTACAGCAGAAGGCACTTCAAAAGGTGTATGTCCCGTATTTAACAATTCTTCATGAGCCTTTGAAACCAAAATATCAACCTCATAACCCTTTTCATAAAATCCTCTAGCCATTAGTGCTGTTACATACTGAGCACCTTGCTGAAAAAGATCTTGAATAATAAATGTTATTTTCATTTACTTATACAAATAATATTTACTTTATTTTACCAAGTAAAAGGAGCGAAAGCATCTTACTTGTTTCAATAAACTTCGTTAATAACAGTGTTCCAAACAAAACAATAACTGATATAATACCGACTACTGTCAATGACAGTAAGATGTTATGATCTGGGTTGAAGGAACTGGGAATCACAAAAAAATATGTAGGTAATAAAAAGAAATGAAATAAATAGATATCAATTGTTCTTGTAGCCACGTATTCAACCCATCTGTTATGCCTGTTTGCAAACCAGTATTGAAAAAAATAAAGCATTATGTTTATATATGAAAAAGCTATGACTAACCGACAAGCAGTATAACCAGTCCCCATATATACCCCTGCCATAATACCAACCAACGATATGGTAAATAACAAGTTACTTTGTTCCAATAAATTCTTTAACTTAGATATTTTATTAACAAAAATACCATAAACGAAAAATGGAACATAACGATAAAATTGTGGGATTGATAATGCGTTAGTAAATATATTATCCTGGAATAAAAATCTATAACACACTAACACTAAAATCACCCCTACAGACAAAAAAATAACTTTATTATAATTACCTAAATTACATCTCTGAAAGCATTTTTCTAAAAGACTACAAACCCAATAAAAAATATAAAGACAAAATAGTGTAAAACAAAACCAATAGCCATTATGCATAGATGACATAAAAAATGATTCAATTTCTCGCTCTTTTATAAAGGTATATAACATACCAACCATTAATGTTGGTAAAACAAGGGTTCTAAGCCTTTTAAGTACTCCTTTAACAGTAGGTATTCCTGAAAAGAAACCACTAATAAACATAAACATTGGCATGTTTACTACATCAATAAGCTTCCACATTAAATTATTAGCTTCATGAAAACTATAAAAAAAAACGTGTCCCACAATTACCATAAAGATGGACAATACTTTAAGGGCATCAAATGAATATAAGCGTGTCATTCCTAACAAATTAGACTGTTACAACTATTATGATTAAAGATTTTCAATAAGATTGCACCATTTTTCTACAATTATCTCTTTTGAAAATGTGATGGATTTTGCCATGGATGCATGAGACATTTTCTTATATTTATTCTCATCACTCATTAAGGAAACAAGTTTATCTGCATATTCTTTTTCATCAAACGGTTTTACCAAAATGCCATTAATATTGTCATCTATAATATCCGTTACCGAACTATAACTATTGAAGGCCATAGGAACAACTCCATGTTGCATAGCCTCTGTTAAAACCATACCAAAACCCTCGTATATTGATGTCATACAAAAAATTTTTGAACGTTGATAAAATAAAGCAGGATCTTGAAAACCATGGAACATAACGTGTTTTAATCCCATCTTAGCAGCCTGTATCTCCAATATAGTACGATCTTCACCATCACCAACAATATCGAGTTGCCAATCGGGAAATAAGTCCTCTACCTCATTCCATATCCTCAATAACTTATCAACACCTTTTACACAATTTCTTAAACGCCCTACAAACAATACATATTGCTGACCCGCTGTTTTCTTACACGATTCAAAAGTATTGAAGTTTGGAATTGCAAAAAGTTTTGTTCTATCGGCTTTGGGACAATAAAAACAAAAATCTTCAATAAAAGACGATGACAAAGTCACTATTCTGTCATAATTAGTATTTAAATCGCTGTATAATCTTTTTGTCAAACATACAGAGTGATAGTATTTCAACTTTAAAAACACATTATCGTAAAAAAATTGTTTTAATATGCCCCATCTAGTTTGCGTAAAATCTTTCGCAAACGCTAAATTATAATTATCTAATATAGCGCGAGTAGAATTGTGCTGAACTGCTATCAATTTTACTTTGCTTTTAAAATCCTCTCTATGCCTAAAAATTCCAAATCGACCTACTATGCCTCCCTCAGTTTGATCTATTATGCAATATATATTACGTTCTATAACCAATGTTTCCAAAAAACACCTATCATCCTTATTCCCTGGAAAATACAATATATCAGTAGGAGCATTGTATATTTTCCCAAGTCTATTTGAATATTTGCAAAGAAGAGTTACTTCATAACCGACATTTAATAAAGCTTTTGCCAACAAATCTGTAACCCGTTCCATCCCCCCTTGCTGAGGTAAAGGTTCATTAGAATTGTATAATAATATATGTTTTTTAGTTGTCATTAGCCCATTCACTCCATATTTTTAATCGATAACTATTATCTATACCATCAATCGTTTGCTTTGCATTTTCACTCATTCTTCTTAAATCAGACTCGTTTTTTGCAAGTTGCAGAACTCGTTTCGCCATCTCTTTTACATCAAATGGTGGTGTGAGCAAACCATTATATCCATTCTTTACATTAAGATCTGCATCTTTAAATGAATTCATTACTATCGGTACTACGCCTGCTGCCATAGCCTCAGTTATTACCATAGGAGTACCTTCATAATTAGATGTTAAAAGAAGAATCTTTGCGTTGGAATAATAGGGAGCTGAATCTGTTTGGCCAACAAATTCTATACGCTGTAATGCCCAATCCTGACTCATTTTTTTCAAACGCAATTCGTCGTCCCCTGAACCCACTATTACTATTCTCCAGTTTTTCAATTCATTCAGTATTAATGACCACACAGCTAATACCCTGTCTGCTCTTTTTGATGAATAATCCAATCGTCCAACAAAAATTATCAAATTTTCCTTTTTACAGAAGTCAGTTTCTGAAACATTTACCAAATTGGGATTTTGTACAGCAACTATTTTTTTAGACGGATTTATCCTCAAAAGGCTTTCCATTGAAATTTTCTGTTTGTCGGTAAGAACCACTACAGTATCGGAGTTTTCATACATATAGTGATATCTTTGACGCTTATTATGCAAAGCATTCCATTTGTTATATGGAGCTTTAATCCATTTAAGAACATTCATACAGACCTGCGCCAATGGTACTCCCTCCAATGGATAATTTAGTGTATGATAGAAGTTTTTAATGTCATCTAATACACTAAAATGAAGATGGCTTATTATTTTCACAGTGGCGGGAATATGTTCGTGCGAAAATATATAAATAGCTTCGGTACTAGCACCTTCGTTAAGAATCATATCTATCTTATTCTTTTTGATATAGTTTATAACAAAAGCGATATTAGCGGCTGTAGATGCATCATTTCCATCGGGTAAAAAAACACTTTTACGGCTTAATTTATCTTCAACAGGAATGGAAGCCATATAATTTACATTGTGTCCTACAGATAACAGATAATCAGCAATCATACACGTAACACGCTCAGTTCCTCCACGTTGCGGATTTAACTGCGGACCAAAATATATGAGGATATTCATTCGTTACGAGTAAATAAGTTTTGAAATACAACTATCCATTTTGGCCCCATAACACATACTATAAATGATTTCAATTTATCATTTATGGACAGATTCTTGTTGTGATACTTAAACCACATTCCAAAAGAAATCTGCTGAAAAAAATGTTGTTTAAAATAGATAGGCAAGTTATCAACATAATACTGCCTTATTATTGAGGTATAGCTCCATATTTGTCTTGTGTAACAATCCATTGTCATCGACCTCACAGATGAAAATGCCATGCAACACGACAAATATTTATTATAACTATTCAAAATAGAAAAGATCTTTGATATTTTTGGTACCGTTGTTGTAATGGATCCCTCCCTATATCGATAACCATAATCTCCGATGTTAGTTACTGTCATTTTACTAATAGCTGTAACCAACTGTGGTATTATGGCAATATCTTCACTAATTTCACCTTTTGGGAAACGTATATTCTCAAACACATTGCGACGGAAGACTTTGTCGCAACAACTAACATGAATCCATTGTTTCAGATATCCTGTTAACAACTCTTCTTTACCAACATAGTCTCTAAACGGATAATTGCGCTTATGTTCCTCACTAGACTTCCATTTGTAAACTAAATCAAATTGAACAGCATCTATCCTTTCATCACTCTCAAATATCTCTATTATTTTGCTATATATATCCGTTTTCAATAATACATCATCCGAATCAATAAAAGTTATATAGTCGCCATTACATCTGTCAAGTGCATAATTTCGTGCATCAGACAAACCGCCATTAGGCTTATCATAAATAGTCACACAAGTGTACTGCCGGGCAAAAGTCCTTATTACATCAAGTGAATTGTCAGTACTACCATCATTTACTGCTATTACTTCCAAGTTGGTATAATCTTGACTAACGATAGACCCTAAACACTCCTCTACAAACTCCTCCACATTATAAACAGGAACTATTACACTTAAAAGAGGTTTTACATTACAATTTTTCATATACTTTCTCCCCATTTTTTCTAATAATATATGCCGGAACTCCTGCAACTATTGTATTGGCAGGAACATCCTTTACCACAACAGCGTTGGCTCCTATAACTACATTATCCTCAACTTTCACACCACCCAGTATTTTGGCACCACATGTTACTGTTACGTTATCACCCAAAACCGGTGCTAAAGAACCCTTATATCCTATTGTCACTTGTTGATTGATGTGGCAATGTCTACCTATAGATTTTGCACAAATAATTGTCGCAAATCCATGCTGAATGAACAAACCACCACCAATAGAAGGAGTGTATATGTAAAGTGTTGATATTGGTGGAACCAAAAACTTTAATATGTTAACCAGCCCATGAACACGCCCCAATCTATAGTAAAACACAGTACGAAACTCAGGTCTATCTACAAAAAGTTTGCACATAACCCCAATATAATTACCACTAAGACCTGTTACCTCCTTGTAATGATCAATATCTTCTTCAATCAGTCTCTTCCGAGGACAGAGAAAATAAAAAAATATATGAAAAATGAATCTTAACTTTATCATAGGCCTGCTGCTTTTAAAAACTCATCAAATGATGAGAATTGTGCTTTATGAGTTTTAACATAATGTTCATAAGCTTCTTTCATCTGCCGCCTTATTGGAATCTCCGGATATTTGTCAACCTCATTTCCAGATACAAACAATGGAAACTCTTCAAAAAAATCAGAAGGAACCGGACGTCTTCCAAATCGTTCTTGAATACTACGGGCATAATCAAAAGCCTCCTCTACGCAACATTTCTTTCGTTTCTCAAAGTATTCATCAAGCGTACATATAACCTTACATGGGCATCCTGCAGCAACAGAATTGGCTGGTATTTTCCCCATTACCACACTGCCATATCCAATAATACAGTTATCCCCAATATCGCTTCCTCTAAGCACAGTTACATTTTGTCCGAACCACACATTATTACCAATCACCACTCTACCTGAATTAGGTACAAATTCTTTATATTTATTAAGAAAATTAAGAGTTGCATAATCATGAGTTAGAATAGTAAAATTCGTATGTAGAAAAGTACCTCCTCCGTGAATGGTTACCAATGAAGGTCGTGTAACATCTATCTTCAAAGTTTCAGGACTAAAAAGAAATACATCATCATCAATCTGCACACCTTTTTCACGTAATGTTCGAATCAGCATCTTGGGATTTTGCTTAATGGATTCGATGGCTACTTGCTTCTGCAATAAACGCCTAAACACTATGGCATAGGTCTTTAATTTGTTAAATAGTTGCATTATAAAGAGCTTTTTCTAGAAATTTCAATGATTCATTTCTGAATCTCTCTATCTTATCAGATATTTCAGAAGTATAAGAAAGATCTTTATTATCGTCCACAGGCTCAGAATATATTTGTTTAAAACGTTCTGCTCCCAACAAATCCAACAAATCTGTCACGCGTGAATCCCGTCCTATTCTGTCATCCACAACAGATATGAATGGAACTTTGAAATTCAATGAGAATATAGTCCCATGAAATGATGATGTTACCACAAAAGATGCATTGGCAAAATAACGTATAAAATCAACAGGAGATGCTGTATTAACCACCGTTGCACCATTTTTCCTCATATATTGGTCTATTTTACCATTCAAAACTATTATTCTACCTCCATACTGATGATGGCATTTTTTAATAATTTCAAAAATTTGCGGATATGGATTATAAGTATAATCAAGTACGTAAACAATAAAATACTTACTACTGTCACTTACATTTAATTGCTTCAACCATTGTTCTTTTGTTAAAAGCATTGTAGGATCACATACCAATGAAATTGTTTTTCCTGTAATTTTGGAAAGCAAACCAATAGTAGTTTTCTCTCTCACTGAAATTGAGGAATATTTCCCAAGTTCTGTTCTATAATACTCAACAAATTGTTCTGGAATTTCGGCAACTGCCATACTGGCAGCAAAAGAGATACGCGGATTTCCATTACGTGCAAACCCACACATAAACGTTGTATCATATCCTATATATGATGGATTCCATACTTGATCGCTACCTGTGAGATAAACATCATATAGGGGTGTGTTTTTGTCTATTTGATACCTATTCTTATAACTATTTTTTGAAATTTTGAGATGATCACTTATAAATTTTAAGAACTTTCCACGACGTATATCTTCATCTGTTGGTTTGGAAGCACGCAATCGCCTTTTTATAGCATCAATAATACGTGACTTTAGAGGCAATATAACAGGCTGCCCATCACTTTGCTCCAAATACATAAAATGTTCAGAATTGGGAAATTTGTAGTCTATAATCTCTGAACTATATCCCAAATTACCCACTGTTTGCTGAAGAGCATACGTTTGTAAGACCGAGCCAAAATTAAGCACTCGGTGCATTGTTATTATACCAACAGTTATATTTCGTTTATTCATTTTTTTAAAAGAGTTCGAATATAAAAAACAGGAATGAGCAATTGAGGAACCAATCGATTAATCATATCAATACATTTTATACTTAATGGGGTACGAAGCAAAAACAAATCAATATAATAAAGGTAAGTCTTTTTAGGTGATTTTTTCATTTGTCCTTCTGTTACCACCTCATATGGTTCTTCAACTAATTCAATAGAAGTCATTTCATTAAGGATTCGATCTCCCTTTGGGGTTAAAGCCAAAACTCCATTAACACCTGTATTATTTTTCTCATATTTTGTTCCCCACAAGTCACCTATGCGAATATCAGATGCTGAGGATGCCATTTTGTATTTACAATGAGAGTAACAAGCCTTCCCCAAACAATTATTAAGTAGAAACATCTTGTAAAACAGATCTCCTTTACTAAGATTAGACTCATATTGCATTGGAAAATTACTGCCAGTTGCTTCTATATTCTCGGCCATTATTACCCACGAATCGTGCCAACCATATTTTTTACTTCTCCAAGAGACATTACTTGGTTTTCCAATTTGTCTCTGAATACCTTTAAGATACTTACGCCACATTAAATTTGATGGCACTCCATGACAGAAAAAATCCATAAGAATGAAGTTATCCTCAATTCTTAAACGACGAATATATCTACGGATAGAATCTATTTGACAAGGAGTTCCAGTTATAAAATATTTTGATTTGCGATCTAATTTACGAAACCCCTCAATTGTAAAGCTCTGAAGATACTTAGAGCATTTACTCTCTTGTAATTCAAAAACAGTATTTGCAATATAATGTTCTACTATACCTTTTTTAGCATTGTATCTGGCACAGCAGGCTTTGTATCCATTTTCCACCAAGTACTTTGCTAGTTCATAACCTATACCACCCGATGAACATGTGTGTGTCACCTCGGGATTCTGACTCCAACCAGCATACGATTTAACTTCAAACTCATCTGTTTTAATAACATCATTGGAATTATAAGCACATACGTCAAGACACAATCCACATGATGTACATTTATCCATTTCTATTATGTACGGACTATAGAATCCATTTCTATTCAAGCGAATATTTATTATGTTCTGTGGACATACTTTGGAACACACGCCACATCCATAACAAAAGTACATCTCTGATATATTATTTTTTTTATTCATGCGTTATGAAATTTATTTATGAACTTCATAATGTATTCCTTGATCCACATACGTTCTCTACCATTTAATCCAAATATATAAATTGAAAGAATAACACAAAAGACAGATCCCGGAACTAATACAAAGAATCTCAACAATGAAGGAGACCAAAAATGAGCTATTATCAATGGAACTATCCATGAAAATATTGATACTTTTAAGCATGGAATCAGCACTTCAGTTATAAATACTCTCCATTGATAAGTTGTCAAAGCCGAAAGTGCCTTAAATCTAAGTACTATAGTACTAAAATATATTATTATAAATATTGGATACGAAAACCATACAGGAAAACCTAATTTATAACATACCCATGTCAAAGGAAATACTAAAGAAGTGAAAATTGTTACATCTATGGCATAACGCTTTATATTTCCTGTTGCCTGTATGAGTTTTAATAAAGTATTGCTTGATTGTAACGCAAGTGACTCGAACATTGAAAGTTGTACAAACAACACTACCATTGGAGGTACCTCAACTAACCATAAATGCAACAAAGTATCAGTCTCTATACAAACAGGCACTAAAAAGATGAACATGAGATACCATGTATATTTTGCCCCCTTATTTACTATTGAATAACAATAATCATAGTTACCCGCCGCATAAGATTTTGTTATTTGGGGACTAAATGCTGTTGTGAAATTAGACACAAAACCTTGTATAGCTCCATTCACAGTTGTAGCAATACCTCTTGTTGCATTAAATGCCACACCAAAGAATATGTTAATAAGCATATTAACTCCTTGAGTATTTAGCATCCAAGTTGTATTACTAAGAAGATTCCAACCAGAATATCCCGCCATTTCCTTAAACAATTTTCCATCTATTCTCCATTGATATTTCACCTCTTCAAACTTTCTGAAACAGAATATGGCATATATTATATTAGTGAGTATAGATGCACTTGTCCAAAGAATTGAGAATAAAATAAGCCTGTCCCCCCCATAATTACGTATCAGAAAACATACTCCCAATTTTATCGCTACTTCCAAAATACTCATATAAGCATAAACATCCATATGCTCATGGGCTATAATTAAAGAATTGAAAGGTACAGATACTAATATAACAAATGTAGAAACAATGGAACACTGTAATACCCAATTTGCAGCATATATACGCCCCTCAGGAATGTCTGCTGCTGTATTGAGAAACCACACACCTACTATTTCAAGAACAACAACAGCTATAATACCCATTACAATCTGTACGTTAGTAACAGTAGCAAAAACATTTCTCATCTTTTCCAACACACCTTCACCAAGAGAATAGGTAAGATAGCGACTAGATGAAGCAGCCATAGTACCTGTTATTAGTGCAGAAAAGCTTACAATTCCTCCAACGACATTATTAATACCATAATTATCAACGCCCAACGCATTGAGCATTACCCGACTAGTGTACAACCCCACAACCATCGTAATGAATGTACGGATGTATAGTAGCATCGTATTTTTAGCTATTCGTTTATTATTCGCTGAGGTATCTGACATTAAAAAAGCAAAGCATATTAGAATGTAACAAACTATTTACCTCTTTCTCCACACCATCTTATTAACCACACCAGTGTAGCTTTGAATAATCTTCACCACCTTGTTGGCAACATCCTCAACATACACAGGTACAGGTATCCCGTTATCACCCTCGGCATTCATAGCAATGGCAGTATCAACAGCCTGAAGGAGAGATTTTTCGTCTATGCCCGCAAGGATAAAACCAGCCTTGTCCAACGATTCGGGACGTTCGGTACTGGTGCGGATACAGACTGCCGGAAAAGGATGTCCCACACTGGTGAAGAAACTGCTTTCCTCGGGCAGGGTACCCGAATCACTGATTACAGCAGCAGCATTCATCTGCAGGCAGTTGTAGTCATGAAAACCGAGAGGTTCGTGGCGAATTACACGTTTATCCAACTGGAACCCGCTCTTCTCGATACGGTTGCGTGAACGGGGATGACAGCTATAAAGAATAGGCATGTCATACTTTTCAGCTATGGCATTGATAGCATTGAACAGTGAAAGAAAATTCTCCTCTGTATCTATGTTCTCCTCGCGATGAGCACTGAGCAGGATGTATTTGCCCTTCTCCAAACCGAGACGTTGATGAATGTCGCTGGCTTCTATGTCAGCAAGATTGGCATGCAATACCTCAGCCATGGGACTACCGGTAACATAGGTGCGTTCTTTGGGAAGACCGCACTCGTGAAGGTATCTTCTTGCATGCTCGCTGTATGCCAGATTCACATCACTGATGATATCGACAATACGTCGGTTGGTCTCCTCAGGCAAACATTCATCCTTACAACGGTTACCTGCCTCCATGTGGAAGATGGGAATATGAAGACGTTTTGCTGCGATAGCACTCAAACAAGAGTTGGTATCACCCAGGATGAGTAACGCATCAGGCTTGATTACATTCATTAATTTGTAGGAGCAGTTGATAATATTACCAACTGTTGAACCCAAGTCGTCACCTACGGCATCCATATAAACCTCAGGGTCGGCTAATTTCAAATCCTTGAAAAATACCCCGTTGAGGTTATAGTCATAGTTCTGACCGGTATGCGCCAAAACTGTATCAAAGTATTTGCGACACTTGGTGATAACTGCCGCAAGACGAATAATCTCAGGCCTTGTACCTACTATGATAAGAAGTTTCAGTTTGCCGTTATCCGCAAACTTTACGTCACTATAATCTGTTTTAATATCTGCCATAATGTATTTATTCTACGGGTAAGAAATAAGTGTCCGGACAATTGGAGTCAAATGCCTCGTTGGCCCACATGAGTGTCACCAGTTCACAAGTATCAGAGAGGTTTATGATATTGTGAGTATAGCCGGGCAACATGTGTACAGCTTCTATCTTATCACCGCTAACCTCAAAGTTCAACACTTCGTCAGTATCTATCCGGCGTTGCTGAATAAGAGCCCTGCCCGATACGACAATAAAGAACTCCCATTTTGTATGATGCCAATGCTGCCCCTTGGTAATACCGGGTTTACTGATGTTCACACTAAACTGGCCGCAGTTAACTGTCTTCAACAACTCGGTGAAACTGCCACGGTCATCCACGTTCATCTTCAACGGAAAGATTACCTTTTCTTTGGGTAAATAGCTAAGGAAGGTACTGTAAAGCTTCTTGGCGAATGAATTCTCGGGAATCTCGGGCATTACCAATGTTTGGGGCTGCGCCTTAAAGGATTCGAGTAACGAAACGATTTCACCAAGGGTTGCTTTGTGGGTGACAGGCACAGCACAGTAGCGCCCGTCAGCATTAAGGACAGTCTCCACACCGTCAAACTCACAATGATGTTCTTCACCTTGCAAAGCATTTATCATTTCTTTTACAAGGTCATCGATATAAAGAAGTTCAAGCTCTACACCGGGATCATTAACCTGTATGGCAAGGTCGTTGGCGATGTTGTTGCAGAATGTGGCAACCGCACTGTTATAATTGGGACGACACCATTTGCCAAAGAGATTCGGGAAACGATATACCAATACTCTGGCACCTGTTTCTCTACCATATTCAAAGAACAGTTCCTCACCCGCCAACTTGCTCTTACCGTAATCGCTGGTACCATAACGGCCAATCAGGGTTGCCTGGATGCTACTTGACAACATCACGGGGCAAGTGTTCTTGTGAGTCTTCAAACAGTCGAGCAATATTGATGCAAAGCCGAAGTTGCCGCTCATAAACTCGCTATTCTCCTTAGGGCGGTTTACACCTGCCAAATTGAAAACGAAGTCACAGTCAGAACAATAGGCATCCAATTCCTCCAGATTACTGTCTATATCATATTCATAAACAGCATCAATAACAAGACCGCCATAACAGCGGGCCTTTCCTTCCTTTATATTGTTGAGCTCGGCACAAAGATTTTTTCCTACGAAACCTTTGGCACCTGTTACAAGTATCTTCATTATTCGGAACGAATTTCTTTTGACTTTGCACGCTCTATTAAACCGAGATCTTCCTGGATGAAACGCAAGCGCATAAGCTGTTCCTTCATCCCCTCAATATCCAGACGTGCGGTATTGTGCGAGTGGTAATCCTCAATTGCTGAAACTTTCTCATTACCCTCCACAAAGAACTTGTCATAGTTGAGGTCACGACTGTCGCAAGGAATACGGTAGTAGTTGCCGCAATCAATAGCTTTTGCCATTTCCTCACGAGTAACCAAAGTCTCATAGAGTTTCTCACCGTGACGAGTCCCAATGACCTTAACCTCGGTTTCACCGTATTTAGGATCAATCCTGGAATAAATCTGCTTCAAAGCTTCGGCAAGCACATCCAATGTGGCGGCAGGAGCCTTCTGTACGAAAAGGTCACCATTATGACCATGGGTAAAGGCATAGATTACGAGATCTACCGCATCATCCAAAGTCATCATGAAACGGGTCATATTGGGATCTGTAATAGTTATGGATTTACCCAACATGATTTGTTCCACCCACAAAGGAATAACCGAACCACGTGATGCCATTACATTACCATAACGGGTACAACAGATAGTCGTCTGAGCACCTTCACCTAATTCCCGTCCCTTCGCAATAGCTACCTTTTCCATCAAAGCTTTGGAGATCCCCATGGCATTGATGGGATAAGCCGCCTTGTCAGTAGAAAGAACGACTACATTCTTTACGCCGTGGTCAATGGCTGAAAGTAGCACATTGCTTGTACCCATCACATTGGTCATGGCCGCTTCCATAGGGAAGAATTCGCAGGAAGGCACCTGTTTCAAAGCGGCGGCTGCAAACACATAGTCCACCCCACGCATCGCAACATCAACAGACTCACGGTTACGAACATTTCCAATATAAAACTTTACCTTTGATGCCTGTTCAGGATGCTGTGCCTGAAGATGGTGACGCATATCATCCTGTTTCTTTTCATCACGTGAAAAAATACGGATTTCCTTTATATCACTTGTGAGAAAACGACGGAGTACGGCATTACCGAATGAGCCTGTACCACCTGTGATTAACAGGACTTTGTCTTTAAACACTGACATATCTTTGATATTATTATTGATTAATTAGCCTTGTCTTTTTACTTTATGTTCCCCATACCCGTAGCCATAACCATAACGTTTACCATAGCCATAATACTTGCCATATTTACCATAACCATAGTAATAGCCGTATTTCTTCTTCTGAAGATCCAAACCATTGATGGCAATACAGAGATTAGGCAATTTATTATTTTCAGCGAGTTCATTGATCAAAGTAAACTCAGCCTTACGGGTGTAATCAGCACGGCATACATAAACAGATAAATCCGCTACACGTCCTATGAGCAAAGTATCTGTCACCATACCTACAGGAGCAGTATCCAATATCACATAGTCAAAATTCTTCTTCAGTATTTCAACAGCCTTCTCCAATCCGTCACGAGCCAACAACTCTGTCGGATTAGGCGGAACGGTTCCACCGGGAAGAATATATAAGTTCTTGTTTATATCAGAAGCCTGTACCAAATCCATCAGATTCGTTGTCGGATTAGTCAAAAACTGGGTAATACCATGCTCCTTTTTAGGGATATTAAATACTTTATTCAACCCCGGTTTACGAATATCAAGACCAACTATTACAACTTTCTTCCCTAATAAGGAAAGACTGATAGCCAAATTGGCGGATATAAAGGACTTGCCTTCACCACTAATGGTAGAAGTCACCAAAATTACATTCTTGCCATTTTCAAGCATAAACTGAAGATTGGTACGGACATTACGGAAAGTCTCGCTCATTAAATTATTCTGATTCTCAAATACAGCAATAGAACCGTTTTTCTCATCGGCTAACGGGACATCACCGATAACAGGGAGCGAAGTCAGTTTTTCAATATCTGCACGGCCTTCTATTTTAAATTTGGTCAGACCAATCAGATAAATGATACCTACCGGAATACCTATTCCGAATACCAAAGCCGCAAGATAAATCGTCATCCGCTTTGGGGAAATCGGAGCACCGTCTGCCTGTGCCTCGTCAATAATCTTGGCATTATTGGCTATGGCAGCTAGTACAATGGCATTCTCCTCACGCTTCTGAAGCAACATGAGGTAAAGCCCTGCCTTGATTTCCTGTTGGCGAGCAATACTCACAAACTGACGTTCCTGAGTGGGCGCGTCACTAATACGACGGGAATAACGACTCGCTTCACGGGCCAAATCAGCCCTAGTAATCTCAAGACCTTTCAGCGTTGCATCCAAGGTGGTTTGTATATTACCACGCATCGCACGGATACTGGCATTAAGATTTACAATTGCTGGATTACTTTCCGTTGATGTACGCAACAGACGGTTACGCTCAGCCACCATTTCATTATACCGGTCAATTGCACCTGCTACACCAGCATCCTGTAAACCGACATTTGCAGGCAACACCTCATATTCAGTACCTTGCAGATATCTTTGCAGGTCCGTGACAAGATTAATCTGAGTCTGATTTTCCACACGTTTCTTCTCATATTCCGCATTGCCGGTCAAGGCTATCTGGGCTTCACTTGTCAAATCCGTAATACCTGCGCTACGCTTAAAATTCTCCAAATCCCGCTCTGTACTACCTAGTTCTTTTGAGATGATACCTATACGTTCGTCGATAAACTCTGCCGTTCTCTGAGCCACCTCATTCTTGTCATTGTTGGCATTGATATTATACATTTCAAGCAACTTGTCTATATAGTCCTTACCACGTTGGGTACTGGAATTTTTAAGTGAAACGGTCACTACGGTAGTAGCTTTCGAAGTAGGAGTTATTAACAAGGAACCAGCGTATCCCTTCGCAACAGAAAAAGGTCTGTTAATATAAGCAGTAATATGACGTTCTTTTGTTACACTCTCCGGACGAAGTGATGACAAGGTATCATTATTTGCAAAAAAAGCAACCGTACCTTCATCGGTAGGGAGTACGGCAGGCAATTTCTCAAAACGTTTCCGGTACTCCTTTTTTCCAACCCAGATCTGTACATCCATCACGCCGGAAGGTTGCAAGGACATACCTACTTCCATTGTATGAGGAAGTTTATCCGCTTCCTGTGGAGTCAGGCTTACCAGAACTGGAGAAGTACGATACAGTTCCTTTTTTGGAAACCTGTCTTCGTCCATATAAGTCACGAACAATCCAAGAGAGCTGACCACCTCTCTCGCCAATGTCCTTGAACTTAGTACTTCAATCTCATTTTCTATATTACTTGATGAAGAGACAAAGCCGTTCATCCCCATCTTTTCCAGTTCGGAAGACATATTCGCACCACCACCTTTCTTTTCATCCTTGATCAGGACTGTGGCAGAAACATTATATACAGGTGTTGTCAGATGTAGATACCCCCATGCAACAGCAACACAAACTATTACTGAAACAACGAACCACGGCCAATGAATCAGATAACGGAAAAGGATTTCCTGAATATTGATCTGTTCTTCGGATTGTATCTTCGTTCTTTCTTTTCTTTCCTCAATCATATGATGTTATTATCTGAAGATTGTTACTAATAAACTCGCTAATGAAATCAAGATAGATGTAGCGGAGAACCAAATACTCGTACTGCTACTGATATCCGAATTACGAGCCTTCGCTTTGTTCGGAGTCACATATACAATATCGTTCTGCTGCAACCAATAGTAAGGAGAAAGAAGAGTTTCGGCCTTATTCAAATCCAATGTTATAATCTGTTGTTTACCGTCAGCACCTTCACGAATCAGTTTTACATTGTCACGAATTCCATAAATAGTCATGTCACCCGCCATGGCCAAGGCCTCCAACAGATTCACTTTTTCATTGCTGATAGTAAATGTACCAGGACTAGCGACTTCTCCTAACACGGAGATTTTATAGTTGACCATACGGGCGGTAACAAGCGGTGTTTCTTTGATATAAGGTTTCAGTTTCTCCACTATCATTTGCTCCACCTCCTTTTTGGTCAGCCCCCCAACTTTCAATATCCCCAATACAGGAAAATTGATATTACCCTCATTATCTACCAGATAAGTCTGTTGGGAGGATTGAGAAGTTCCCTGTGAGTTCCCGGAAGTCAAACCAACGGAACCAACCACTCCCAGGTTGAAAGGAGCTGCCAATTCAGGGTTCGTACATGACACCATGATAGTAAGCTGATCCTTAGGCATTATCCTGGCATCATACAGAGTTTCCTGTTGGGCAACCTGTCCCACAACTTCAGAGTCCTGCAGATAGGGGACTTTCTTGTATGACTGGCAGGAAGCAAGCAGAAAGAGTACAAACAGGCAGGAAAGTATTCCACCGACTTTTTTCTGCATACTTGCAGCAATGCAAAATGAATTGTTCATAATATATTCTAGTTTATTGTTCTTTATCCAATACCTCAAATCGCGGAGAATTCTTTGATTTGAACTCAGGAACCACTTTCTTCATCAGTCTGACCGTATCCATGATCTTAACCGCACGGGAAAGTCTCTCAAACTCTGTGTACGTATCAAGGATATCGGCATACTCATACCGACGGACTTTAGCTATCATAATCTTCTTGTTCTCAGTCGGAAGCGTATTTTCCTTATCACTCAATACTTCCTCATAAAGCTTCTCACCAGGGCGTAAGCCTGTGAATTCAATCTTGATATCCTCTCCCGGACGATAACCCGCCAGTTCAATCATACGGGTAGCCAAGTCGACTATTTTCACAGCCTTCCCCATCTCAAAGACAAAAATCTCATTACCCTCTCCCATCGTAGCAGCTTCCATTACCAAACGGCATGCCTCAGGAATGGTCATGAAGAAGCGGATGATATCAGGATGAGTAACTGTGACAGGACCGCCATTCTCAATCTGTTCTCTAAAGCGAGGAATAACTGAACCGTTACTACCCAATACATTACCGAAACGGGTAGTGATGAATTTGGTATTGCCTTTAACCTTTCCCTCACGGATGGCACATCCCAGACTCTGTACATAGATTTCCGCCAGACGTTTGGAACAGCCCATCACATTGGTAGGATTCACGGCTTTATCGGTAGAGACCATGATCATTTTTTCCGCACCATACTCCACAGCCATATCAGCTACCTGACGGGAACCTGTGACATTGACCAGTACGGCTTCGCAAGGATTCTCTTCCATCAATGGGACATGCTTGTAAGCGGCGGCATGAAAGACAATTTGCGGATGATAGAGATCGAATACCATGCGTACACGTTCTTTCACACGCACATCGCCAATCACCGGAATAAAATCTATGGCTGGATATTTTTTCTCAAATTCAAGACGGACATTATGCAAAGGAGTCTCGGCAGAGTCAAACATGATGAGTTTCTGAATACCCATCTGTACAAGCTGACGGCAAAGTTCACTACCGATACTACCTGCCGCACCGGTTACCAACACAACTTTTCCCCGGAACTCTTCGGCGACCTGACGAAGATTGATGTTTATTTCAGCACGACCCAGCAAGTCTTCAATCTTAATGGGACGTATCCACTGATGGAAATTACCGTCGGAATCCGCCTCACTAATAGTGGGAGCAATCAGAGTTTTAAGAGCATTGCTTTTACAATACTCCAAAAGACGGTTTTCCTCCAGACGGGTATCCTCATAACGGGCAAACAGAATACCCTTAATACCACGCTTACGTATTATATAGTCAACATCCGATTCATTTTCAAAATAATAAATAGGAAGATCCGCCAAGTGGCGACGGCTGTTGTTTTTGCCATAAACATAAAAGCCTGCGACCTTATAATGTGCACTGTCACGGAGACGCAACTTCAAGGCCACACTCTCCTCGTCAACACCATAAATAAGGATACGTGTATTCTTCTTATTTACCCAATCCAACAAAAAATCGTAAGTGATGATAAGTGAAACACGAAAGACCGTCAGCGCAGCCAGCGTCAACAAACCGTCAAACAGAAGGTAGGAGACTTTATAATTATCAAGTAGCTGTGTGTCGGATATAATCCAGAAAGAAATCACGGACAAACATCCTATCTTGAATAATACAGCGCACATAATACGCCAAAGCTCGCGTGCCTGAGAAAAACGGATGGTATTGCGATAGGTGTGAAACAATAAGGCTCCGGCAACACTTGCCACCAAAGAAACGCCGACAAACTGACAAAGCATCCAGTCGCTCATCGGAACATGCGCCATATAATGAATGACAGCATAAGCGACCAATGAACATAAGACAGATACCACCGTATCAATACCCAAAATGATCCAATAACTCAAATAGTTCTTACGAGCGTATTGAGCTATACCCCTTAATGTTTTTTCCATTATAGTATAAACGAATAAATTATATTTCAAATTGACTGATTTGATCGATAATTATCACCTTCTGATAGTTACGCACACTTCTACACTGCATCTTTCAAAAGATACAATTTATCAATACTTTCATGGATTTTTATTTATTCGAGAGGTCACCGGTATATGTATCTGATTTTTCATCACCGATGTCTGATAGACTGTCTGCTAGATTTCGCAAACTTTCATTACATTCTTGTAGTAGAATCCCCATACCCCCATAAAATAAACAGATGATTAATCGTGTAATTCCCCTTTTTCTGATACCGGCTCAACACATCCAACCGGTATATCCACGCATGCACACCCTAACATTGTCAATCGGACAGCAACCTTTGATTTCCCATTCACATTTACCAGTTCCCCTTCCAGTCCTGCTAATGGTCCTTTGATAACCCGTATCTTCTCTCCCGGTGCCAATGGCGATGTGCTCATACTAATCGTCTCATCCGAATAGTCGAGCATAAATTTGAATCGCAACATTTGCTGGTCAGGAATGATAGCCGGAGTACTCTCCCCACGTAGTACCATATAACGGCTGATTGCGGATAAGGTTAAAACTTCTTTTTGTTCATGTAAATCAACGTGAACGAAAATCATCATCGGAATTAATACCCGGTCAACAACTTTACGGCGATCGCTCCATTGATGTACTTCCTGTTGAATCGGAAGGAAGTTTTCAATCCCCATTTTTGTGAGACGCTCACTCGTTTTTTTCTCGTGACAGATGCGCACAATTGCCACTAACCAACGTTTAGAGCGTGCTACGCCGCTGCCAATCACATTTGTTGGCAGAGTTTTTCGGTCGTCATTTTTGTTAATGATCATGTATTTTAGCCTTCATTTCTCCGTTGCTTCTTCGGTAACGGAATGAATTTGGTTGCAAATATAGGCAAAATTATAAATAGTAAACAAGAAAAAACGTTTTCTTTTTACTCACAAATCCAAATATGTGGTTAAATTACTTTTCTACACAACGAACAAAGCAGGCGTCCTTACCTCCACTTGTCCCCCAGCTACCCATAGGATAAAAATCGAATGTAAAATAATTGAAGTCCCAACCGACATTGTCCGTCGTTGTACCATTTATTTTATTCTGCCCGGTCTTGCCATACCAATATATCGCACCCGGACGCATATAGATGTCATAAAACAATGGACAGTCATTGACACCATTAGGATAAAGGTCACTTGCATCATTTGAGCTAAAGTACGTATTCCTACTTGCAGCATATCTTAAAATTCCCTTGTACTGATTTTCGGCCAATTCACCTCGAGAATCTTTTCGATGCCCATAACCGGAAGCACCTATCGGAAAGAAAAGATTTTTTCCTGTTTGTTCGTTATAGACAAAACATCCTCTCATTCCACGTGCCTTTGAGGTTGTGTAATCGTAACCGTACACATCATTAAGGTCATCTGCAACTTCTTTCGCTCCATCTCCATATAGCACTCCGTATCCCTGTTTTATAATATCACTATCAAACAATGCCTGATAATCTGAGGCACTGGCAACCCTCCAACCGGTTTTAGGCTCTGTAAAATCTGCGTTTTTGGCTATATCACTCCACTTCTTCTTTTCACCACTTCCGGCTATTGTAAAAAAGCCATCTGCCGGATATGAGTTGTTAAAATCTTCCGGTAGTACATTCACCCAATATTCCTTGGGATTCTTATTATTCAGCGCATCAATAGGATAATCCCAATTACCACGCCCGAACAGAGAGCCTTCGTCCAGCGGAGATTCAGCTTCTTCCGTTTTTGTCCTCATGTTCTTGGTGTGCCATCTCGTTCCGCCTGCTATCAGGTTGTCCGGACTATCACCCTGCCGTACAAATATCAGATGATAACAAGTATAGTTGTGATATTCGACCCTTATAATAGCATAACGGGAAGTATTGGCACCACACGTTCCATCAAAATTGACATTAAAATCAATCTCGGAACCTGTTTTTCCATATACGGTATCTTTTATACATTCGGACATTCCACTGCCTTTGTCAAGGTTGACAACTTGGCCTGCACTACCATCGCTGTTACAATACCTTACAACATATGCTTTCCACGGTCCTTCTGACACAAATGTTTCAAATTTGGTTGCATTCTCCTTTGGTAAACGTTTCAGCACCACATGAAACGGATCACTCTTTCCGCTACTACGAAATATGCCTTTGGGATTGACAATACGACGTACTTGATAAATGGTTACCATATTTTCAAACGTTTTTTCCAGACCTTTCAGCTTGGTCGTAATCTTGACTTCCGCCTTCCGATGGTATGCGACATAAGGATTGTTACCCGTATAAGCCGTTTCTTTTATCAATTGCTTGGCACGTGTATACATAGGTATAAAGACATTGTATGTATTCGCTTCGGTAGGATGTTGTTCCACACGGTATGTGTCTTTCGAATCGGAATCTGCTGTGATATGTTCGCCTACACTCATATCCGTATATGTACGCTCTCCTCTTTTAGGAACTTTCTCATAATGATCCTTATTAGAATCTACAGTTACCGAAGAGGTCGTTTTAGGAATAACCAGATCGACAGTCTTATGTAATGAAAGAAAACCATTCCACTGATTCTCATTCGACTTGTCCATTTTAGAATAATATATCGAGTCATTGGCATTATACGGAGCCCAGCGATTATCCATAATTTCCGCCTTTATGTATTCAATTTCACGCCCACCTGTATTTACTTTAATTGGATACATCATTGAGTGATTATACAAGTATGATATGAAATAGGGTTCCGGAGTTACAACACCCGGTTCCGGCTCCACATACTCGATATGCCAGTCTACATCGTTGGCAAAATTATTGAATCCGAGTGTCAGTTTGTAATGGCAGTTACGCTTGGCATTATAATCTTTGAAAATATCCTGCCCAAGCATGAACCGGTACTTGATAGGACCGTTTCCAATTCTTTCTGAATTGATGGAGACGTAATAAGCGTCTACTTCTACATATGTGCCATATGGTTTGTCATCCTTAAGCTTATAGCCGGGGTCTCCCGGCATCCCCGGAGCGTCAAGCCCGTCTTTTCCATCAGCATCCTGCCGCTTGTCCTTACCTTCCCCCTGTATATTCTCATAAAAGTATACAGCGACAGAGTCTTCATGATGCGAACCATAATGGGGATTTCCCCGCGTGATACGCGGGCCATTATATTCGTGGTCGTAATCCGTAGGCAAGTCTCCTTTATAGTATTTTATTTCTTCACCGTCCAACAAAGTTTTGCTCAGTCCGTATCCTTCCGCACCTACATTATTATCTTCCCCCAGATAACATTGTGACGGAATATCTTTTATCCGTACCGATTTAAGGTATACAAAAACGCCTTCTTTCAGGCGACTGCCGTCATAAGCGATCGTAAGTTTCGAAGCAGCCCGGCGCAACCACGAATGCAGGTAGATGCTCGGTCTGTTGATGGTAAGAGGTTCGTTTTCCGGCTGATCTTTCTTGGTCGACGTGAAATATCCAAGCATCTGACTGTTCTTGCCGACTTCACCGGAAACATTATGCCAGGTAAGCGGTATACGCTTTAACCCCTCTTTGGTCTTGATATAATCGGAATACTTGATAAGAAGATCGGGGATATTGGCAACAGCATAAATATAGTATCTACCAAAAGGTATTTCTTTCAATTTGAAAGTGACACGTGGAGTCTGTGTCTCTGCTGATACATTGTTATCTGCGTCTGTATCCACACGTTTCTCATCAGTGATTTCATAGTCTAGAATCTGACGGCTTTGATTCTCCACAAGGTTTCCACTTTCATCATACAACAAGACATAGATCGTCTCTATTTCCTTAATCGCATCTCCCGCCGCTCTTGTGCTTTGCGTAAGCCCTGAAGCCATAGGACGGAAATCCACGGTAACAGACACCGTGCTTTTACCCTCCCCGACGGATTCCGGTCTTTCAAACCAGTCGTCCACACAACTTGCCACACTGAAGACAAGTACCAACAGAGATGTATATACTATATCGCGTCTCATCATCTTATCGTATTATCATTCTTTTTTATTTGTTTTTGCCATTTCATTTATAATCCGAAATCCGGTTTAAGGATAACCTCACTATAAGGTATCACATCTACTTTTACCCCTTCCTCCCAAAATGTGACGTCAACCAATATGTATGTGTTGCGGAAAAGGGCTCTCAGATTAGGGAAAGACCGGGTAAACGATACTTTTTTCTCCTCTGAGGTTCCGGCTTCCCCTTCAGGAGTTTTTTCTGTCAGATGAAGGGTCATCATATAGGCTTGCTCTCCATATTCTTGTGCTCCATCTTTGAGATTCTTACTTTCCGGAAGATAAAACACGGGGAATATTTTTTCACCGGGAGTGGGAGCTTCATTCACGTGATATGTGAGACCGGGAACCAGAGTCGGGGAACGAACGACAACTTCCTCGTGAATCTGTGCGGAAGGAATATCGTAATCCTGTATCCACCCTCTCCTATCCGCCAACGTCACATCCTCCGGATGATTTTGCGACTCATCCGCCACTTTTTTCAGCCAGTCGATCCAAAAGAACGGCTCACCCTCAAAAAGCATTTCCTTTTCCTTTTTATGAGGTATCAGATACGTTTTTCCGACTATTCCGGAAATACCGATTGCATCCACACTGACAGCATTTTCACGTTCGTTCGTGAGACGGAAAGTAAATTTGGTAGCGGCACGAACCAAATAGAACTGCCGCTCTACCAAACTCTCCGCATTGACCGGGACATCATACACCGAGCTCATAGGAATGGGGTTCTTATAATCGGGGGTGAAATACAATTCGTCCACAATGCTCCGGAATGTATTATCGCCTGCTGTCAATGTTTCCAATTTTCCGTGAAGCTCGGAAGATACGCTTTCTTCGTTAGCTATCAGGTATATTTTCTTTGTTTCATTCCGTGTCACCTTTAGTATCCTGAAACATTCGGTTTGAGGGGAGTTACCAAAATCGACATGAACGTTATGCTCCACACTGCCGTCCGCATGAAGGACAATAATGCGTAACGTGTACATATATTCGACAGGGCTATCCGCAGGGATATCGGCCGCACGGGTTTTGTCAAGAAGAGCGGTATGCAGGATGAGCGTAGCGGTGGGATCGTCCGGCTGTACTTCGTCCGTATAGCCACTTGTTCCGCTGCTACATGCTGTCAACAACAATGCCCAACTGACAAATGCCGCCATCCATTCCATATGTCGCAGCATTTTTTTCACTCTATATCTACATTAGAACGTACCACTTTCCACGAAAGGATTTGTATCACTGTACTCACCCATTTATTGTCTTCATCAAGGAAGAATGTCATATTATATTCATCTGCCCGATCGAGAAATTCCTGTTCGGACATACTCCTGTTACATTCGCCTCTTACCAACAAAGCGTAGTCAATGACCGGAATGGAAACAACTAGCTTTCCCTCAGTAGTCCGAATTGTCAACATCGGACGTGGATACTGGCTCCAGTCCCTCTTCACCAGCCTGCTTACCGTAAGTTCTGCTACGGCAGCTTTGACTGTTGTTATAACACGTTTCCCGGCTCCGGGCATTACATCCGCACCGGCTTTTGTCGGTATATCAACACCTGCTTCACCCGAATAGGTGGACCAGGCACGATAGGTAATCGGCTCATCATTGATCAATGAATTATCATGTGCCATCCAACCGTTCCGATCTTCGATGCTAAAGACAAAGTCGTCAGCGTTTATATCTTCTCCGGAAAGGTGCTGAAGTACCACGCGAAATATATTCGTATCTTTCGTCAGCGGCATGACATATGTATACTCACCCCCGTCATCATTTACAGGCAGACTGACATCGAGAGTGCCATGAAACAACGGATGCAAGTCTTGCTTGGAACAAGTGATACGTTTTTGCGCACCTGTGGCTACATCTGTCTCCATATCATATTGCCGTTTCAACTTGCAGTGCAAATCTTCCAGGTGGCATCCATGCGACACGTCGGGTAAAGTGAAGGATTCTTCATTGTCAAGTCCGCACCACGCAACAAGATGATAGTCACCCGGAGCAAGGTCGATAGGCATGACATATTCTTCTGATGCAAGAACACTACCTTGTTCGGCGGACTGCCATACCAATTCACCGTCCGGGGTGAACGCGTAAAGTCTGACGGACTTTACTTCGTGAGCAAAGGCGTCGGCAAATTTCAGGTTCATGTCATAACGGAATTTCAGTCGGTAGCGCACGGAGCAGTCACCTTCGTCGTTATAAATCATACCGTCACACGACACGAACAGGAAGGCACTCGCTATGATTGCCAATACTGTTATTCCCCAATATTTGATATAAGACAGTGTATTCATTATCATCTATCATTTCTTAATTAATGATTATATATAGTCTGCGGAACGAAACCGCAGTGGAAATTTCTGATTAAGTGGAAACCCGGAATCTTCTTCGGGATTTCAAAACGGCATCTCTCTTTGCGCCGATACCTAAACGCTTTCTTTACATTAAAAAGATGGCGGAATGCTTTCCCGACGGGAAGCGCCCCGCCATCAGGATTACTTAGTGGTTGTTTTTATGGTTCTGTTTGCTATGAATAATCACCATTCTAAATCAACATTCTGTTTTACAACTCTCCATGAAAGGATATTTATTTGTGCAGCAAGATAAGTATCATCATCTTTTGGATGTTGCGGAATAATCTTTTCGTCAGGATTCAAAACCGGAGTTCCAAGACCAGCCACAGAAGTGATAGCAATATCATAAATATGATTACGTACTACACCATACTTACCTTTAGTATCTTCAGCACCGTCTTCATGCTTAATGTCAGTATAATAATATGTTTTACCGGATGACCATATTCTTGCACCAATCGAATTCTTATTGGCAAGTACCTTATTTACGTCAGCATGAGTAGCGTACGCCTCTCCATTCGCTTTATAGAATGTCACATCTTTTGCTGTCTCTTCATTCAACTGCAAATAACTCAAATATCTCTTGCTGTCTTCTGAAGAACCGTCAGCTACACCTGCATCTATACCGGAAACCAATTTCACCATATCTTTACTAATTGATACCAGTTTCTCGTTTTCACCATCTACTTCTTTTGTATAAATCTGAGTATTTACAATACCCAACATTGCTGTCAATGCACCGTCTTCGGTATACTGAGTTCCACCCCATTCAGCCAAACTAAGAGGAGTAGCCACATTGTTCTCATCAACTGTCACCAATACGGCTGCAATAATCGCTTGAGTACGATTGCTTAGAGCATCAGCCGGTTTGTAATCGGACTTCGTACCATCATTATTATCAGCAGCATTTTCAAGACAGTATGCATTGTGTCCATCATATGAAGTAGAATTTCCATTCTCAACTCCTTTGGTGCCCACTTTTTTAGTTATTTCATTATATGACAAATAAGCAAGTGTAGTACCTGCCGGATTCTGTGCCCAATAAGAACGATAAAGAACAGGCATATTCCAATTCCAACTTAAATTCCATTCAGAATCAACCTTTTTGAATAGATATGCTTTATCAGCAGTACTCGTCACATCCCATCCGGTGAAAATGGCATATACAACTTTTGCATCTTCTCCTTCACCAACAGTAATATTAGTCTCGCTATCTTTTGCCGTTTTCAGCGGAATGGCGATATAACCTTCTTTTTCATTAAATGTCACTGTTTTGGGAGAGACTCCTTCTTTCCATTCAGTATACAATCTTGTTTTAGCCCATACACGCTCAACATAAATATTTACAGGGTCGGCAGTGGCAGACTCCGGTTTGGTTTTCAACTTATCTGCGGTTACCTCTACTTCACAACGGAAAGTTTCAGAACCAAATACAGAACTTGTCATCAAGAAACCGTCCTTTGCAGTACCAGCCAATGCAATCTCATCACGAAGTTGACTCAAAGACTTGTTGGCATCACCTAAGAAACAGTCGGCGCCTACTCCACCGTTAAGCACTGCAACCATAGATTTAAGACCATCTACGTTGTCATCCTTATCCGTTTCAATAACAAGCACCGCATTCACTTTTTCTTCAATATTAGGCATCTCGCTTTCACCATTTCCCAAATCTTTGCTTTCAAGTGAATAATCATAATAATTCTTTCCTTCACGTCTTACCGGACAAGCAGAACCATCTGCTTTGAAGAAATAGAACCGTATCGATTTCACCTCATTTTCATTTGCCAGTCCTTCTTCAAACAAATCTCCATCCTGATTTCCGGGATTCACATCTGCACGTGTCCTGATAGCTGCCGGATTAGCAATCTGAACAGACAGGAAACGACTCTGACCGTCAAATTCCGGACTGTCGGTTTCGGGCGTAATTTCATCGCTGGAACAAGCACTAAATGCCATTACTCCAAGCAAGCCCCAAAATAAATTTGATAACTTCATAAAATTAAACGTTAATGGATTAATAAATTATTTTTAGCTTTCTCTATTTTATCTATTTCAATAAGAATTATCTCAGCCTGCTCTACCCCCATCGCTTTCGCGTCATTCAAGAATCTTCGCGCACTATCATAATCCTCAACAAGAAAGGCATATGCCCCACGGGCGTATACAGCCTGTGGCGAATCTCCCGTTTTAGAAAGATAACGTTTTGCGCTTTCAAGATCCTTACGCTGCATTGCGGAATTCGCCGCATTCAAGTTGGCTGTCTCGTCATCAGGATACATTCTCACAGCCGTCTCAAACACATCGTTGAACTCAACGCTTCCCGGTTCGTATGTCCGTGCCACAAGATAGAACTCATTGAGGCTGAGTTTCTGAGGCTGCGTCTGCATGATACGTTTTATCTCTTCCACATCGCTGAAGCTGCGGATAACGTAGTCTATACGATAATCGGTATGACGTAAGGCCGGATAACAGTTCTGCAACAAGAAGCGGTATTCTTCCGGATAAGTCCGTTTTATCTTCGCTTCTTTAGCATCCGGTTCCAGATTGCTGTCAATCATATTCAATATTTCTGTGCGGTGTGCCAGATTGGTCTTCTCAACATAACGGCGCAACCCGGCCCAATCTTCCGGCTCATAGTCCGTAACTATAACACTATCCTTAAAATGATATAGCTGATTGATATAATGTTTCAATGCTGCCGTACGGCCTATAGCCAAATCCCGGTTATGAGAATACGGACTTTCGGGTGACGCATATCCCTTGAGCCACACCGAAGTAATAGTAATATCCTTGTCGTTCCGTACAGAATCGATGGAAGCTTGGATTTTACCCAATTCATGTGTATTCTGACGATATTCGGGATAAATAACCGTCTTATCGACCGGAAAATCAATGAAAGCCGAACCGGAAAGTGAGCGGCTTTTGACCGCTTCTGCCTGAGGGTAAACATAAAGCAACTGCGGAGACAACGGGATCACTTCCATATATCCTCCTAACGGCTCGACATATTCCGCCAATAGTGTGTTGCAACAGCCGTAATCACTGCGATATAACTCCAATGCGGCCCCGTTCATCCATCCATAGTAAGGCATAATGGCATGATATGCCACATCTGAGGGTTTTGAACGCGCCTTAAATGACATCTCTTTTGCACCGGACAACATGCTTTCTCCATTACGCACATAGTAATAATAGCGTTGACGCCCATAAATTCCTATCGACGGAAGTTCAAGCGTGTCTGTCGCGCACACAAAACGGGGAGTAAGTAATACAGCCCTGTTTACGTCCACATCCAAAGGAGACAAACCCATGCTCATGTCAACCACTATGTATTCACCGTTCCGTTCAATCCTGAGACTATCGGTTATCACTCCGACAGTTTGCTGGGCATTCAGCATACAGCATGTTCCCAGCCATGCTGTTATAATAAGAATCATTTGTTTCATAACTAAACGCTTTTTAGAATAAATAGACTAGATTTACTGCTGCCTTAGTTGGACCGAAATAGTTATGTGGTCTGTTTTCACCGACTTTCTTTCCACATCCGGCACACCTGAAACGGTCATAACGGGTATAGGAATAACCGACACCTATTTCAGCCTCGATATTCCAATGCCGTCCCAATATCCAGGCATAGCCATAAGCAACACCCGCACCAACAAACCATCCTTGATACCGGGTATCTTTAAGACTTGAGAAATCCGTACCCAATAAACTGAAATCAATGTCAATGCCACCTATATTATATTGACCGCCATGCAAATGAGCTCCGACGAAATGTCCTGCAAAGCGATCGCAGAACCAATAACGGGCCTCAGGTTGCACCGCCCAATGCTTCCACCGGCGATCATGCGACAATGTCCATGCATTGACCTCTCCGGAGATGTCAAGCGTCCAGCGAGGTGCCAGTCCAACCTCCAAACCGGTATTTATATTCAAAAAAACATCGGATAAAATATTGGTCTTGATTGCCACATTCTGTGCACAGACCGGATGAGTCACAATATTCATGACTATTATCAGAAGAAAAATCCCTAGCTTCATCATTTGTGTGTATTCTTATGCTAAACATTTGTTGTCATTTCCCTTGGAATAGCATCCAAACAAGTAGCAATAAACAGATTAACATTTCACTGATAATCCAAGAATATAACTTGTATTTTAGTTTCCCTTGTAAATATGTTTATGCCCCAATTATATTCGTTTGATAGCTTAATCCGATACTTCTCTTATCAAGAAAAGTACCGCTAACATTTATATCTGATATTTACACATTTGTGCTGTACGGACATTCCACTCCGCTTAACATTTGACAAAAAATGCTAATATTTTTTGTTGTGAATCAAAAAAGTTTATTGAATATAATAGTGTATACCTTATTTTTTGTAATTTTGCATCATCTAATACTTTTCTTGATAAGAAAAGTACCGGGTTAACAACGTGTTTTCATACTTTTTATATTATTATAAAGAATTGATAATAAGACTATTAGCCTTATCAACAGCAGAAGTATCCAATGAAGCAAGATAAATCTTCGTAGTATTTTCAGAATCGTGTCCCATAGCTTCACAAATCACAGAAATAGAGATATTTTTACTTTTGGCTATACTTGCCCAAGCGTGACGGGCGACATATGTTGTCAGCGTAACATTCAAGTTCAACAGTTTTCCAATCATTTTCAATTTCCTGTTTATCAAGTGTGCCGCATTTTGATATTGCCGTCTCTCGTTTTTATTGATGTCCTTTATTATCGGCAGCAGATAAGGCGTATCTGCCGTATCATACTTATTGATAATTTCCTGCATAGGCTTTTCCCATTTGATAAAAAGCTGCTGGTTCGTTTTGTGACGCCGATATGCCAGGATACCGTTCCGGATATCTTTCTTTTTAAGGAACGCCATATCTACGAATGACATCCCGCGGGTATAAAACGAAAACATAAAGATGTCCCGGGCATAATCCATCGACGGAGAGAATCTCAATTCCATATCCCTTATCTGACGGATGACTTTCATGGGTACAGCACGCTTCATGGTCTTGTCAATTCCAGTATACACATGCTTAAAGGGATTGCGCTGTACAGTTAACTCTTTGTCTACAGCACGGTTGTATATTGCCCGCAAATTTCTCATATAATACGAAGAACTGTTGGGGCATACTCCGGCAGATTTCAAATAGGTCTCATACTCAACCATAAGAACCGAATCGATTCCTTCAATAAGTATATCTCCACGATTTCCCATGAAACGTTCGAAACTGTTCAGAGTTGCTGCATAAGTTTCAGCAGTACGTTCTTTACCAATCTGCTTCAACTGCGCAACAAGCTCTCGCCCAAACGAAAGAAAACCACCAACAGAAGGAGACTGATAAGCCCTCACTACGTCTCCTGACGTAAAGGAATTTGCAGACCGCTCGAGACTCAGGACTATTTCCCGAAGTCGGGATTGATCTTCCAAAATACATTTTCTCAATGTGGTTAGATAATGTGCACGCATTGCGTCGTCAGCAGGAATGACGATTAACGACAATCTCTTGTCCCATTCTGAGGAGAAAAGCTTGTAGCCGGTGCTTATTTGCCTCACGACCCGGTCATGGGTCACCTGATAAAACAAAGTCCCCTCTTTATCAAAAACCGAGGAAGGACGAAACTTAACTTTTACTGTTGCCATATAAGTTATATTTTGAATTAAATAATTATTGATATAACAAATATGGGAATAAAAAAAAGAGACTGAATAACTTTTTATTGTTAAACAGCCTCTTACTATTTCTTTTTTAGAGTTAACTTGGAGTCTCTACCTACCATTTATAGTTAATACCAAAACTAAGCAGTTCTTTCAACTGGAAAAAGCTGTCGCCTTCAGTCGGTTTAGAACTGTCGTCAAAACGGGTATGCACGTAAAGTTTGGTAGAGAGATAGCGGTTCAGGACGAAGTTGAAGGTATTTTCCCATTCTACACGCGCCCAATGGTAGTTGGTCAGATAATTGAAACGGGATTCCAAGGTTACGGCGGAGATTATCGTCCAGTTGAGTGTCGCTTGTAATTGGGAACCGAAGTCATTCTTGGAACACTTTCCTTCGTCCAAGCCAAATTTGGTTTCGTCTACTTCCGAGCTGCCAATATAACGCAAGTTGTAAGTCAATGGCGCCATAAAGACGGAAAGATTGAATTTCTTCTTACTCAGTTTATAGTCCATACCGACACTGACCGCCAAATCCGCCGGTGACATAAATGTTGAAACCAAAACATCACTATTCGCTTTATAACCGTTGAAAAACTGGGTCTTGAATTCGGAAGAAATGGTATAGTACCAGTTTTTGAGGGCCCGCAAACCTAATTTGTTATACAGGCGGAGCTGGTCGGTATTAAACAGGTATTTATGGTATTCGTCAGACGGGGTGGAAGTCATACCTACCTTAGCTTCGAGTTGATTCTCGAACAGGATTCTTTCATTGTCGTTGTAGTTGGCAAAAATTTGGAAAGTCGCCAAACCGGAGAAGTTGCTTTCACCACCCTTGTACCAGTTGTCCGAAAGGTGGTTCTGGCTGATTTGCAGCGATCCGTTACCACCGGTCACCCACCAGTTGGGACGGCTGATCTTTATATCGGCCTTACCTACATTATCATCCATGTTCTCCGGTTGGAACAGGTGGATAACACTGGCTTTCGGGGATATTTTCGGTTTCACGTCGCGACGGAAAACATCACGGCTCATGATGCGGTCTTCCGTAGTGACTACCAGTTGTGGTTTTTGCAGATAAAGATCCATCAATGCCTTATTGACCAAAGTATTGGCACGTCGGGTCTTGGAGAATGCCAGCGTGTCATAAGGAAGAAGCTCCGTTGGCAGTTGCGGACTGGTATCCGGCTGCACAGGCTTCCATTCCAGTTTTGAATATTGTTCCATCGGGGCATAATAATATGCCAGCGGAGTAAACAGACGGAAATAGTCAGGATCGGACGGAATATAACGCGCAGGTACGGACAGGTCATTCAGATAATCCAGTTGGGCGATATACTTATTATATAAATAAGAGACTGTATCCAGTTTCGGAGTCGGGCCTGACATGTTGAGCTTGAGCATCAAATATTTCTGAAGTTCCGCTGAAAGCGTATCTGCTTTCACAACTTTGGCTTTTGCCACTACTGTTGAAGGCTTGGTCGTTTTCGGGGATTTGGTCGCCTTGGCAGGTTTGAGAGTTTCGGGAGCAGGCTGCAAAGAATCAACCGGAATCACGGAATCAACGGCTGATTCCTGAACAGGCTCCTGTGCATAAAGTGATAACGTTAATAAGGACAGGATAAAAGCTGAACATAAAGTAGTAATTCTCATCATATTTGTCTATGGTTTAGGGTGCAAAGCTACATTATTTTGTTCAGAAATCATAGGAATCTTTTAAAATTGCATTTTTTAATAAATTTGTAGCGGCGAAAGGCAGCATTCTTCCTCTTTTTTTTATAATTTTGCGCTTTTTAAGTTCGTAAGAATACTACTAAGTAAACAATTTTTAAAACAGTTATAGCTGTGGGAGAAACAAAGTATATTTTCGTCACCGGTGGTGTTGCCTCTTCGTTAGGAAAAGGTATCATCTCATCATCCATCGGTAAGTTGCTACAAGCAAGAGGTTATAATGTAACCATCCAGAAGTTTGACCCGTACATCAACATCGACCCGGGAACATTGAATCCATATGAGCACGGAGAGTGCTATGTTACCGTAGACGGACACGAAGCCGACCTCGACCTGGGACACTATGAACGTTTCCTGGGCATTCAAACGACAAAGGCGAACAACATTACTACGGGACGTATCTACAAGAGCGTTATCGATAAGGAGCGCCGTGGAGATTATCTGGGTAAGACAATCCAGGTGATTCCTCATATCACGGATGAAATCAAACGGAATGTGAAGCTGCTCGGAAACAAGTACAAATTCGATTTTGTAATCACTGAAATCGGTGGTACGGTCGGCGACATCGAGTCACTCCCCTACCTCGAAAGTATCCGTCAGTTGAAATGGGAACTTGGCAAGAATGCCCTTTGTGTGCACTTGACTTATGTCCCTTATCTTGCTGCTGCCGGAGAACTGAAAACGAAACCGACACAACATTCGGTGAAGGAACTTCAGAGTGTAGGTATTCAGCCGGATGTACTGGTACTCCGTGCCGAACATCCTCTAAGCGACGGATTGCGTAAAAAGGTGGCACAGTTCTGTAATGTGGACGATAAAGCCGTAGTGCAGTCTATCGACGCGGAAACAATCTACGAAGTACCTATCCTGATGCAGGCACAAGGACTGGACAGCACCATTCTTGAAAAGATGGGACTGCCGGTAGGAGAAACTCCGGGACTCGGCCCATGGCGCAAATTCCTGGAACGCCGTCACGCTGCTGAAACAAAAGAGCCGGTTAATATTGCGCTAGTCGGGAAATATGACTTGCAGGATGCGTATAAATCTATCCGTGAGGCTTTATCACAGGCAGGTACTTACAATGACCGCAAAGTGGAAGTGCATTTCGTAAACAGTGAAAAGCTGACAGACGAGAATGTAGATGAAGCGTTGAAAGGTATGGCCGGTGTCATGATCGGCCCGGGATTCGGTCAGCGTGGTATTGACGGCAAGTTTGTTGCTATCAAATATACGCGTACACATGATATTCCGACTTTCGGTATTTGCTTGGGTATGCAATGTATCGCTATCGAATTTGCACGCAACGTACTGGGTTATGCCGATGCCAACTCACGCGAGATGGATGAAAAGACTCCGCACAACGTGATCGACATCATGGAAGAACAAAAGGCAATCACCAATATGGGTGGTACGATGCGTCTGGGCGCTTACGAATGCGTATTGAATAAAGACTCCAAGACCTATCAGGCTTACGGACAGGAACACATTCAGGAACGTCACCGTCACCGTTATGAGTTCAACAATGACTACAAAGAACAATACGAAGCTGCCGGCATGAAATGTGTTGGTATCAACCCAGAGTCAGATTTGGTGGAAATTGTGGAAATCCCGGCATTGAAGTGGTTCGTTGGTACACAGTTCCATCCGGAATACGGTAGTACGGTATTGAACCCGCATCCGTTGTTCGTAGCGTTTGTGAAAGCTGCTATCGAAAACGAAAAGTAAATTAGTAATTTGTAATTAAAATAAGAATGGATAAAAACACCATCACAGGTCTCGTTTTAATAGGTATATTATTGGTAGGATTCAGTTTTCTGAGCCGCCCCAGCGAGGAGCAGATAGCTGCACAAAAGAGATACTACGATTCTATTGCCGTGGTACAGCAGCAAGAGGAAGCGCTGAAGGCGAAAACGGAAGCTGCACTGGCTAACAGCAAGCAAGAGACTGCTACATCGGTAGCCGATTCTTCCGCCCTGTTTTTCAATGCCATGCATGGAACAGACTCTAAAATCAGCATTCAGAATAACGTAGCGGAAATCACTTTCACGACGAAGGGCGGACGTGTATATTCAGCCATGCTAAAGGATTACATGGCACAGGACAAGAAGACTCCGGTCATGCTGTTCGACGGTGATGATGCTTCGATGAATTTCAACTTCTACAATAAAGAAGGTGCTATTCAGACAAAGGATTATTTCTTTGAAGCAGTGAACAAGACGGATAGCAGTGTCACCATGCGTTTGGCTGCGAACAGCGAAAGCTATATTGACTTCATATATACGCTGAAGCCGGACAGCTACTTGATGAACTTTGAAATCAAGGCTACAGGTATGGCGGACAAACTGGCAAGCACCAAATATGTGGACATTGACTGGTCGCAACGTGCCCGCCAACTGGAAAAAGGATTCACTTACGAGAATCGTTTGTCTGAGCTGACTTATAAGGTGACAGGTGAAAATGTAGATAACTTGTCGGCTGCTAAAGATGATGATAAGAAGTTGGAAAGCCGCATTGACTGGGTGGCGTTCAAAAACCAGTTCTTCTCTTCTGTATTTATCGCTGAGCAGGATTTCGAAAAGGTTTCTGTAAAATCGAGAATGGAACAGCAAGGAAGCGGATATATCAAGGATTACTCTGCTGAAATGAATACATTTTTCGATCCGACAGGCAAAGAACCGACAGAAATGTATTTCTATTTCGGCCCGAACCACTTCAAGACGCTGAAGGCGTTGGATAAGGGTCGTACCGAGAAATGGGAACTTCACAGACTGGTATATCTAGGCTGGCCGTTGATTCGCTGGATTAATCAATTCATCACGATCAACGTATTCGACTGGTTGTCCGGTTGGGGCTTGAGCATGGGTATCGTATTGTTGATTCTGACTATCATGGTGAAAGTTGTGGTTTATCCGGCTACCTGGAAAACTTATATGTCTTCTGCCAAGATGCGCGTTTTGAAACCGAAAATCGACGAAATCAACAAGAAGTATCCGAAGCAGGAAGACGCGATGAAGAAGCAGCAGGAAGTGATGGGGCTTTACAGCCAATACGGGGTAAGTCCAATGGGCGGCTGTCTGCCGATGTTGTTGCAGTTCCCTATCCTGATGGCTTTGTTTATGTTCGTGCCGAGTGCTATCGAGTTGCGCCAACAGAGTTTCTTGTGGGCGGACGACCTTTCCACTTATGACGCGTTCATCACATTCCCCTTCCATATTCCGTTCCTGGGTAACCACCTCAGCCTGTTCTGCCTGCTGATGACGGTTACCAATATCCTGAACACGAAGTATACGATGTCTATGCAGGATACTGGCGCACAACCGCAAATGGCTGCCATGAAATGGATGATGTATCTGATGCCGATTATGTTCTTGTTTGTCTTGAACGATTATCCGTCAGGTTTGAACTATTATTATTTCGTGTCAACGTTGATTAGTGTAGGTACCATGATTCTGCTTCGTAAAACTACTAACGAAACAAAATTGCTGGCTATCCTTGAAGCGAAAAAGAAAGACCCGAAACAAATGAAAAAGACCGGATTTGCCGCACGCTTAGAAGCGATGCAAAAGCAACAGGAGCTATTGCAGCAGCAAAGACAGAATAAGAAATAAGGAATAAAATCCTATATATTCTGAGAAAGCCGGACATCCTATTTTGGTTGCCCGGCTTTCTTTCTCTAAATAAACAAAGTATGATGAAGACTAAATATACTTATAAACAAATATGGACTATCGCCTATCCCATCCTGATCAGTTTGATTATGGAGCAACTGATAGGTATGACGGACACCGCTTTTCTCGGGCGTGTCGGTGAAATTGAACTGGGAGCATCTGCCATCGCAGGTGTATATTACCTCGCTATCTTTATGCTGGCTTTCGGTTTCAGCATCGGAGCCCAGATATTGATTGCCCGTCGCAACGGGGAAGGGAATTACAAAGAGATAGGTCTGATCTTCTATCAGGGCATCTATTTTTTACTGGTGGTTGCAGCTATATTGTTCACCCTATCCATTGTATTCTCACCGCATATATTGAAGAATATCATATCTTCTCCGCACATCTACGATGCAGCCGAGAGCTATATACACTGGAGAGTCTACGGTTTCTTCTTCTCTTTTGTCGGCGTTATGTTCCGGGCTTTCTTCGTAGGAACCACCCAGACCAAAACACTGACATTGAACTCCATTGTGATGGTACTCTCGAATGTTGTATTCAATTATATCCTAATCTTCGGTAAATTCGGTTTCCCGCAACTGGGGATTGCCGGTGCTGCCATCGGTTCTTCCTTAGCCGAAATGGTTTCGGTGATTTTCTTTATCATCTATACATGGAAACGGATTGACTGCAAGAAGTATGCATTGAATATCCTGCCCAAATTTCGTGTACAGATGTTGAAACGGATTCTCAATATTTCCGTTTGGACGATGATTCAGAACTTCGTTTCCCTATCGACCTGGTTCATGTTCTTCCTTTTCGTGGAACACTTGGGAGAACGGTCGCTGGCAATCGCCAATATAATCCGTAATGTATCGGGAATTCCGTTTATGATTGCGATGGCTTTCGCCTCTACCTGCGGTTCACTGGTCAGCAACCTTATTGGCGCAGGCGAACAGGATTGTGTGCGGGGAACTATCAGGCAGCATATCCGTATCGGGTATATGCTTGTAATACCCATACTGGTATTCTTCTGTCTTTTCCCTGACCTGGTTCTGAGTATCTATACGGACATTCCGGAATTAAGGGAAGCATCTGTCCACTCTCTTTGGGTGCTATGTTCGGCTTATCTGGTGCTAGTTCCCGCCAATGTTTATTTCCAGTCGGTATCAGGGACGGGAAACACCCGTACAGCTCTGGCGATGGAACTTTGCGTACTGACCATTTATGTCGCTTACTCAATGTACTTTATCCTGTATCTGCGGATGGACATCGCATTTGCATGGACAACGGAGTGTGTGTATGGTATTTTCACATTGATATTCTGCTACATATATATGAAGAAAGGAAACTGGCAGAAAAAGAAGATTTAAATCCTTTTTTCACTATCTTCGCAAGAAAATAAACATTTTATAAAATATATGAGACAAGCTAATTTATTTATGATGTCGGCAGCAATGTTGTTAGCGGCCTGCGGCGGAACCAAAGAAGCAGGCAAAACGGAGCAGGTGCTTATCGAGAAATCGGATATTAAGATTGAAGGGAAGCGCATGACTCCCGAAGCACTTTGGGCCATGGGACGTATCGGCGGATTCGCGGTATCGCCCGACGGAAAGAAAATTGCGTATACGGTGGCATATTACAGTGTACCGGAAAACAAGAGTAACCGCGAAGTCTTCGTGATGAACGCAGACGGAAGCGACAATCAGCAGATCACCCGTACCCCCTACCAGGAGAATGAGGTGACATGGATCAAAGGGGGTACCAAGCTCGCTTTTCTAAGCAATGACAACGGGAGCAGCCAGCTTTATGAGATGAATCCCGATGGTAGCGGACGCAAGCAGTTGACCAACTATGACGGTGACATCGAAGGATATTCTGTCTCACCGGACGGCAAGAAGCTCTTGTTTATCTCACAAGTCAAAACGAAAGAAAGTACAGCCGATAAATATCCGGATCTGCCTAAAGCTACAGGTATCATCGTCACCGACCTGATGTACAAGCATTGGGATGAATGGGTAACGACTGCTCCGCATCCTTTCGTTGCTAATTTTGACGGTAACGGTATTTCCAATATCGTGGATATTCTGGACGGTGAGCCGTATGAAAGTCCGATGAAGCCCTGGGGCGGAATCGAGCAACTCGCCTGGAACACGACTTCGGACAAAGTAGCTTATACTTGCCGCAAGAAGACCGGACTGGCGTATGCGATTTCTACCAATTCGGATATTTATATCTATGATCTGAATACTAAGAAGACGGAGAATATCACTGAAGAAAATAAAGGATATGATACCAATCCGCAATATTCACCAGACGGCAAGTATATTGCCTGGCAGAGCATGGAGCGTGACGGTTACGAGGCTGATCTGAACCGCCTGTTTATCATGAATCTGGAAACGGGTGAAAAGCGTTTTGTCAGCAAGGCGTTCGAATCGAATGTGGATGCCTTTGTTTGGGGTGCAGATGCCAAGATGATCTATTTCACTGGGGTATGGCATGGAGAATCGCAGATTTATGCGCTTGATTTGGCTAATGATTCGATAAAGGCGGTTACTTCGGGAATGTATGACTACGAAGGGGTGGCTCTTTTCGGTGACAAGCTGATTGCCAAACGTCATTCCATGAGTATGGGTGATGAGATTTATACAGTGGCACTGGACGGAACAACCACTCAACTGACACAGGAAAACAAGCAGATTTATGACCAGTTGGAGATGGGAAAAGTGGAAGGTCGCTGGATGAAGACAACAGATGGTAAACAGATGTTGACATGGGTGATCTATCCGCCTCAATTCGATCCGAATAAGAAATATCCTACTCTGTTGTTCTGCGAGGGTGGCCCTCAAAGTCCGGTAAGCCAGTTCTGGTCTTATCGTTGGAACTTCCAGATTATGGCGGCTAATGATTATATCATCGTCGCTCCGAACCGTCGCGGTCTGCCGGGATTCGGTGTGGAATGGAACGAACAGATCAGCGGTGATTACGGCGGTCAGTGTATGAAGGATTACTTCACGGCTATTGACGAGATGGCGAAAGAGCCGTATGTAGATAATGACCGTTTGGGATGTGTAGGTGCCAGTTTCGGGGGATTCTCCGTGTATTGGTTGGCCGGACATCATGACAAGCGCTTCAAGGCATTTATTGCCCATGACGGTATCTTCAATATGGAAATGCAATATCTGGAAACTGAAGAGAAATGGTTTGCCAACTGGGATATGGGTGGCGCATACTGGGAAAAACAAAATCCGGTGGCACAGCGTACTTTCGCCAACTCCCCTCACCTTTTTGTAGAAAAATGGGATACTCCGATTCTCTGCATCCATGGAGAAAAAGATTATCGTATCCTGGCTAATCAAGCGATGGCTGCTTTTGACGCTGCCGTGATGCGTGGGGTTCCTGCCGAGCTGCTGATTTATCCAGATGAAAACCACTGGGTACTGAAACCTCAAAACGGAGTGTTGTGGCAACGTACTTTCTTTGAATGGCTGGACAAATGGGTAAAGAAAGCTCCATCCAAATAAGATTTCAAGAAATTAGTTACATAGTAGAATAAAACATAGTAAACTAAGGCGTAGTAAACGAAAACATAGTAAACTAAAAGAAGCCCCTGTTCTCAATCTCTTGAGTTCAGGGGCTTCTCCATTGCATTCATAAAAAATCCGCTAAATTTATTCCGAATATATATTTTTAATTTCTACAATATACATCTTATGAAAACCGCCATGCGCACTATCATACCATTTTTCCAATGATTCCTTATCCAGAAAACATTCCGGTTTGATGCCGTCGGCGTAGAGTTTCTTACATTCCAGGCTCAGACGGGCTTGCTCGAACAATACATTACCCTCTTCTGTAAATACAGGTTTCAATCCGGTTTCTTTGACTTTATCTATATTCCGTCCCGACTTGGAGCCACAGACTGCATGAATTTTCTTATTTTCTTCTCCTAAGAAGGATAACGTCAGATAGTCGCCCTTCTCTATAAATTCATATGTATAGCGTTCAGGGCGAACAAAAACAAAGGCTACGGGCTTATTCCACAACCAACCGATGCCACCCCAACTTGCTGTCATTGTATTGAACTTCTCTTTGGTGCCGGCTGTAACCAGCATCCATTCTTTTCCGATTGCTTCGAAAAAGTTCTCTTTCAGGTCTTTAATTTCTAATTTCTTCATCTCTTTACTCGTTCGTTTATAGTTATTTCTTCTTATTCAGTTTTACAATTTCTCCCAAGTAAGGAATCTCTACCGGGATCTTTCTTTTCTTCGCTTCTGCCGCAAAAACTTTCGGGGGATCGTGCAAAGGTTCATCAGACAAGTCAAATGTACCATAATGCATCGGGATAGTAAGCCCGGCGCGCATTTCTTCGGCAGCGGTCAGGGATTCGTAAGGCGAGATATGGTTGGGACGCATAAACCAACGGGGCTTGTATGCACCGATTCCCAGTAAAGCATAATCCGGCGAACCGAACAAGTCCGGGATTTCACGAAAGTGGCTGGAATATCCTGTGTCACCGCTATAATAGAGTGAGATGCCATCGCCTTGCAACATAAATGCTCCCCACAATCGTTGTCCGCCGTCACGCACGGAACGTTTGCTCCAATGTTGCGCCGGAAGGAAAGTGATTTTGAGTCCTTCGTCTTCCATCTGCTGATACCAGCCGGCTTCAATTATCTTCATTTCAGGAAACCAGTTCTGGATTAATTCTCCTGTTCCCAGTCCGCAGAAGAGTTTCATTTGCGGATTGTTCTTCAAGAGACGGGCGATACTTTGTTTATCCAAATGGTCGAAATGGTCGTGGCTGACGAGCAGATAATCAATCCCTGTAAAGATGTCAGGATTAGCGGGAAATTCGCTCTGACGCTTTACAAAAGGGATGCTGCCGAACACCGGATCGAACATGATTCTTTTGCCTGCCAATTGGAGAAAAAAGGAATTATGTCCCAACCATACCAGTGAGTCCCCTACCACTGCGTCCAGAGAACGAAGATAGCAGACTTTCGGATTCCACTTCACCGTCTTCTTTTCTTTTCGTTGTGGATTGGGCGAAAGACGCCATTTCAGTACACTTCCCATCCCCGGACGGAAGCGATGCTGTCTGTTAAAAAAGCGTCCGCGTACCATCGGATTTCCTCTCCAATAAGGATTGACGGTAGCCAAACGTTCGTTTCTCCTAAAACATATATGTTCACCCATTTTTATTTCTTGAATACGTCTTTACAAACTTAATAAAAAATTCTCGATTTACTATAAATAAGAACAAACAAAAAATGTACCCCGGACACACTATCGGGGTACATTTAGTTATAAAAGAATAAATATTATCCTTTTTTAATAGAACAAGAGTTAGTTAAGAGCAGTGTAAGCCGTATAAAGGTAGTTGCCATCCGAGGGCTGAAAGGTTAATTACCATAATGACTGCACCCAATATCCATAGAATCAGCAACGACCATTTCAAGCCTGTCCCCATCGGTGACCAATGGAATAACTGGCGAAGAATAGTATAAAGGAAAGCTCCCAATGGAATACCAATCAGGGCGACTCCGGCAATCGTGCCAAGCAATGTCATCATAGGAGATACGGAAGTAACCGGTATCCAACTGATGGCAGGCAGCATTTCGTAAAGCAATGCCCCGCCACTGACCGCTACCGCAACAGCAGCGAACACCAGGGCTACCAATACGACAGCCAATACGAACAATACAGGGCAGCAGATAATCACCAAAGCTACCAGAAATATCTTAAAGAGGACGGCAGCAATGGAAACAAACACATCTCCTACTTTCTGAAGAAAGGTACGGGGCTTTCCGGAATTCATATAGTTATTGACTCCGTCCGCTACCCGTTCGAAGCCGTCTGTCACCGTTTTACCAATATTTTCGATGGTCACCGCTTTTCCATGCATACTCAGCTTTTCTGCCGCTGTATGAGCTTCCGGTATAACAATCCATCCGATAATATAGAGTATGATCATCGGACAGTAAGGGACAAATACCAGAATGATCATCAAGATACGCACCAGGGTGATATCCCAATCGAAATAAGCCGCCAGTCCTGATGCTACACCACCCAGCAACTTATTGTCCGGATCGCGAAACCAACGGCGCGGAGCGGCAGTATGTGCATAACTCTGATTGCCGGAAGCGGACTGTTCCGTCTTTTTCTGTGAATCCGTGTCATCGTCAGTTATTCCGAAGTCTTCCGGTTTACCTACACGCGCTATAATTTCTTCCACATCCGAAACAGTTATGACTTGTTTTCCTTCAGCTATTTTTTCAGCAAACAGTTCGGCAATACGCATTTCAATATCGTTTACGATTTCTTCCGCACCTTCCTGTTTACGAAAGTAATGCTTCAGATTAGACAGGTAATTATCTAACAGACGGTAGGCATCATCATCTATATGATAGACAGTTCCTCCTAAATTGATGGTCAAAGTCTTTTTCATTTTAATTTTTTCTTTTCGGATTATCTATTGGCAATATGGTTCACTGTTTCGTTCAATTCTTTCCAGGAGATTTCAAGTTCTCCCAGGAAGGCTTCTCCTCTCTCTGTGAGTTTGTAATATTTGCGGGGTGGCCCCTGCGTGGATTCCACCCATTCATAGCTCAACAAATCATCATTCTTCAAACGTGTCAGCAAAGGGTATAAAGTACCCTCTACCACAATTAGTTGGGCCTCTTTCAGTTTCTGAATGATGTCTGAAGCATAAGCAGGCTCCTTATGCAGCAAAAGCATGATGCAATATTCAAGCATGCCTTTTCTCATCTGGGATTTTACATTGTCTACTTTCATTATTCTCTTCTTTTGTATGGCACAAATATATGCATTACTTTAGTACCTTGCATTGCAAAGTACTATAAATTAATAATAATTAAAACATTAGAGAGCTTACACCTTATTATAAAAAGAAATAATGTCTATATTTGTGCCCGTTAAACCACAAAAAAGAAAATACGTATGTTTACTATTCGAAAAGCAACGGCCGACGATTGCGAACTTATCAATAAGATGGCAAAGGAAGTGTTTCCCGTCACTTACAATGAGATTTTATCTCCCGAACAACTGGATTATATGATGGACTGGATGTATGCCCCCCGAAATATTCTCAAGCAGATGGAAGAAGAAGGGCATGTCTATTTCATCGCTCACAAAGACGGTGAACTATGCGGATATGTTTCTGTGCAGCAACAGGAAAAAGACGTTTTTCATCTTCAGAAGATTTATGTCCTTCCCCGCTTTCAGGGAACGCACTGTGGTAGTTTCCTGTTTAAAGAAGCGGTCAAGTATATAAAGGAAGTGCATCCGGAACCTTGCCTGATGGAGCTGAATGTGAATCGTAACAATAAGGCATTGCAGTTTTATGAGCATATGGGAATGAGGAAACTGCGGGAAGGGGATTTTCCAATTGGTAACGGTTATTATATGAATGATTATATAATGGGATTGGATATTATTTAATAAGAAAAGGCTTGCAGAACACAACCTGCAAGCCTTTTCCATTAGTTATATTTTTATTATTTTGCTACACGTTCCAGCCATCTGACCATTGATAGCATCACAATCATAGAAGCACCTGTTGCACCGACAAATACCAGCCAACAAGCCCAGATTGGAACTGTAGTATAAAGGATACCACCAATAAACAAAAGTGAATTTCCCACAGCTGTCGCAGCCAACCAGCAACCTTGCATCAACCCTTGCAAATGAGGAGGAGCTACCTTGGATACAAATGACAAGCCCAAAGGAGAAATGAACAATTCGGCAACTGTAAGGATGAAATACAACCCAATCATAATCCATGGAGTTACACGAATAGCATTAATTTCGGCAGCGCTCATTGTACCCAACACTTCCTTAGAAGGCAACGTGAAAGAGAACACCATTAGAAATACATATGCTAATGCCGCAATCCCCATACCGATAGCAATCTTCATCGGAGTAGAAGGTTCCTTACCATTCTTCTTCATTGCACCGAACATCCACATGATAAACGGAGTAAGGAACACTACGAAGAACGGGTTGACGCTTTGAAAGATTTCAGCTCCCTTTATTTGTGTGAAACCCAAGTTGATATTGATGACACTCAAATCCACATAATCACGGGCAAAATAAGTCAAGGAATAACCATTCTGATGGAAAGACAACCAAAAGAAGATTACTACACCAAATACGGCAAACAAAGCATAAATACGTTGTCTGATTTCAGTAGCACTCATCTTGATTTCTTCCTTATTGATTGTCGCGGCAGCTTCCTTATTAGCAACAACTTTCTGAGCAGGATCCGGGAAACGACTCTTATTCACAACATAAATAATCAATGAGATAATCATGGCACCAATGGCAGCCATAAAAGCATATTGGAAACCACGGTTGAATACATCGAGGTAGTTATTTACAAATACACCCATATCTGCCACAGGCGTTCCATCCAAAACAGCCGCACTGGAAAGGGTTGTTAAGTTTTCCATTGCTTGCGGAGCCATGTCGTTTCCTTTTTCCAAATATTGGTGACACAATTCGGGCAGAGTGGCATCATAATCAAAGTTATTCACTTTCAACCACCAGTTACGTACACCAATAGCAATGAACGGTGCAAAAACAGCCCCGATATTAATAAACATATAGAATATCTGGAAACCAGCATCACGCAGGCTTGAATACTTAGGATCATCATACATCTGACCTACCAAAGCCTGAAGATTTCCCTTAAACAAACCGTTACCAAAAGCAATCACCAAAAGTCCAAAACAGGTTAATCCCAAATAAAGTGCCATATTGGGAACAGGAGTCGGAGTCGGAATGGCAATAATCAAATAACCGACAGCCATTAATATCAGACCTACCAAAATAGTGCCTTTAAAATTCTTAGTCTTATCGGCAATGAAACCTCCTGCCAAAGCTAAAATATAAATGGAAGCGTAAAATGCGGAATAGATGTATCCGGTAGTTGTCTCGGACAACCCAAATTTCGCAGAAATAAACAATGTCAGAATTGCCATCATAATATAGAAGCCAAAACGCTCTCCCATATTTGCTAAAGCCGCAGCAATCAGACCTTTAGGGTGTTTACTGAACATAGATATAAGTTTTTTAGAATTAATAATGGATTGATTAATTAAATATTTCTTGCAAATATATACTTTTTCTTGAATTTTCCTACCATAATCTGTCAAACTACTCCTCAAATAAACGACAAATTTCCGCCCGCGATTCGCGAATCAAATCTGCCGGAGCCAATTTTATCTGAAGTCCCCGAACTCCGGCACTGACATAGATATACGGAAATTGCTGACAAGTTTCATGAATATAGGTAGGGAAATGTTTCTTCATGCCGATAGGAGAACAACCACCCCGGATATAGCCGGTAAGTGGAAGAAGCTCTTTCACAGGTATCAAATCGCATTTCTTGTTACCGGAAGCTTTGGCTGCCAGTTTTAAATCGACTTCGTGTTCGCCCGGGATGACGCAGACAAAATATCCGCTCTTGTCACCGTGAAGAACGAGCGTTTTGAATACCTGTTCTATATTCTCGCCTAAGTTCGCCGCCACATGAACGGCGCTCAGGTCATTTTCATCTACTTCATAGGGAATTAGCTCATAAGCTATTTTCGCCTTGTCCAGCAGCCGTGCGGCATTCGTTTTATTGATTTTCATTTTCGTTGTATTTATAAGGTATACTATGATAAGTGCCAACCCGCCGGAGACTGTCCGGCAAGTTGGCACTTTATGATTCCGATTAAAGTCCCAGTTCTTCGCGAAGGAACTTAGGTGTATATCCTTTAGGGCTCTTCGCAACTTCTTCGGGTGTTCCGTAGCTAAGGAGTTCTCCCCCGCCCTTACCACCTTCAGGCCCCATGTCGATGATATAATCCGCCATTTTAATCACGTCCAGATTATGCTCGATCACAATTACCGTGTTGCCTTTGTCTACAAGTTTGTTCAGGACGCCCATCAATACGCGTATATCTTCAAAATGGAGTCCGGTAGTCGGTTCGTCCAGGATATAGAGGGTCTTGCCAGTATCTCTTTTGGAGAGTTCCGTTGCCAGTTTCACACGTTGACTCTCGCCGCCGGAAAGAGTGGTGGAAGATTGTCCCAACTTGATATATCCCAGTCCGACATCCTGTATGACTTTGATTTTATTCAGGATTTGCGGTACGTTCTCGAAGAATTCCACGGCACGATTGATTGTCATATCCAGTACATCGGCTATGGATTTCCCTTTAAAACGGACTTCCAGTGTTTCACGGTTGTAACGTTTGCCGTGGCAGACTTCACAGGGCACATAGACATCCGGCAGGAAATTCATTTCAATAGTCTTATAGCCATTCCCCGTACATGCTTCGCAACGACCGCCCGCAACATTAAAGGAAAAACGCCCCGGTTTATAACCGCGAATCTTCGCTTCCGGCAATCCGACAAACAGGTTACGGATATCCGAGAATACACCGGTGTAAGTGGCAGGATTGGAACGGGGAGTACGCCCCAGTGGAGACTGGTCGACGTTGACCACTTTATCTATATTTTCCAATCCTTCAATAGAATCGTATTCCAGAGGATCCTGCAAGGAACGATAGAATTTCTGCGAAAGGATGGGTTGTAATGTCTCATTAATTAAGGTAGACTTTCCACTTCCCGATACTCCCGTTACGCAAATCAGTTTTCCCAATGGAAATTCGACAGAAACATTTTTCAGGTTATTGCCTTTCGCCCCTTTCAGCCAAATAGATTTTCCGTTCCCTTTTCTACGTTTGGCGGGAACTTCTATCTTCATTTGTCCATTCAGGTATTGGGAAGTCATTGTGTCGGTCTTCACCATCTCCTGCGGAGTTCCGGCAAAGACTACTTCTCCACCCAGGCGACCGGCTTTCGGCCCCATATCAATAACGTAATCGGCAGCCAACATCATATCTTTGTCATGTTCCACTACAATCACGGAGTTTCCCATGTCACGGAGTTCTTTCAATGAATTGATAAGACGCAGGTTATCGCGTTGATGCAGACCGATACTCGGCTCGTCAAGAATATAAAGTACATTCACCAATTGGGAGCCGATTTGCGTTGCCAAACGGATACGCTGGCTCTCTCCACCGGAAAGGCTGACAGAACTACGGTTCAACGCCAGGTAGTCCAAACCGACATCCAACAGGAACTTCAAACGGGTACGGATCTCTTTCAGGATTTCCACCGCAATTTTCTTCTGTTTATCGGAAAGGAACTCATCGACTTTCATCAACCAGTCATATAACTCGTTGATGTCCATATTGGCCAGTTCATTGATATTCTTATCGTGAATACGGAAATGCAACGCTTCCTTATTCAATCGGGCGCCTTTACATTCGGGACAAACAGTTGTTTTAGCAAATTGTTCCGCCCATTTCTGTGCCGTAGCAGAGGCGTCTTTCTCCTGTAACATTTGGATATACTTCACCACACCTTCGTAAGTGACGAAGTAGTCAGAGGAAGTTCCGATCAGAGAGCTTTTGATTTTAATCCGTTCGTCAGAGCCATACAGGACTTCGTCAATCGCATCATCGGGTAATTCTTTTACGGGAGTTTTTAATGTTGCGTCGTACTTATCAAGCAGCGCTCCGATTTGCCAGAAAATCATGGCATTCTTATATTTTCCCAAAGGTGCTATTGCACCTTCATAAATCGAAAGATCACGGTCGGGAATCACTTTATCCACGTCAATCTGATTGACTACACCCAGTCCTTTGCACTTCGGACACGCTCCTTGTGGAGAGTTGAACGAGAAATTATGCGGAGCCGGTTCACGGTATGATAATCCGGTGACCGGACACATGAGACGTTTACTGTAATGACGGATGTTTTCCGACTGGGTATCCAGAATCATCATCAGGCCGTCACCTTGGCGCATGGCAGTTGCCACGCTCTGTTTCAGGCGTCGGTCATCCTTTTCAGTCACCACCAATTTATCAATAACCACTTCGACATCGTGGTTCTTATAGCGGTCGAGTTTCATGCCATGCGTTATTTCACGCACTTCACCATCCACCCGTACATATAAGTATCCTTTTTTGCGTACTTGCTCGAACAGTTCCCGGTAATGTCCCTTACGGGCACGAACCAGCGGGGCAAGCAGATATATTTTCTTTCCCTTATAATCCTTCAGGATCAAGTCCAGAATCTGTTCTTCAGTATATTTCACCATTTCCTCACCGGACAGGTACGAATAAGCCACTCCCGCACGGGCGTAGAGCAGACGGAGATAATCGTATATCTCGGTCGTTGTCCCTACGGTAGAACGGGGATTTTTATTCGTTGTTTTCTGTTCAATGGAAATAACCGGGCTCAAGCCTGTTATCTTATCGACATCCGGACGTTCCAGGTTACCCAAAAAATTACGGGCATACGCTGAAAAGGTCTCGATATAGCGGCGTTGTCCTTCAGCAAAAATTGTATCAAAAGCCAGAGAAGATTTGCCACTTCCGCTTAGTCCTGTGATGACAGTCAGACTGTTGCGGGGAATCTCGGCATCAATATCCTTCAAATTGTGTACGCGCGCACCGTACACGTTGATATATTCTGTTTCCTGCATATTCATATCTTCCATAAATGTTGCAAAATTAATGTTTCCGCCCGAAATATGCTCCTAAAAAAGCACAATATTATTTTCTTAACTCAAATCTTATGAAGATATAGGGCATTATTTGTACCTTTGTTCCTTGATTTCAAGAACCAATAGTTATAATTTGATGAAACCGATAAACCGAATATTTTTATTTCTGCTTTTTATAAGCGTTTCATACGCCGTCAGTTATGCACAGGAAAACCAGTCATATTTCTTGCATACCATCGAAAAAGGACAAAGTTTATACTCTATTTCCAAGATGTACAATGTCACTACATCGGATATTATCCGTTTGAATCCCGGTTGTGACGAGAAAATCTATGCCGGACAAACGATTAAGATTCCTAAAGGAAAAGAAAGCCAGAAAGGAGAAACTTTCCATACGATTCAAGCCGGAGAGACTTTGTACAAACTGACAACCATGTATAATGTATCCGCGAAAGATATTTGTGAAGCCAATCCCGGTTTAAGTGCCGAGAATTTCCGTATCGGACAAGTAATCCTGATTCCACAGAAAGAGGAAAAGGAAGTTGCCGTGCAGACACCACCGGTTGAGCAAAGCAATATCCAAGGCCCTGTGGTTCCCAGATGCAAGGATATGCATAAGGTGAAACGCAAAGAAACTATTTTCAGCGTGAGCCGTGAATATGGCATCAGCGAACAGGAATTGATTGCCGCCAATCCCGAGTTGAAAAAGGGAATGAAAAAAGGACAGTTCCTTTGTATCCCCTACCCGGCAGTAACTACCGTACAGCCTACTCAAAAAGAAGATCCTTATGCTATTCCACCGAGCAACAGCGAACTTTTCCGTAAGAGCAAAGAGACTCCCAAAGAGATGTCTACAATTAAAGCTGCATTAATACTGCCTTTCCAGGAAGACAAACGTATGGTGGAATATTACGAAGGTTTCCTCATGGCAGTAGATAGCCTGAAACGCACTGGTACTTCGCTCGATTTATATGTATATGACAGTGGTAAGGATATTTCTACCTTAAATACGATTCTTGCCAAAAACGAGATGAAGAAGATGGATGTAATCTTTGGCCCGATGCATCAGAACCAAATTAAACCTTTATCCGATTTCGCAGAAAAGAATGATATCCGTCTGGTGATTCCTTTCTCACAGAAAGGTGAAGAAGTATTCAACAATCCTGCCGTATATCAAATCAATACGCCACAATCCTATTTATATTCGGAAGTTTACGAGCATTTTACCCGTCAATTTCCTAATGCGCACGTTATCTTTATAGAGCCGGCAATTGCCGATAAGGAGAAAGCGGAATTTATCAGCGGTTTGAAGCAGGAACTGAAAAGCAAGGGAGTCTCGATGCAGACAGTCAACGAAAGCGCTACGAAAGAGACATTAAAGGCAGCACTTCGTAATGACAAGGAAAACATCTTTATTCCAACATCAAGCACGAATGTGCTACTGATCAAGGCACTACCACAATTAACTCTGCTGGTCAGAGATAATCCCGAACAAAACATTCACTTATTCGGCTATCCGGAATGGCAAATTTACACTAAAGACCATTTAGATAGTTTCTTTGAACTGGATGTATATTTCTACTCTTCGTTCTATACAAATACATTATTCCCGGCGGCTGTGCAATTCACCAACAACTACCATAAATGGTACAGCAAGGATTTAACAAGTAAATTTCCAAACTATGCTATGCTTGGATTTGATACCGGTTTCTTCTTCCTGAAAGGATTGTCACGCTATGGCTCGGAACTTGAAAATAATCTGCCTAAAATGAATCTGACTCCTATTCAGACCGGATTCAAATTCCAGCGTGTGAACAACTGGGGGGGATTTATTAATAAGAAGGTGTTCTTCATACGTTTCACTAAGAATTTTGAATTAGTAAAACTAGACTTCGAATAATACGAAAATGATAAAGATAAAACCATTTTTGATCGCAGCACTCCTGCTTACAGGTTTTACTCTGCCTGCAACTGCCCAAATCGGAGAAGCACGGAATAATTTTTCTGTGGGTATCAACGGCGGCGTCAATCTGAACAGTGCTTCTTTCACTCCGACCATCAAGCAAAATAGCCTGATGGGTATTACCGGCGGATTGACAGCACGATATATTTCCGAAAAGTACTTTGCCATGATTTGCGGTGCACAGGTCGAATTGAACGTCTCGCAACGAGGTTGGGATCAGTTATTCGAAACTGTATCATTAGATGCCAACGGATATGAAGTGACTTCCAAAGACCCTACCAAGACATATACCCGCAAAATGACTTATGTCGACATTCCCTTTCTCGCCCATCTTGCTTTCGGACGAGACAGAGGATTGCAGTTCTTCGTCCATGCAGGGCCTCAAATCGGCTTTCTGATAAGTGAATCCGAAACAATAGACGGGATAGACATGAATAACTTGTCAAATACCCAGAAAGCAGTATATGGCGTCAAGATTCAGAATAAATTTGATTATGGTATTGCCGGCGGTGGCGGCGTGGAACTCAGAACAAAGAAAGCAGGTAGCTTCATTGTAGAAGGACGTTACTACTTCGCCCTGTCCGATTTCTATAGCACTACGAAAAAAGATTATTTTGCACGTGCGGCACATGGCACAATTACCATAAAGCTCACTTACTTATTTGACTTGAAAAAATAAAGCACCGCTTTAGAGGTCAAAAAGCACCGCTTTAGCATGACTAAAGCGGTGCTTTTTGTATCAAATATGAATGCTCAAATTATCGCAATCTATCTGCGGCTTTTACCATTACTTCATCCCGTCCGATAGCACGAATCGCCAATATATTAAGGATAATAGAAATAAGCGGCAAGCATAGCGCCCAACCAATACGGAACAAGTTCGCGTCATTCTTCAATGCAAAATAAAAAGCAAGGAAGGCGATGTAATAACCCACCAACAGCAGGCTATTGAAAATCGTCATACGAATCTGCAACATACGGTTCTTAAACAAGAAGATTGTAGCGGCAGCCACCAAGGTGCTGAGCATCAAAATACCAAACAATCCCCACGTGGACTGGAAAGCGCCGTTTACACCCATTCCCAAAGCCTTAAAGGGATGCTCTCCCATTGTATCAATAAAATAGCCCATCGGCAAACACATTGCCGTAATCAGCAATCCTGCAACAATCAGTAAATAAACTGTTTGAATCCGTTGAATCATAAGTCTTCTTATAGTAGTTAAGTTAAACAATAATAGCCAAGCAATAAGGAGCAGGGATTATCATCCCACTTACTACTTGACTATCAATCTTTTCGTCAGAAAATAGATTACTGAAGTTTTTCCTTTTCCTTAGCAGGATTTCTATAATATATTTTCCCTTCGATGTATTCTTGCGTAGCAATCAAGTCCGGTTTCGGCAATTTCTCATAGTAACGAGAAATTTCGATTTGCTCCCTGTTTTCAAATACCTCTTCCATGTTATCGGTATAAGAAGCAAACTCTGCCAATTTCTTAGAAAGATCACTTTTGATTTCCACACTGATCTGATTAGCACGCTTACCAATAATGGCAACAGTTTCATAAACATTCCCTGTATCAGAGCAGAGTTCCATCATGTCACGAGTTACTGTTGTAACAGGAGCATTCGTCTTTTTGTAGTCCATAAATCTATTTAAATTTAGTCTTTAATTACTTTCTGTGATTCATTGAATATTCTTTCAGCCTCTTTCAAGTACTTGCTTTCAGGGAATTCATTCTTAAAAGCATAATATTCATCAACCGTTTCACGGTAACGATCCATCTTCTTGTCTTCCACACTATAAATAGCCATCTCGTGTCTTGCACGCAGAATCAAGATGGAAAGTTCTTCGCGATAATCTGTATAAGGATAATCTTTCAGGGCATTCTGTGCCGTGATGACACAAGACTCATAGTTGTTACCCATGTAATTACCCAAGTTATAGTATAGTCTGGCCGAATAAAGCTCTTTCAGCACCAGCTTGTCCTGCAAAGCGAAAATCATATCCTGAGCTTCCTGCTTCTTTGTGCTGTTCGGAAAGTATTCCATGAACATCTGCAACTGCTGGATAGCCTGATAAGTGCTTGATTGATCCAGACGTGGTTCCGGAGTATCCAGGAACAATGCCTTACCTGCATGGAAACGTGCCAGTTCAGTGAAAGTACCACGCGGATAGGTGTTGAAATAGGTGATAAATGTCTGGGCAGCCGTCTGATAATCTTTCTGATTATAGTAGCTCATTCCCAGCATATACAAAGACTCTTCCGCCTTGTCCGTTCCTTTCAGAATGGTGATTAACTCATTCAACAGAGTAGCCGAACGGTTATACTGTCCTTTCGCAAAATAGTTTTTGGCGGCTTCGTACTTGTATTCGTAATCGGTGCTTTTCAGCAATTTATTATACTCCCCACATGACGTAAGAGTGGCTGCCGCAAGCAAAGTTATAATGATATTTTTCTTCATCCTATTTAAAATAATGCGCAAAGTTACTTATTCGCCGGGAATTTAGCAATTAATCTATGTTTTTTAATACATAAAAGGCGTTAAACATCGACAAAAGGGGAGAAAATGACGGTGAATTGCGGGTGATAAACCGTAAACGGGGTCAATAAACAATAGTGACGGTATATGCCCGGGATAGTGACGGTATCGTTATCATATAGTGACGGTATCCTTACCGGATAGCGTCACTATTTTTTCCACGTTGCTATATTTACAGTTTATACAGGTCGCTTGCCGCCAGCAGATCGACTTTCTTGTCTTTCAGCACCTCGATACATTTATCCAGATTACTCGGACGAATCACTACGTTAGCGATATTGTTATTGGCAAACGAATACATATATTCGATAAAGACTCCTTCATCGGATAAAAATCCCAGTACCTTGGCCAAAGCGCCCGGTATGTTGGGGCAGCTAATGCCGACCACATCGGTCACATTCACTGCAAAATGATTATCTTTCAAAGCTTTATATGCTCTATCCGGATCGGATACTATTCCACGCAAAATGCCGAAATCAGCATTTTCTGCGATGCACAAGGCGGAAAGGTTGATATTCTCCTTCGCCAGCACTTCAGTCACTTCCGTCAGACGGCCTGACTTATTTTCCAAAAAGATAGAAAGTTGTTTTGCTACCATGATCGTAAAGTATTATATGTAAGTTCAGGTATTAAATTTTTCTGTTATCAATCACTCGTTTCGCTTTGCCTACGCTACGTTCAATGCTGCGCGGCTCTACCAGTTTCACGTTGACTCCCAGTCCGAGCACACTTTGCAGACGTCCCGCCAGTTTCTTCTTCAAGGCCAGCATCTTGTTTATCTCGTCAGAATAGAATTCAGGACGTACTTCCACCTGAAGTTCCATGGTGTCAGTATTGTTTGCACGATCTACTATCAGCAGATAATGCGGTTCGAATTCAGCCATTTCAAGGATAACGGATTCAATCTGTGTCGGGAATACGTTCACACCGCGGATAATCAACATATCGTCACTACGTCCCAAAATGCGATCCATACGTACCAATGTACGGCCACAGGAACATTTATCGTGATGCAAGGCGGTCAAGTCACGCGTACGGTAACGAAGCAACGGCATCCCTTCCTTCGTCAGATGGGTAAATACCAATTCGCCTGTTTGTCCGGGTTCTACCGGTTGCAACGTATTCGGATCAATAATTTCAGGGAAGTAATGGTCTTCATTCAAGTGAGTACCCTGTTGGCATTCACATTCATAACCGACACCGGGGCCGGCTATTTCACTCAAACCATAAATATCGTAAGCTTTGATACCGAGTTTCTCCTCGATTTCATGGCGCATATGTTCCGTCCATGGCTCAGCACCGAAAGCTCCTACCTTCAGTTTGAAATCTTCGCGCGGCAGACCGGAATCTTTAATGGCATCTGCCAGATAGAGTGCATAAGACGGCGTACAGCAAAGTACCGTAGAACCGAAATCATGCATCAGGGTTATCTGTTTTTCGGTATTGCCACTGGACATCGGAATAACGGAAGCTCCGATATTTTCGGCTCCGGCATGCGCACCCAGTCCCCCCGTGAAAAGCCCGTATCCGTAAGATACCTGGAATATATCGGAACGGCCTGCTCCGTAGGCTGTAAAAGCACGGGATATACACTCCGCCCAAGAGGACAAGTCCTTGCGGGTATATCCAACGACCGTCGGCTTTCCGGTTGTACCGGAAGATGCGTGGATGCGTACAATCTGACTCATCGGCACGGCACAAAGTCCGAACGGATAATTATCTCTTAAATCATGTTTCGTGGTAAACGGCAGTTTTACAATATCATCTATGCTATTGATATCGTCGGGAGTAATTCCCATTTCCTGCATCTTCTTCCGATAGAAGGGCGTGTTATGATAAACGTAATCTACAATTTTCTTGAGTCGTATGCTTTGAATCTTGCGAAGACTTTCGCGGTCCATACACTCAATGCTCTCATTCCAAATCATGTGTTTCCGGTATTACTAGTTGTATGAATCTGTTTTTTGATATTAATATGTTGCAAAGTAAAGGATTTATTTGGAAAAATGATTTGTAATCTCGATTATTTTGCCGAATATTGCTCCACTTTTTAGGATTAACTATGAATTTTGAACTAACATCAGCTTACAAGCCTACCGGGGATCAGCCGGAAGCTATTGCGCAACTTACTGAAGGGGTACTTCAGGGAGTTCCTGCACAAACTTTATTGGGAGTCACCGGATCGGGAAAAACATTTACCATTGCCAATGTAATTGCCAATATCAATAAACCGACATTGATCTTGAGCCATAACAAAACGCTGGCTGCACAGTTGTATGGCGAGTTTAAAGGCTTCTTTCCGAATAATGCGGTGGAATATTACGTTTCTTATTATGACTATTACCAACCGGAAGCCTATTTGCCAAGTAGTGATACATATATAGAAAAAGACTTGATGATTAATGACGAAATCGACAAACTTCGTCTTGCCGCCACTTCCGCCCTGCTCTCCGGAAGAAAAGATGTAGTAGTGGTTTCTTCCGTTTCCTGTATTTATGGTATGGGAAACCCTTCGGACTTCTATAAAAATGTAATTGAAATAGAACGGGGACGCATGATGGATCGTAATGTGTTTCTCCGCCGTTTGGTGGACAGCTTGTATGTACGCAACGATATTGATCTCAATCGTGGTAATTTCCGCGTGAAAGGTGATACGGTGGATGTTTATCTGGCATACACGGACAATCTGCTCCGCGTCACTTTCTGGGGAGATGAAATTGATGGCATAGAAGAGGTAGATCCTGTTACAGGTGTCACTATCGCTCCTTTCGATGCTTATAAAATTTATCCGGCCAACTTGTTTATGACTACCAAGGAAGCGACTCTCCGTGCTATCCATGAAATAGAGGATGACTTGACCAAACAAGTGGCATTCTTTGAGTCTATCGGCAAAGAGTATGAAGCTAAACGATTATATGAGCGGGTTACTTACGACATGGAAATGATTCGGGAACTCGGGCATTGTTCCGGTATTGAAAATTATTCCCGTTATTTCGACGGTCGCACAGCAGGTACCCGTCCTTACTGTCTGCTTGATTTCTTCCCGGATGATTTCCTGATTGTAATTGACGAAAGTCACGTCAGTATACCACAAGTCCGTGCCATGTATGGTGGCGACCGTGCGCGTAAAATCAATCTTGTGGAATATGGGTTCCGCCTACCTGCTGCCATGGATAACCGTCCTCTGAAATTTGAAGAGTTTCAGGAGATGGCAAAACAAGTCATTTACGTCAGTGCTACGCCCGCAGATTATGAATTAATTCAATCCGAAGGTATTGTTGTGGAGCAGGTAATTCGTCCTACCGGTTTGTTGGATCCTATTATTGAAGTTCGTCCGAGCCTTAACCAGATTGATGATTTAATGGAAGAAATCCAACTGCGGATCGAGAAAGAAGAACGTGTACTTGTCACTACGCTGACCAAACGGATGGCGGAAGAGTTGACGGAATATCTTCTTAATAATAATGTAAGATGTAATTATATCCATAGCGATGTCGATACACTTGAACGCGTCAAAATCATGGATGATCTCCGTCAAGGAATCTATGATGTACTCATCGGAGTGAATCTGCTTCGTGAGGGACTAGACCTTCCTGAAGTATCGCTTGTAGCTATTCTTGACGCCGATAAGGAAGGATTCCTTCGCTCCCATCGCTCCCTGACACAGACTGCAGGACGTGCCGCACGTAATGTGAACGGAAAAGTTATCATGTATGCCGACAAGATGACGGATAGCATGAAACTGACCATTGACGAAACGAATCGTCGTCGTGAGAAACAGTTGGCTTATAATGAAGCAAACGGTATTACTCCGCAACAGATCAAGAAGGCCAGAAACCTGGCTGTATTCGGCAATGCCAATTCTGAAGCTAATGAATTGCTGAAAGAAAGACATGCTTACATCGAACCTGCTACACCCAATATAGCGGCCGACCCGATAGTACAATACATGAGCAAACCGCAAATGGAAAAGAGTATCGAACGTACGCGCAAACTGATGCAGGAAGCTGCCAAGAAACTGGAATTTATCGAAGCTGCACAATATCGTGACGAGTTATTGAAACTGGAAGATTTAATGAAAGAGAAATGGGGATAGCTAATCCCTGTTTTTCTTCTATCCCACAGCTTGAATATCAATAAATCTATAATAGAGCGGCCGTTTTATTAATTAGTGTTATAAAAACACCAATCATAGACTGATTATTTGCAGATATCCGGAAAGTCCGTATCTTTGCAACGTGTTTTTCATAGTATTAGATTTAAGGTTAACAAAGGTTGGAGCAAGGCGTTGCTCCTTTTTTTATGTCCATACCTCTGCTACCCTACTCTTCGACGGATAACTTCATAAAAAATGCTGCCTGATTTTAGATGATTATCAAGCAGCATTCATAGATTACATTATAATATCAACAAACTCGTTTAGAGTGCTTTTTCAATCGCTTTCTTTATCATTGGTTCCATAACATCATATCCCTCACCCGTCGGATGTACTCCATCTTTTGTATATTGAGGATTTAAAGCCTGATTCTCCGGTACAACCAATGCCTGGTAATAATTCACATACGGAATTTTGTTAGCCTTTGCATAAGCTTCTATCCGGTCATTTAATGATTTGATTTTTTGAGGAGCGTCCTTTATTTCCATTCGCCATTTGAATTGGGCGGCAGGTAATACGGAAGTCAGAATCACTTTAATCTTGTTTGCTTTGGCCAACTCTACCATAGAAACAATATTCCCGAATGTATAATCTTCATTATAAGCTTGCGTATTTTCAGCAACATCATTTGTTCCGGCGTTAATCACGACCAGTGCCGGAGAAAGATTAATCACATCTTCACGGAAACGTACCAGGAACTGATAGGAAGTTTGTCCACTGATTCCACGACCGATGTAGCCGTTCGATTTAAAAAAGTCCGGATGAGTCCGCACCCAGCCTTCGGTAATGGAGTTCCCCATAAAAACAACTCTCTTCTCTTTCTTTGCCGCTTGCGGAAGAGCTGCATTTTCTTTTGAATAACGGCCTAAATTTGCAAAATCCTTTTTTTGTGCATAACTTTCTCCTATCGGGAAACTCAAACAAACAATGGCCAACAATAACCATTGGCCTAATCTTCTTTTATTCATGTTTATATTAAGTATTAGTAATATGATATTTCGTGCAAAGATAAAAAAATCTCTATAAACAGGTGCCTAAATGACGAATAACCGTTAAGGCAAGACTCATTTTTCTTAATCTATGTTATATAACATGCGTTTTTTCTTGGATTATTTGCAGATATCGCAAAAGTCCGTATCTTTGCAATGTGTTTTTCATAGTATTAGATTTAAGGTTAACAAAGGTTGGAGCAAGGCGTTGCTCCTTTTTTTATGTCTATAGGTTTGGAATCCTAAAAAAGAGTGGTATTTTTGTAAACAAAAAAAATAGATGAAACGCAAATTGCTTTATATAGCCTTAATATTCACTATTCTGTGTATTACCTGTATCATTGTGTGTAACAGAACAATAAAAAAACATACAACTTCCAAGATATATACAGAAGCAAGCATTATCCCCACGAATAAAGTCGGACTACTACTCGGCACTTCTCCCAAACTAAAGAATGGGAATAATAATCTATATTTCGACTATCGTATTCTCGCGGCTGTCGAACTATACAAAGCAGGAAAAATAAAATATATCCTTATCAGCGGCGACAATCGCAGAGAAGATTACAATGAGCCGGAAGAAATGAAAAAGGCACTCATGCAAAAAGGAATCCCCGAAAAGTTCATCTACTTAGATTATGCCGGCTTCCGTACGCTTGACTCTGTCATACGCGCCAAAGAGGTATTCGGACAAAATCAACTGACTATCATTTCCCAACGCTTCCATAATGAACGTGCTATTTATTTAGCCGAAAAGAATGGAATAAATGCTATCGGTTATAATGCCAAAGACGTGAACGCCTATGCCGGACTGAAGACCAATATCCGTGAATTACTTGCAAGAGTGAAAATGTTTATTGATTTAGCAATAGACAAACAGCCCCATTTCTTAGGGGGAAAGATTATAATTGGCAAGAAAAGCATGTAAAAGTTTCTTTATTCCAAAAGATAGATTTACCTTTACTGAAAAATCAGAATATGACAAAAATTACAGTTCAGAAAACAGACGTTACGATCTTAAAAATCAACGATACAGATTATATTTCCTTAACTGACATAGCTAAATACAAGACAACAGATGCCAACGCTGTTATTGCTAATTGGCTACGCAATAGAATGACTATTGAATATTTAGGATTATGGGAGATATTGTATAACCCCAAATTTAAACCCCTCGAATTCGAGGGGTTTAGAAAGGAAGCAGGACTAAATGCATTTACTCTTTCACCTCAAAAATGGATAGAAACAACCGGTGCTATTGGAATCATATCCAAATCGGGAATACAGATGAGACACATTATCTTATTTTTTAGACAAAAAAACATAAGAACAAAAAAGAAACATGGAAATAGAAAGTTTGATAAAAGCTATTATCCAGTGTGCTTATAATGTAAGAACACACCTTGCAGCAGGTTTTCTTGAAAATGTTTATCAGAAAGCATTGATGATAGAATTAAAAGAAAAGGGTATTCATGCAGATACAGAAACTCCTATAAATGTATATTACAAAAATGAAATTGTAGGAGAATTCAGAGCAGACATAATCGTAGAAGGAGAAATAATCATTGAACTTAAAGCGGTACAGCATCTTCTTCCTATACACGAAACCCAATTAGTAAATTACTTAACCGCTACCAATACAGACCACGGCTTATTAATAAACTTTGGTGGTGAACGTATCGAAATAAAAAAAAATTCAGAGAATATAAACATAAAAATAACGCATAAGAAAAAATATGTTCTTTTGTTCTTATGTCTAAAAGCAATAAAAATTTGTCTATTATGGAAATAAATCAAGCAGCCCCCAAATTTCAGGATGTGTCAATCGCACCTATGCATACAGCGGAGCATCTACTTAACGCTACCATGGTAAAGACCTTTGGTTGCCCGCGCTCCCGTAATGCCCATATAGAAAGAAAAAAGAGTAAGTGCGATTATATTCTTTCATCTTGCCCTACAGCGGAACAGATACAATCTGTCGAAGATAGAGTGAATGAAGTTATCAGTCAGAATTTGCCGGTGACTATTGAATTTATGACGCATGAGCAGGCTAAAGACATCGTAGACCTCAGTAAACTGCCTGCTGATGCCAGCGAAACACTTCGTATCATTCGCATTGGAGATTACGATGCTTGTGCCTGTATAGGACTACACGTATCCAACACTTCAGAAGTGGGAACCTTCAAAATCATCAGTTATGATTATGATGAGGAAAGACAGACGCTTAGACTAAGATTCAAACTAATCGGTAAGAAGTAAGCAGATTATCAAATTAATATCTATCTTATATAAAATAAATAAAAACAGGATACATTTTGTCACCAAACAAGTAAAATTGGCATTATATAAATGACAAATAGACAATTTCAGTCTCAAAAATCTTATGGCATGAGGTTTGCATATTTAAGAGTGAATGACGGTTCAAGAACTGACGGTGAAAATCGGGATAATTCCTGTCACCGGAAGTGAAAGTTCCGAAGTCCAAAATTGAATTAATTGAATGTTTAACTTAAAGATAGGAGACTAAAATTATGATGCCTGTTAGAAGAACTCAAAGTTGGTTACCAAGTATCTTTAATGATTTCTTTGATAACGATTGGATGGTAAAAGCAAATGCTACCGCACCTGCAATTAATGTTTTGGAAACAGAAAAGGAATACAAAGTAGAACTGGCTGCTCCGGGCATGACGAAGGATGATTTCAATGTCCGCATTGATGAAGACAACAACCTCGTCATCAGCATGGAGAAGAAGACTGAAAACAAAGAGGAGAAGAAAGATGGTCGCTATCTGCGCCGTGAATTCTCATACTCCAAGTTCCAGCAGACAATGATTCTACCGGATAATGTAGACAAAGAAAAAATTGCCGCATCCGTAGATAATGGCGTTCTGAATATTGAACTTCCCAAACTCTCTGAAGAAGAAGTGAAGAAGCCCAATAGACAAATTGAAATAAAATAATACAGTAACCAACTTATCACCGGAAACGGTGATAGAAACAATAAAGACAGCTCTTTCCGATAGATGAAAAACGAGCTGTCTTTTTATATACTTAAAGGTATATTCTTTATTGATTCTTCCGGTAACCAACCACCGCCCAACTATTAAACACAACTGCAAAGAACAGCAATATTCCCAACTGTGGCAATAAATCAAAGAACCCGCTTCCTTTGAGATATACCATCCGCATCACTTCCATAAAATAACGCAAGGGATTCAACCTGGTAAACCATTGTGCCCATTCCGGCATACTGCTGATCGGAGTGAACAACCCGCTCATCAATATCAGAATCAACAGACAGAACCACATCACAAACATCGACTGCTGCATCGTGGCTGAATAATTGGAAATAACAAGTCCGAAACCGGACATCACCAATACAAAAAGAACCGCAAAGAAGTAAATCACTACAAAATGCCCGACAGGCACTATGCCATAAATCAGCCATGCCAACAGGAAACACAAAGTCAGTACTATAAACCCGATCAACCAGTAAGGCAGCAGTTTGGCTATAATAAAAATGAACTTCGGAACCGGTGTTACATTGATTTGTTCAATCGTCCCCACCTCCTTTTCGCTAACCACATTCAAGGCAGGCAGAAATCCGCAAATCAATGTCAGCAACATAACCATCAATGCCGGAATCATGTATAACTTATAATTCAAATTCGGATTAAACAATCCCTGAGTATCAATGCGGATAGAAGGAAAAGCACCGGAAACGGCAGCAGCTTCAGGACGTTCCGAACGCAATTCGGCAGCATAATCATTAACTATAGAAGCCAAGTAAGAACTTCCAAGTCCCCCCTTCGTCCCATTCACCGCATTGGCAGCAATTAAGATATGAGCATCTTCACCATTCATCCAATCCCGTTCCAGATGCCCCGGAATCTCCATTACAATATCCGCCGTTCCGGTTTCAATATTCCGGAGACCTTCTTCATAAGAAGCCGGCACTTCCACCAAACGAAAATAAGTGGAAGCGGCAATTTTATTTACTAATCGTTGAGAGATAGCCGAATGATCATTATCCACTATATTCAACTGGATATTCTTGATTTCCAAGTTCACCGCCCAAGGCATCAGCAGCATAATCATGCATGGAAACACAAGAATCAATTTCGGCAGAAACAAATTGCGGAGCAACTGTTTAAACTCTTTTTCTATCAGGAACTTTATCATAAATAATTCTCCATTTAGCCCATTATTATTCCAACCGGTACTTGAATTTCTTGAAGCTGACCGTTATAAGCACCGTCGCCATCAACAATAAAATACCAATCTCCTTCACTACAAATAGAACCGGAACGCCCTCAATCATCAACTTCCGCACCGCCTGGATATACCAACGTGCCGGAAGTATATCTGAAATCCACTGAAGTATCAACGGCATACTCTCAACAGGGAAAATCATCCCCGACAAAAGCATCGTGGGCATCATCAGCATCAAACCCGACACCAACATAGCGGCGACCTGTGTCTGTGTGACCGATGAAATCAGCAATCCCAAAGCCAGGGATACGAAGATAAACAACAAAGACACCGTTATCAACCAAAACAAACTTCCCATCACCGGAACATCGAGTACAAAGACCGAAAGCAGCAGAATCGTTATCAGATTGACAAATGACAAAACAAAATAAGGTACAGCTTTTGCCAAAATAATGAATAATGGCTTCACGGGCGAAACCAACAGCACCTCCATCGTACCCGTTTCTTTCTCGCGAACAATGGAAATAGAAGTCATCATGGCACAAATCAGCATCAGAATCAGTCCCATCACTCCGGGCACAAAATTATAAGCGCTCTTCATCTGAGGATTATACAGCAGTTTGATGTCAGGAGTCAGACGGGCAGCGGAAACATCCGGTGGCAACATCTCCTGTCCCACCATAGAAATAATTCCGGTCGCATAATTTACCTGCGAAGTCGACATATTCGGATCCGTCGCATCTACAATCAACTGCACACGGGCATCGCCCGCATAAAGCCCGTCCATAAAACGTTCACCGAAAACGATTGCCATATCAACCTCACTTTTCAGAAAGGCAGCCTCCATCTCCTGCGGCGAATGAAAACGGGCGGTAACAGTAAAGTACTCACTGGCATCCAGGCGATCAATGATTTTCCGTGTCACCATATCATTCGAAGGATCGAGCACCGCCAACCGAACATTCTTGACTTCCGTGCTGATGGCGAAACCAAACAAGATAATCTGTACCACGGGCATCCCCAACAGAATCAGCATCGTTCGTCGGTCACGAAAAATATGATAAAACTCTTTCTTTACAAAAGCTATAAACTGTCTCATAATCAATCTGCTTTACGCACCGCATCGCGGGCTAATTTTTGGAAAACATCATCCATCGTTTCCACTCCGAACTGCTGCTTCAGACGAACAGGTGTATCAAGCGCTTTAATCTGCCCGTCCACCATGATAGAAATCCGGTTACAGTATTCCGCTTCATCCATATAATGCGTAGTCACAAATACTGTGATTCCCTGGTCGGCAGCCTGATAAATCAACTCCCAAAACTGCCTTCGCGTAGCAGGATCCACTCCACCGGTAGGTTCATCCAGAAAGACGATTCTTGGTTCGTGAAAGATTGAAACCGAAAAAGCCAGTTTCTGTTTCCACCCCAAAGGCAGGCTTTTCACTAAAGTATCCCGTTCATCAGAGAACCCCAAACGTTCCAACAGTTCTTCAGTCTTTCGTTCTATCTCCTGTTCTTCCATTCCATAGATTCCGGCAAACAGGCGGATATTCTCCCAGACTTTCAAATCTTCATATAAAGAGAACTTCTGACTCATGTATCCGATATGCTTCTTCACCTGTTCAGCTTCCCGGAAAATGTCATATCCCGCAACTTTCCCTACACCCGATGTCGGCTTGCTCAATCCGCAAAGCATACGCATAGCGGTTGTCTTCCCTGCTCCGTTAGCACCCAGAAAGCCAAAGATTTCTCCGCGGTTCACCTGAAAGGATATATGGTCTACTGCCATAAAGTTCCCGAAACATTTTGTCAGCTGGTCTACTTCAATCACAGGCGTCGCCTCATGCCGTACTTCCTCCCGTTCCAACGAAGGCGGACAAAGGATAGAAGCGAATCGTCGGAGAATACGTTCAGGTGTGTCAATGCCATGAATCTGTCCATGATTGATGAAAGCAATCCGGTCACACTGACGGGCTTCGTCCATAATTGGAGTCGAAACGATAATCGTAATTCCCTGCTGTCTTAGATTCCTGAGCATTTGCCAAAACTCTTTACGCGACACAGGATCTACACCAGTAGTAGGTTCATCCAAAAATAAAATATCCGGTTTATGAATCAATGCGCAACTTAATGCCAGTTTCTGTTTCATACCACCCGACAAAGCTCCTGCCCTTCTCTTCTTGAACGGTTCTATCTGCTGATAAATATCCTTGATTAAATCATAATTTTCCTGAATAGTCGTATGGAATACCGTAGCAAAAAACTCCAGATTTTCTTCCACTGAGAGATCCTGATAGAGCGAAAAGCGACCGGGCATATATCCTACCCGCGTACGAATCTGCTTGTAGTCTGAAGCGACATCCAGTCCGCCAATAGTTGCCGTACCCTTATCAGCCAGCAATAGAGTAGTCAGGATACGAAACAAGGTACTCTTTCCCGCACCGTCAGGCCCAATCAGCCCGAAGATTTCTCCCTGCTCCACTGTAAAAGAAACTCCTTTCAGCGCTTCCACCTTTCCATAACTTTTGCTGACTTCTTCCACAACCACTATGGGTTCTCTTCCATCCGCCCCTTTCATCTGAATTTCCTCTTTTTAATTCCCAACTTTCATTTTCACTCCACCATACATGCCTATCTTCAGCGCTCCGTCATTCTTCACAGCTATCTTCACCGCATAGACCAAATTAGCACGTTCATTTTTTGTCAGAATAGTCTTGGGGGTAAATTCCGAACGGTCGGAAATCCAAGTAATCACACCCGGATAAGCCTTCTGCTCCGAATTTCCATAATCGGCATAAACAGTCACCTTATCTCCCAACTTCACCTGTGACAACTGTTCGGAAGTGATATAAGCCCGCAGGTACATTCCATCCGTTTCCGCCACCTTAAACAACGGTCTGCCGACAGATGCCAGTTCACCGGCTTCCGCATATTTGGCCAGTACCGTACCTTCAATAGGCGACTGAATGTGGCATTTATCCAACTGGTCTTCCACCTGCGCCACTTGTATGGCGACTGAATTTCCCTGTTCCGTCAGACTGTTCGTACTGTTCAGCAATGATGATTCCTGTGCTGCAAGCTGTCTTTCGAGCAATTTGACTTGTGCATCCCAGTCGTCCAACTGTTTCTGATTGGCCGCACCCGCAGCAAGCAAGTTCTCCACCCGCTTCTTTTCACGTTCGGCCGTAGCAATTTGCTGTTTGGTAGCGGCAATTTGTTTGGCAAGATCCGGACGCTGACTTTCCACAGATTTCATACTGGCTTCCAGTTGCAACTTCTTCAGATATAACTGTACCGTATCGACCAATCCCACTTCCTCACCTGCTTTTAACCTTGTCCCTTCCTCTATATCCAGTTTCAGCAATTTTCCCGTAGCTTCGGCAGAAACAATGACTTCCGTTGCTTCAAACGTACCGGTGGCGTCATAATCAGGCGTTCCGTTTCCACAGGCGGATAACATTACCAATGCCATCCCCCACATTCCTATCTTTGTTATTCCTTTCATATCCTGAGAAGTTATTTTAATAATTCGTAGTATATTTCAATTGATAAATACCCATCAACCGCTGAATCTCATGCAGGGCTTTCGACTGACGTGCCAGGCTTTCATTAGTCAGTTCCCGAAGCATCTCGGTCACGGTCAATGTACCATTAGCCACTTTTGCCTCAGCCGCTTTGCGGATATTGGTACGCAAACGGATAATTTCATTATCATCCTGCATCTGTTTCTCCAACGAACGGATTGCCTGCTCCTGCTGTGTCATTTGTAACCGCGTATTGAAAAGAAACACATCCCGGTTATTGTCCAATTGCTGACGCTTGTTCTCAATCACCCGCCGGTCGTTCTTCAACGTATACAAGCTACCGAAATTCCACGAAAGCCGTACACCTGCAATATAATAAGGAGAAAATTCGTTTTTCAACATATTCAACCCCGGATTCCCATAAGCCCCCTGCACGAACAATCCGAATTGCGGAAGATGGCGCACATTGAGCGCTTTCTCCTGTACTTGCAATCCGGCTCCCTGTGCATCAAACAAAGACAGTTCCGGCCGGCGTATTTCACTGACAGCCGAAACCTCATCCTGTGGAACAGGTTTCTCCAACGTAGTCTCCTGCGACAATTCTTCTCCCACCAACAGCGAAAGCATTTTCAAATACGCGACACGCGACGAAACAAGATCCACCCTCTTCTGACGGGTATTCAGTTGCTCCACTTTCACTGCATCCAAATCCGCCTGGTTGGCTATTCCATTTTCTACATAAGCAGTAATCTGACGATAATTCCGTTCCAGTTCATCCTGCAACAATTCATTTTGTCGCAACTGCTCATCCAGCAACAGGATTCCGAAATACAAATCATTCACACGACTGTTCAGTGCATACATATCCACATTCAGTCTTTCCTTCTCTATTTCAGCCTCCGCCGTTGTCTGCTTCTTCTGCATACGGATTCCGCCACCATCCCAGATTTTCTGTTGCAATTCCAACACAACCTGATACTGGTCTTTGGGCAAACCTTTTATATCCACTCCAGAAAGCTTCACAGGGATTTCCGTCACTTCACTCTGATAAGAAGCTTTGGCCGAAAGAGCCAATTGAGGTAAATATCCTCTGGCCGCATTTTCCAGACTATATTCCTTTGTTTTCTCCACCAAGCCATATTGATGTACCAGCGGATAATTCTCCTGCGTTTTCCGTTGACATTCTTCCAACGTAATTTGCGCATACATACCCGATACGAACAACAAAAAGGAGAAACTGAAAATCATTCTTTTCATACGCATCATTACTTTAAATTCTTCGATTTCTTCGAAAGGCAAAGATAGGTCTTTCAAAGATACATTCACATTCTATAAGTTGGCAAATATGTTCCGATTGTTCGATTTATCAGAAAAAGGATGATGTATATAAGGCTTTTTATTACCTTTGCCGGAAAAGAATGAAAGATATGGAACAGAAAGACCCTATGGAATTAGGACTTAGAACACTAGAGAATCTGAAAGTCGTCCGCAACAACGAATTCCGCTTTATCTCTTCCGAATTCGGATTCGTCAATAGTTTCAGAAAGATGGAAGCCACCTTGTTCTCTATCGGTCAGCCATACCGAATCCAAGAAGGACGTATCATATTTGTCAATCAAGGCTCCGCAAGAGTTCTAATTAATCTGATAGAATATACTATCCGGCAAACACACTTTTCGGTAATCACTCCTAATTCTATCGTTCAGATCATAGAAATATCACCTGATTTCGACATGCAGATGATGGCAATGAATCAGGATTTCCTTCCAATATCCGGGAAGGAAGATTTTTTCTCTTATCTTCTCCATCATCAAAAAAATATCTTATTGCTATTGTCTCCGCAAGAGGTACTGCAAACGGAATATTATTTTACCTTGATGTGGAATATACTGCAAGAACCGACATTCCGCAGAGAAGCTATCCGCCATCTTCTGGCCAGTCTTCTTTATTATATAGAATATATCGCCCAAAGCAACATGCTGATGAACCCTGTCCGGCTGACACGGCAGGAAGACATTTTCCAACGTTTCATCTCCCTTGTGAATGCTTGCAGCAAGAAAGAGCGGAACGTCAACTTTTACGCAGACAAGCTATGCCTCACCCCACGTTACCTGAACACGGTCGTCAGGCAAGCCAGCCAACAAACAGTAATGGACTGGATAAACCAGTCCATTATACTAGAAGCCAAAATATTGCTAAAACATGGCAACCGGCTTGTTTATCAGATTTCCGATGAGTTGAATTTTCCTAATCCGTCTTTTTTCAGCAAGTTTTTCAAACGGATGACGGGAATGACACCCCATGAATACCAAAACTCGAAATAACTTTATTTCGAGAATTCCTTGATACGTTGTTCCTCTTCCAATTTGCAAATCAGCAACGTATTATCTTTTTCGGCAATAATGTATCCGTCCAGTCCTTGCACTACCACCCGTTTTTCTTCACTGGCGTGCACAATGCAGTTCTTACTGTCATACAGACGGATATCTGTCCCTACCGTAGCATTTCCCGATTTATCCTGTGGCAAGAGTCCGCGCAAAGCTCCCCATGTACCCAAATCCGACCAACCGAATGAAGCGGGCAGTACATAGATTTCCTGCGCTTTCTCCATCACTGCGTAGTCGATAGAAATGCTTTCACAAGTCGGGAACAGCTTCTTTATCGTTTCACTTTCTTTCTCCGTGTAGAAATCGGGGAAGATACGGTCAAAAATCTGTGCAATGCCCGGAACATATACACGCATCACTGAAGTGATGGTACGTACATTCCACACAAAGATTCCGGCATTCCAAAAGAAATTACCTTCTGCCAAGTACTTCTCCGCAGTTTCTTTATCCGGTTTTTCCTTGAATGCATCCACCGTAAAAATCTCCTTGTCCGTCATTATCTGCTCTCCAGCAGCGATATATCCATATCCGGTTTCCGGACGGGTAGGTCTGATACCTAGGGTAACAATAGCACTGCTATCATTCGTAAAACCAAGCGCCTTCTCTACCACCCGACGGAATTCCCCCGTATCAATAACCAGTGCATCCGAAGGAGTTACCACGATATTTGCATTCGGATGTTTCTTTTTAATTTTCCAGCAGGCATAAGCAATGCAAGGCGCCGTGTTCCGTGCACAAGGTTCCGCCAAAATATTACTCTCCGGCATCTCAGGCAACTGCTCCCGAACAATATCTATATATTTTTCAGAAGTTACCACCCACATATTTTCCTTCGGGCAAACACCGTCAAAACGGTCGGCAGTCAACTGAATCAGCGACCGTCCACACCCCATTACATCAATAAATTGTTTCGGACATTCCGGTGTACTCATCGGCCAAAAACGGCTGCCAATGCCACCAGCCATTATTACGACATGATTATCCATACCTGTTATTCTCCAATTTTAAAAATAATTGCGCAATTTACTCCAAAATGTCCAATTTCGCAAGGAAAATAAAAGAAACTAACTAAAGTTTATTCATTCAGTTTCTTATTATTGTGGTTAAAAGTGAACGATAGGTACAATTAGGTACACCGCATACTTTTCTCACATGGATGCACGTACATCCATACATAAATCGCATATGGTGCTTTATAAGATTCCTTTTTATTCAAACTTTATATTCTTTTCCTTGTTATAAACAAAAATATCAACGATCTTCACAGACAGTTGATATTAAAGGAAATCACACCGGCTTTTACGCCGACATGAGGGCGTTGATCAGGAACATACCGCTGTACATTTCCTGACCTACAAAATGTAGGGTTCTTCATGTGTGTATCATGAAGTTAGGGACCTACATATTTCATCTCACTTTGGGTTAAAATAGTAAGTAGTATACCACTATTTAGTTATTCTTTATCGTTAGATTGTTCTCCATAGCCATAACCATAACGTTTAGCATAGCCATAATATTTACCATATTTACCATAACCATAATAGTAACCATACTTTTTCTTATTCATATCAAGTCCATTGATGACTGTACAAATATTGGGCAGTTTTTCTCCTTCAGCCAATTCATTAATCAGTGTATACTCTGCTTTATGGGTATAGTCTGCACGGCATACATAAACGGATAAATCAGCCGCACGTCCTACAAGTAATGTATCTGTTACCATGCCAACAGGAGCTGTATCCAATATTACATAATCAAACTTCTGACGCAATATTTCGATAGCTTTATCCAAACCGTCACGTGCAAGCAATTCAGTCGGATTAGGTGGTACAGTCCCACCTGGAAGAATAAACAAATTCTTATTTATATCTGACTGCTGCACTAAATCCATTAAATTTATAGTTGTATTAGTCAGATATTGAGTAATACCATGTTCTTTTTTAGGAATATTGAATACTTTATTCAAGCCCGGCTTACGAATATCAAGTCCTACAATCACAACTTTTTTCCCTAACAAAGAAAGACTGATCGCAAGATTTCCTGAAACAAAGGATTTACCTTCACCACTAATCGTTGAGGTCACCAAAATAACATTCTTACCATTCTCAAGCATAAACTGAAGATTAGTACGAATGCTCCGGAAAGTTTCACTCATCAGATTGTTCTTATTCTCAAACACAGCGATAGAACCTTGCTTTTCAGAAGTTAACGGAATATCACCGACAATTGGAAGCGAAGTCAACCTTTCTACATCCACTCTACCCTCAATCTTTAATTTTGTGAGTCCAATCAAATAAATGATACCTATAGGAAGTCCCATGCCTGCTACCAAAGCAGCCAGATAAATAATCATCCTCTTTGGCGAAACAGGATTATCATCAGGTAGTGCTTCATCAATAGTTTTAGCATTATTCGCAGTAGCTGCCAAGGTAATTGCATTCTCCTCACGTTTCTGGAGCAACATCAAATAAAGACCGGCTTTGATTTCCTGTTGACGGGCTATACTAACAAATTGACGTTCCTGAGTCGGTGCATCACTAATACGACGCAAATAACGGTTTGCTTCGCGAGCCAAATCATCTTTTGTAATCTGCAATCCTTTTAATGTAGCATCTAATGTAGCTTGTACATTACTTTGCATTGCCCGGATACTGGTATCCAAGTTCACTATAGTCGGATTATTTTCCGTTGATGTCCGCAACAAGCGTTTTCTCTCTACCAACATCTCATTATATCGATCTATAGCACCGGCCAATGCTGCATCTTGTAGTCCGACATTACTTGGCAACACCTCATATTCATTACCTTTCATATAGCGATATAAATCCATCACCAAGTTAATTTGTGTCTGATTCTCAACACGTTTTTTCTCATATTCAGCATTTCCTGTCAACGCAATCTGAGCTTCACTTGTCAAGTCTGTAATACCGGCACTACGTTTAAAATTTTCCAAATCTTGTTCTGTACTACCAAGCTCTTTCGAGATAATGCCAATACGTTCATTAATAAATTCTGCTGTTTTCTGAGCTACCTCATTTTTATCATTGTTGGCATTGATGTTATACATCATCAGCAACTGATTGATAAAATCCACACCACGCCGCCTATTTGAATTTTTCAATGATACAATAACAACAGAAGTAGTCTTTGACGTAGGAGCAATTGATAAAGCATTAGTATATCCTTTAGCTACAGCCATCGGCCTATTTATAAAGGCGGTAATATGCCGTTCTTCGCCTTCTTCTTCCGGTTGGATTACCGCCAACGTATCCTTGTTTTCAAAAAAAGCTACCGTTCCTTCATCAGTAGGAAATACCGCCGGCAACTTGTCAAATTGCTTGCTGTATTCTTTATCATCCACTATAATTTGCACATTCATAGCCCCTGTTGATAGTAAAGTCATTCCCACTTCCATAGTTTTCGGAAGTTTCTCAGCTTCCTGTGGTGTCATACTTACCAATACAGGAGAAGTTCGGTATAGCTCCTTTGCAGGAAATGCATCACCATCCCTGTAAGTCACATATAAGTTCAACTGATTCACCACCTCACGAGCTAATGACTTGGAACGTAGTACTTCTATTTCATTATCCACATTCTTCGATGAAGACATAAAACCATCTAGTCCCATTTTCTCCAATTCCGATCCCATACTGGCTCCTCCTCCTTTTTCGTCATCTTTTATCAAGACAGTAGCAGATATATTATATATCGGAGTAGTTGTAAACAAATAAACCCATGCGCCAACCATACAAATGATAACCGAAGCTACAAACCACGGCCAATGAATCAAATAGCGGAAAATAATCTGTTGAATATTTATCTGTTCTTCATCCGCCTGGTTAGTTCTTTCTTTTTTTTCCTCAATCATAATATTTTATTATTTCAAAATAGTTACTAGCAGGCTTGCCAATGATACTACTATAGAAGTAGCCGAGAACCAAAGACTTGTGCTATTACCAATATCCGAGTTGCGTGCCTTCGCTTTATTTGGAGTCACATAGACTATATCATTTTGTTGTAACCAATAATAAGGAGACAAAATAGTTTCAGCCTTATTGAGATCAAGCGTTATGATCTGTTGTTTGCCATTGTAATCTTCACGAATCAACTTTACGTTGTCGCGAAGTCCATATACTGTCATATCGCCTGCCATTGCCAACGCTTCCAGCAAATTAACCTTTTCATTATTAATAGTGAATGTACCCGGGCGGGCAACTTCGCCAATGACAGAAATTTTGTAATTCACCATACGCACTGTAACAATTGGAGTCTCCTTTATATAAGGTTTCAGCTTTTCTACAATCATTTGCTCTGCCTGTTTCTTCGTCAATCCACCTAACTTCAGTTCTCCTAATACAGGAAAATCAATAGTGCCTTCATTACTTACCAAATAGGTTTGCAATGTAGGTTGAGCTGTTGTATATTTACTCATTTCATTAACATTCACCTGGCTTGCAATGGTAAGATTAAACGGCATAGCCAATTCCGGACTAGTACATGACACAACAATAGTTAGCAAGTCTTTCGGCATAATCTTCGCATCATACATTTTATCCTGTTGCGCTGTCTGTTCTATGACCTCAACATCCTGTAGATATGGTACTTTTTTATACGATTGACATGCAACCAAAAGAAAAGGTAACATCAACCAAAATAATTGTCTATTTAATCTGTTCATAAATTTATTTTATTTAAATATTAAATCTTACCCATTCTCACCAATTGAAGAAAGCGTATTAAATGAATCTGACGCTTTATTCGTGATGGCTGTTTAACTAATCTATATGCAAACTCTAAATTATGATCTACCCACCATTTAGGCGCACGTTTCACATTTCCCGTATATACATCGAAACTACCTCCCAATCCTTGGTAAATAGCCATATGTTGTTGAAACATTTCCTCCATTAGCAATTCTTGTTTTGGAGATCCCATTGCCACAAATACCACATCCGGTTTCCTTATTGCAATATCAGCAATCAATTCTTGTTTTTCCATGTCCGTCTTGATATAGCCATTTCGATAGTTAGCAATGTTAATGCCTGGAAATTCCTGTTGCAATTTCCCTACCGTACTTTCAATCACTTCCTGCCTACCACCTACTAAGTAAAAACTTTTCCTCTCTTTATATAAAGAAGCTATAATCTTCAACCACAGTTCACACCCCGGGATCTTAACAGCATCTTTATACCCATGTTTTTTCAAAGCCATCACAGCACCAATCCCATCACAGTAACCAATGTTTCGGTTGATAATATCCCGTGTCTGATTGGTAGCATGCAGAATCTTTTCAGCATTGATAGCTACCAAAATACCTTTACGCCCTTTCACATATTCCAATAGCTCTGAAAAAGCTTTGAACGGATGCACTTTTACACCGTTCAATATTACTCTGTTGTCTTGCATCGCGATAATATATAATAACTTAAAGCATTAAACATAAATGCATTGCTCCAACGCATATAAGAAATCTTCGAGCTTATTCCTTTTTTAAGCTGATAATAGAAATATCCTCTTTCATCTTGCATATTCTTTATTGTCCAGTTCAGTACTTTCTCAGCCATTTCCTGATTTTCATTAAACTGATGCAAACGATGTAGAGTTATGAATAATTGTCCCGGACAATGAATATCTATCGGATACATCCGATTATGATAATACTTAGGAGCACCATCCTTTTCAAAAAAATGTCTGATATAGAAATTAAATCCTTTTTCAATATGCGAATGATATGATTTATCTCCTGTCTGTTCCTCATATGCTATCAAACCGTCCAGATTATATCCTGTATGGAAACTATCAATCCATGATTGCACGGGCAGCATTCCATATACCCACGAACCATCTTCTCTTTGCTCATTACAACAAGCAATCACAGATTTTCTTGCAGTTTCTTTATATAAATCGTTTCCTGTATAGTGATAGCAATAGCTTAATAGTTTACTCCCTAACAATGAGGCATTGAATACTGTATCATTTCCTTTCAGTGGACTATATGAGAATAAAAAGCCATCATTGCAATCAAACCGGTGTAAGTCATTCATTACAAAGTTTGCTGCAGAAAGTGCCACATCCAAGAAATTCTTTTCCCTTGTCACCTCATAAGCTTCCATAAGAGCAGTAGCACAAAAGTTTGTTGCCACTACCGTAGGTGTATACTTAGGAAATAAAAACAATCTCCGTGCTTGCCAGTCAAAATTATATCCCCAACAAGCACCTGCATAACCTTTCGATTGAAGTGAGACTAATAGCTCTGCCAACTCTCTTATTTGTTTCAATAGCATACTCTTGGTTCCCAATTCCGTTTCTAACTCTGGAGATTTGCAAACCACCGCATATAAATTACAATATCCTTGTAGAAATAATCCTATTCCCTTTGCATTATATTCTTTAGGAACGAGCGCAACAGGACGCAAATTAATAGGACATCTTTTAAACCCCTGAATGATGATTAATCTGCATAAAGCAAAATTCTTCAAAAAAGGAAGTACGTGAAAAAGTCTCGAATTCAATCCATCGTAAGGATCCCATCCCTTAAAATGCTGTGATTCACAATATAATTTAAGTTTCAGTAGTGCTTTAACACTCTCATTCTTTAATGTCATTTCTATATATTTCCGTTATTGTTTGATATTTAAAACAACTGTTTGTTTCAGACAATAAATATTCAAGTCCCCCGCTTGAAACAAAACTTTTAGGATGACCAACGAGTACAAATATATTTCTATCTTGTAAAGCAATCAACGATAAATATTTTCTATGCATCATAGATGAGAAAAGACAATAGTCCCAAGTTTGATATTCCTTTTCAAAAAAATATTTAACCTTATCAAGCTTTCCTTTATGAATTCCGCTCGTTTTTGCTTCAAAAGCATCTTTAGCTGACTTCCGGTTCTGAAATAACGATTTAATTCTTTCGATTGAAAGATATTTAGTCCAACGGATTATTGGAAAAGCAACAATTGGTAATTCCCATATCTTTTTATTTCCGCTTTGTTCCAACGTATTCCCTACTTGCCAATATTCTAAATCTGTAGGTATATTTGAATAATCATAATTTGAAAGAAAACCTATTTCTCTTCCACCAGGATATATAGACGAATCAATCACTAATTCAGTTTGTCCCATTGCACTAACTATATTTTCGGAAGGTTGAATATTATATCCACCAGCACGCAAAGCAATACATTTGTATGTCGGATCAATCTGTTGAATTAGCCCTTCAATAGTGTTTTTTCCTTTCTTCAAGAGATTTACTAAAGAATATTCTCCATCACGTTCATAACTGCCCAACCTCCATTCTTTCAAATTAATGTTCCATTTATTCTTATCCCAATATGCATCAACCCATTGAGGATGAAGGTGTAATTGTATATCATGTCCTGCTTTGTAGGCATCTAACAGTTGCTTTTCAATCGCCTCAATAGGATTATTCTTATATCCCATTGTATTACCTTTAGTCCATTCCTCTTTCAATTTCCAGTATTCTATCACCTCAAAGAAGAAAGTAAAACGTACATTATATTGTTCCGCAATATCTAACAAATGTTTAGTTGGTTCAATCATGTGCTGGAAAACATCTCCAGAACCATTACCATATAGTTCATAATCAAGAGTTAAAAGAAATGATTTCATCTTTTGAATCGAGTAATATTTTGTTCATATTCCATCTTTACTTTATTATAAAGGTCTGTATTATCAATTATGTATATAAAAGAAAAACCAAAATTTACCCTTTTATAAGTTTCGCAATAAAGTGATGCGACATAATCACCTGCACTAATAGCAGAATCCATCAATTTGCCATTGTGAACGTATGTTCTCACCTCTTTCTCATCTCCATTCTCTAACTTCACTTTCAAAAAAAACTTATCAGGTAGATAACATTCAGTTTTGTCTTTTGATAAAATATCTTCTAATGCATGAAAAATAGGAATATTCTTTACTCCCAAACCTAAAGATTTACATCCCTCTTTTAGTAATTTTCCATAAGGAGAGTCCCAATAAAATGGAGTTTGACTAGTTTCATGTCCTTCTGTTAGAATTTCAGCATCCTTTCCCCACACACAAACAGCTTTTGTAGGATGAACACTTTTATAAACACCCGGCATTTTAGAAAAAACATTCGTCAAAATTCCCATACCAGATTTAGTGTTCTTCATATCAAATACATGATTCCCTTTAGCCCATTCGTCAGAATTCATTGGAGGGTAATAAGCCATCATTATCACGCCATTTTTTGTCACGATTGACTGAAGCAATTTTATTACCTCTTGGGGAGAATAGTTAGCATTCAGATTACCAAAGCCTGAAGACACTATAATTTTATCGCCTGATCGTAAACCCAAATCATTAATTAACACTTCCTTCAATTCATCAAGAGATGTCGGAGGAATGTTTCCTTTCATCCGTTCTTTAAGATGACGTTTGAGTCTTTTCAAATGATTTCTTAGCTTAGGAGGTAAAACTCCTTTCAAAAAAAATTTCAGATTTGCCGTCACTTTCAATAACTAATATTATTAATCAATACTTTAACCCGCGCATCCCACGATATCTCATTTTCGGCAATCTGCCTATTGTATTTTCCCATTGTGGATAATTTATAATCCTCATCAAGTATGGATTTTAACTTTTCACAAATATCCTGTTCATCATTACGGTTTACTCTTATAAATCCTTCTTCATGCGATTCTACAAATGATACCAAATCTCCATATGGATCAATCATTACAGGCCGTCCATAACTTAAATAATCTCCTAATTTATTAGGCCATCCCATAGAGCCTATTAGTAAGTCCTTACGCATTAATAAGAATATATCAACTTCACTTATCTTATTTTGTCCTTTTATAACATCGACCCAACCATGCTCTACTATAATATCTCGCAATCCATATTTCTCTATTATTGAGTCTGAAACTTTTTTTCCAAATAAGAAAATCTTAAAATCCGAAGGATAGATTTTTTTTATACATAAAAGTATAGGTAAAATACCCTTTAATTCCTCATCATCAATTCCTATATAGCCGAGCCTAACTTCTCTATTTAAAGAATTTGGTAATTCTTTAAACGATATTTTATCCGGTAAAGAGCCGCCAGGAACCAGTATGATTTTTTCTGGCACTATTTTCATTTCTTCAATAACATAGTTTCTCATTACTTCGGATAATACTAATACATAATCCGATGTTTGTCTAAAATAAGATATTGCCCACAAGAAATACCTTCCAAATAAAATTCTATACAAATGAGATTTTGAGTCATAATATCCGCCCTTCCCTAATAAATCTCCATATTCTGATAAATATTTAGATTTATATATAAACTGATTTATTTTACACGGCCAACCCGAGCAAGGAGTCTCTCCACAATCCGAGTATACCAAGTCACATTTATGGAATAAAGCATATAAGGCTCTCATCATGAAATTTAAGGTAAAAAGCCCTATAGGCAACTTTCTTATGCGATAAGGAATTATAGCATTATAACAGATTATTGTAACTCCGTCAATATATCTTTTGTGCCACAATTTTAAACTTTTCCTTTTTTCCGAAACCAACAAAACAACTTCCAATCCATTATGCGCTAAAGCTCGTGCTAATGGAAAAGTTCTTCCCCAACGTATACCTTCATAATCAGAAGAGCTTATACATAGAATACTTTTATTCATCCTATTTTAATAAATCAATATCTTGAAAAGGAATATACGGTCCCTTTTTAATTTCTAAAATTAAGGTATCAGGTTCTAATACTCTGAGTGAATGCCATTCGCCAGGCATTATTTCACAAATAATATTGCCACTTTCACCACTCATTAAATGGCGTTCCACAATATTCTTATTATCATCGTATTGTAAAACTTCTATTGCCCCCTGTAGCAAAACAAATGTTTCTTTTTTAGGTGGGTGTAGATGACGATGAATAGGCATAAATGTTTCAGGTTGCAAAGAGTTTAAAAGTTTATGAATATCTTCGTCTAAAGATTCATGAATATTATAATTCATACGTAATCGTTCTGATATTCTCGATTTTTCATGTACTTCTGCAACAATAGATTTCCCGATAATTTTCATAACAAATCCATTTTATTAAAGATCCTTTATTTTCAATGTTTTCGCCAAACAACCCTATCCACTACCCCTGTATAGCTTTGAATCAAGTTTACAACTTTAGTCGAAACATTTTCTTCTACATAATCCGGCACAGGAAGACCATAATCACCATTTACATTCATTGTAATAGCCATATCCACAGCTTGCAACAACGATTTTGAGTCAATCCCGGCTAAGATAAAGCAAGCTTTATCCAGTGCCTCGGGGCGTTCCGTACTTGTGCGGATACATATAGCCGGAAACGGACGCTTTATGGAAGTAAAGAAAGAGCTCTCTTCAGGTAATGTACCACTATCGGATATCACAGCAGCGGCATTCATCTGAAGGCAGTTATAATCATGAAAACCCAGTGGTTCATGCTGTATGACATTTGCATTCAACTTAAATCCATTCTGCTCCAAACGTTTTTTTGAACGAGGGTGGCAAGAATAAAGAATGGGCATATTATATTTCTCTGCAATGGCATTGATAGCATTAAACAAAGAAAGGAAATTTTTCTCTGTATCAATATTCTCCTCACGATGAGCGGAAAGTAACATATATCGTTTTTTCTCTAATCCCAACCGCTCCAAAATATCTGAAGCTTCAATGTCGCAAAGATTGGCATGAATTACTTCTGCCATAGGTGAACCTGTCACATAAGTTCGCTCTTTTGGAAGCCCATTCTCATCCAAATAACGACGGGCGTGTTCACTATAACACATATTGACATCTGAAATAATATCCACAATACGCCGGTTCGTCTCTTCAGGTAAACACTCATCCTTACAACGATTACCCGCTTCCATATGAAAAATCGGAATATGAAGACGTTTGGCAGATATAGCAGATAAGCAAGAATTTGTATCACCCAAGATTAACAATGCATCCGGACGTGTCTGCGTCATTAACTTATAACTACAATTAATGATATTACCTACCGTGGCTCCCAAATCGTCTCCTACTGTGTCCATATAGACCTCAGGATCTTTCAGTTTCAAATCCTTGAAGAAAACGCCATTTAAGTTATAATCATAATTCTGACCGGTATGTGCCAAAATACAGTCAAAATATTGACGACATTTGTTAATCACTGCGGCAAGACGAATAATTTCAGGACGAGTTCCGACAATAATCAAAAGCTTCAACTTCCCATTATCCTGAAATCTGATATTTGAATAGTTCATAATCCAAACATTTTTTAACGCATTAATGACCAATACACTGACTCTTGAGTTTATTCAATTATCCATTGAAAATACTCTATCAGTATATTGGCCGAATTAGTATATTACACTTTTTCGAAATAAGTATCCGGATTCTGAGGATCAAAACACTCGTTACACCAAATGAATGTAATCATATCTGTATCTCCCAAGTTCTCTATGTTATGTGTATAGCCCGTAGGAATATCAATAACTTCCATCTTGTCACCTGAAACATAATACTCAATAACCCGGCTATCAGGATTTCTCATATCACGGAAACGAATTACCCCCTTACCACTGACCGTGAGAAACTTTTCATTTTTTGTGTGATGCCAATGTTGCCCTTTTATAATTCCCGGTTTTACAATGTTGACCGAGAACTGTCCACGTTCGGGAGTACGGATAATTTCCGTAAAACTACCACGTTCATCAACATTCATTTTTAGCGGATAACCGAATTTGTCTATCGGCAGATAAGACAAATAAGTAGAATAGAGTTTCTTTGTGAAAGCATCGCCCATATCAGGTACGTTCCAATTATTCCGGCTCTCTTTAAAGTTATAAAGCAAGTCAACGATAGCACCTAAAGTAATGGTATGTACCACAGGCACTGTACAATAATCGCCATCATAATGTTCCATTCCACTTAAAGCAGCAATCAGTTCATTCACCACATCATCTACATACACGAGATTCATCACTACACTAGGATCATTCAGTTGAATAGGTAAATCATTGGCAATGTTATTACAAAATGTGGCTATTGCACTGTTGTAATTAGGACGACACCATTTTCCAAATACATTAGGAAAACGGTACACCAGTACCTTTGCCCCTGTTTCTCCGGCATAATCAAACATTAACTCTTCTCCCGCCAGTTTTGACTCTCCATAAGGATTATTCAGAATAGCCTGCGACGATGATGAAATCATCACAGGACATTTGTTCCCATATTTTTTTAACGTATCCAACAGTACAGAAGCGAAACCAAAATTTCCCTTCATAAACTCTGATTGCTCTTTCGGCCGGTTCACTCCTGCAAGGTTAAACACAAAGTCGGCATTTTTGCAATAGATATCCAACTCGGCAGGATCACTATCAATATCATATTCAAAGATTTTCAATTCTTCACCTGATATAACATAGTTTTTAGCCTTACCACTCTGAATATTATGCAATTGAGATATTAAATTTCGTCCGACGAAGCCTTTGGCACCGGTAACTAATATATTCATACTAATTTTATTGTTAAAACTCAACTTGCTTTTTTATTAGAGATTACTTTCAGGAAAGAGGAATAGTGAAACAATACAAGTTGAGTAAAAGGTTTTAATAAAAATCTCACAAAATATATTTGCTCAAAAGCATAAAGTTATTCACTTCTGATTTCTTTAGCTTTAGCATGCTCTATCAATCCCAAGTCTTCCTGGATGAAACGCAAACGCATCAACTGCTCTTTCATGCCTTCCACATCAAGACGACGAGTGTTATGACTATGATAATCCTCAATTCGGGAAACATCTTCATTCCCTTCAGTAAAGAATTTGTCATAGTTCAAATCACGATTATCACAAGGAATACGATAGTAATCTCCCATATCTATCGCTTTAGCCATTTCTTCACGAGTAACAAGAGTTTCATACAGTTTCTCGCCATGACGGGTACCGATTACTTTCACTTCCGTTTCTCCGTATTTAGGTTCCACCTTTACATAAATCTGTTTCAAAGCTTCGGCCAATGTAGAAAGAGTCGCGGCAGGCGCTTTCTGCACAAAAAGATCTCCATTATGTCCATGTGTAAAGGCATACACAACTAAATCCACAGCATCATCCAACGTCATCATAAAACGAGTCATATTAGGATCGGTGATGGTAATAGGATTACCTTCTATTATCTGTTCGACCCACAGAGGTATCACTGAACCACGGCTTGCCATTACATTACCGTAACGTGTACAGCAAATAACAGTTTGTGCGTCTTCACCAAGTTCACGTCCCTTTGATATGGCAACTTTTTCCATCAAAGCTTTACTAATTCCCATTGCATTAATCGGATAAGCAGCCTTGTCTGTTGAAAGAACTACAACGTTCTTTACACCATGTTCAATAGCAGAAAGCAATACATTTTCCGTACCTAATACATTAGTATGGGTAGCCTCCATTGGAAAAAACTCGCAGCTCGGTACCTGTTTCAGAGCAGCAGCAGAAAACACATAGTCTACTCCCCGCATAGCAACGTCTACAGATGCTTTATTCCGCACATTGCCTATGTAAAACTTCACTTTCGGATTCTGTAAACGATGACGCATATCATCCTGCTTCTTCTCGTCACGACTAAAAATACGGATTTCCTTGATATCCGAATCTAAAAAACGACGAAGAACAGCGTTTCCAAATGAACCGGTACCGCCTGTTATTAACAGGACTTTGTCTTTAAATACTGACATAATTATAACGATTTTATAAAGTTAAATATTATATTTCCCGCCTGATAATGCGAATAATTATTCATAATCTTTTGTTTGCCGGCCTCCCCAACCAGTAAGGCTTCTTTATAGTTATCAAAAATATAGCTCAATTTATCAGCAAAATCTTCTGGAGATCCGGGCATAGCCAAATAAACTTCTTTCTTGTTTACGAAATACTCTGCTATCTCTCCTACTTCAGTACATAAGACAGGTTTTGCCGTCATCAAATATTCACCCAATTTCGTTGGAAATCCACCGGCAGCTCTAACCGTATCTGGTTGGGATGAGACTAAAACGTCAGCTTCATTCAATATGGTGGGAACCTCTGTATAAGAAACATAATCAAATGTCACATAATCAGATAATTCATTCGATTTGATTATATGTAAAAGTTCATTTCTATTTGCTCTTGATGGATTGCCATATAAAAATAAATGAAAGCTATACCTGCCTTTTAAATAGTTCAATGATAATAAGATGTTATCCACATTATCCTTCGATAGCTCCATGTTTCCCATATATACAATCTTAAATGTTGCTGGTTGTATAGTTACTTTAGCAGGTAGTTTTTCAAATCTTGAAATATCTGTGATAGATGAAACTATTACTCCTTTATGGAAAGATATGTTCTGATAATACTTTAATAGAGTATCGGTCATTGAAATATATCCTGAGTAAAAATGAAGAATGAACGAATATGCTTTCCTTTTCCATGCAGGAATTGCTTTTTTTAGTTTTGCTCGGATAGGAATGGGGAATTCATCAAATATAAATAACAATCTCGTCCGAAGCATTATATTGACAAATGCCATATAGCATAATATCACCAGATTGTCCGAACTAACAATTATCGCATCATATTTGGATTTCCCGCCATTCTTAATCAAATATCTCATGAGTAGTAACAATGACCAAAGGACTTCAAAAGGTCTAATGATTCTATTCCTAGTTCTCTTGCGCCGGAAAGCATATCTATATTTCACGCCACCCAATTCTCCATTATCATCCTCCAAGTTATCTATACCTGTCCCCGATGGCATATATGAAATAACCTCGACATCAGTCCCTAAGGCAACCAATCCTTTTGAATAAGAAAGAATACGTGTTGTTGCAGCCATTCCATAAGGTAACGGATAACTACATATGATGGCTATTTTCATAAACGGGAATAAAGAAAATCCAATAAATCCTTTGACACTGATTTGTAATCGAAATTATTCAATAAATATTCTTTCGCAGTAGATGCTACATTCAATGCTTCTGAATAGTTTGAAAGAATAAAGTCCAATTTATTAGCATACGCCACGTGATTCTCAGGCTCTACAATATAAACGTGAACACCATCCTGTACGTATTTAGTTATTTCGCCTACATCAGTCAGAATAGCCGGAACACCTGTTGCCATATACTCCCCAAGTTTAGTAGGAAATCCGCCTTCAGCACGTTTCGAATCAGGTTGAGATGAAACTAATAAATAAGCATTTTTTAGAATTACGGGTACTTCCAAACTGCTCACCCTTCCTTTAATAAAGACTCTGTCTGAAAGATTGCATTCTTCAATTACAGATATTATTATATTGTAATCTTTTGGTGAAGGAGCTCCGTACAGATAGAAATCTATATCAGGATATTTATTTGCAATAACAGAAAAAGCACGTATGATATTATCTACATTATCTTTTGATAATTCCATATTACCCATATAGCACATATATTTCTTTTGAACATTGCTATCCGCATCTACATTGAACCGGGAAGTATCTGTGATAGTAGGTAAAATATGATAAGGCTTATTCAATTTACGATTGAAAAAGACATTCAATTTTTCCGTCATAAAAATGAAAGAATCCTCATATTTCAAAATAAAATTATAGAATCTTTTCTTCCAATTTGGAATATCTTTTTTCAAATGAACTCTTATAGGTTCCGGATATTCATCTGTAATAAAAACTGGTTTAATTCCTAATATCTTAGCCCATAAAGTGAATAAGAACAGCACATTCAGAAAATCATTACTGATTAATAAGAAATCTATTTTCCCAGCTTTATTTTCCTTCCAGATATTATAGCATGTCACTCCCCAATAATAATATCTCCCAATGAACCTGCAAATCTTGTATTTAGAATAAACACGGGTATTGGGGTATTTATAATTTATACCTTCATAAGTCCCATGGGCGGGATAAGAGGAAGGATTCGTATATAAATCCGTTGGCCTATAGATAAAAACATCTGTTTTAGCACCATGCTGATGAAGTCCTTTCATATAAGAAATAATCCTCGCCGATGCTGCCAATCCTTCAGGAAAGGAAAATGTACAAACTACTGAAACTCTCATTTTATTATTTTTGAATTCGACAAAATGGCATTAAATAGACAAAAAACAAGGGACTGCGTTCTATAGGATTCGAAAAAAAGACAATCAATAACATCAATACGAACAACCAGGAAAAAGACGTTCCCCCATACATTTTTTTTAAAGTCTTATAAATTCCAATCAGCATAAAAGATATTCCTGCTATTCCCCACATACGGGCGAAAGTCGCTATACCATTAACGCCTACGAAATTATAACCGAAATCATCCTTTATATTATAAACACCATATCCCAATGGATAATAAAGAAGGCGTTCCATATTTAACCTAAAGACAGTAAACCTGTCATATTCTATGGTATCCAATCGCTCATTGGTATTTCCATAAACATTGGAATTATATAAATAATCGTTCAATTTTTCACCGATAAATTCTAATTGAAATACAAAAGGAATGGCACAAATAAAAAGTAATAAGAACAAAATCGTTTTGATACGGCCTTCACTATTTCTGATATAAAATAGAAGGTACAATACCAATGCCAAGTATCCGGCAGTCGACATTGTTGTCAAAACTGCTATTACATAGATAATTAAATATTTATCTGTTTTTACTCCATAAACTATGGAACGATAAATTATGGCAATAATGCAGATCATAGCAAAAGCACCGGGTTCCCACATAAAACCTGAATTACGGACATATGCCAATCCGGCTATCGGAGAGTAAGTATAAACAAATACATACCATGCAGTCGGACGAGCTTCAGTATAAAAATCAGCTATAAAATTTCCCAATATGGGAGACAAACGTTCAAATATGAATGGAAACAATAACTGCATAGCATAGAATACCAAAGAGATTACGGTTAAAACAAAGACCCATTTTTCAAAACGATGCCAGAATGAACTGCCTATTATTTTAAATCCCAAGTATGATATAGTCAGAGGTATTAAACCACCCAATACTTTATTAAAAACCCAAGATTCATTAAATACATTAGAATATAAGAAATTGATAAAGAACCAATATATGCCTATCCCCACAATAAACGGATCGATCCGTCTCTTTTTCAATAAAAAAAACGTACAAAACAAACCTATCAAAACAAAAGAAAATGTCTGTTCAAAACAAATTGAAGCAGTATTCGAGATATAAATAAAGAGGAAGAACAGTACTATATTGTCTATAACCTTTTTAGGTATCAGACTATTTGTACCATATACTGTTTGACTTATTCTCATTAGATATAATTTTATAATATTGAATAGGATATATGATCGCATATATAAGCATCATTATTATACCCGATATTACTACTCCATATATCCCCACACTTTTCCCCATAACTATTGCCAGAGGGACATAAATAAAAGGAAGTAAAATTGAAATGTAAAACTGGAGCTTAATTTTACCAATACCATTAATTATACTCAAAAATATATTTGAATACATTTGCAATAATAAAAACACGGACAAGAGTATCACAAGATATGTACTTATTTCCATTTTATCACCAAGCCATATATTGAAAAAGAGCGGTGAAATTATTATCATGACTATAGCTAACAGTACAAATCCACAATAAATCCGAACCAATTTTGATTTTACATTTTTAATCCAAGCTATATCTTTCTTTGTATAGGCATCTGTTACTGCTGACCAGAAAGGAGTCGTTATTATAGTAAAAGCGAAAAGTAATATTGAAAGATACTTATTCACTATATAATATTCGGGAACAGCTTCAGGCCCAATAATGTTAGAAATTATAATATTATTACTTTGAAACAGAAATAGGTTCGATATTTGAATGATAAAAAAGGCAGCCCCTAATGTCAATATCTGTCTCACCATTTTCTTCTCAAAAAATCGTAAAGACGGTAATACCCTTTTAAATCTTCCTCTAAAATATTTGAAGGTATAGAAAACATATACTAATACAGGAATGATAACCAAGATAGATCCTATTCCTATTAAAGAAGATATTTTTCCACTCAAATAAAAAATAAAAATAGTCAGCAACGAAATGGATTGAATGGCCAAATTCATATTGGATGTAACATCTGGCATCTGATAAGCTAATAAAACAGACTTAAATATACCCAGAATAAAATTCATACACATCATCAGCACAACTATCAGGATCAAAGTATTAATTTCTGAAGCCATATCTACAGGCGCATTGAAAATCTTGTACCAATTAATAAAAGGATATATGAATACAAATATCACCATAATGAAAGCAAAAATTAAAATCATGGCAACATACGCTGTACTAACTACTTTTTTTGCCTCAATATAATTTTCTTCAGCAAGAGACTTTGCTAAAAGATTCCTTAATCCTTGTCCAATGCCAATATCAAAAAAACCAATCCAGTTTACTAAAGACATTATTGTAACCCATATACCATACCGTGTCTTATCCAGACATTCCAAAAACAAAGGAACATACAGCATACTTAAAAACAAGCTTGTTCCTTTATTAAGAAACATTCTTGTGATAGCTTTTTTAGCTCTGACTGTACGTCCATTACCTGAATTTAGATAATGCAAGGCTCCCTTTATCAAATTCATCCTTATATGCTATGACAAAAAGTTCACGATTCTTCCACATGCCAGTCCATCTCCATAAGGATTGACTGCCATACTCATCTTTTTATAAATTTCTGCGTTATCCAATAAAATCGAAACTTCATCTACAATCTTATTATAGTCTGTTCCTACCAATTTTACCGTCCCTGCATCCAATGCTTCCGGACGCTCTGTAGTATCACGCATTACTAATACCGGCTTACCCAGTCCAGGCGCTTCTTCCTGAATTCCTCCACTGTCAGTCAATACAATCGTTGATTTCTCCATTAAATAAACGAAGCTCAAATATTCAAGAGGTTCTATGAAAAACATATTTTTCAGACTGGACAGATCTTCACCAAATACTTCATGTATAGGTTTACGCACATTAGGATTAAGATGCATCGGATAGACAAAATCAACATCAGTATACTTCCTGGCAAGGTCTTTTATGGCTGTACACATCTGAATGAAGCCATCCCCAAAATTCTCCCGACGATGTCCCGTAATCAGCACCAGTTTCCTGCCATCTCTTAAACGGCCTATATCGTATCCACTTTTTTTCAGCACCTTCTCCAATTCAGTACTAAGGCTAGTATCCTTCTTGATTTTCGTAACGACTTGATGCAAAGCGTCAATAACGGTATTCCCCGTCACGACAATTGAATCAGGATTTATGTTCTCCTTTAAAAGGTTGCTTTTACTTAGTAAAGTAGGTGCAAAATTATATGTAGCAATACGTCCCGTTATCTGCCGGTTCATTTCTTCAGGCCATGGGCTATAAATATTGTGCGTACGAAGTCCCGCTTCTACGTGTCCTACAGGTATTTGTTGATAAAAAGCTGCAAGAGCGGCAGTTGTGCTTGTAGTAGTATCTCCATGCACCAATACCACATCAGGTTTCGCCTCTTTCAAAATATCACGCATACCTGTCAATACCCTTGCCGTCACATCGTAAAGGTCTTGTCCCTGTTTCATTATATTAAGATCGAAATCAGGTGTTATTTCAAACAAGTCAAGTACTTGGTCAAGCATTTGTCTATGTTGTCCGGTGACACAAACAATGGTTTGAAAGTTTTCCGGACACTTCTGAAATTCTTTTACCAATGGTGCCATTTTAATAGCTTCGGGACGAGTCCCGAAGACCAACATTACTTTTTTCATTTTGTCTGTCTATTTTTTAAAGATACCGCAGAAATCGAGAATCACCTTATCTTCCCGATATTCAAGAGCTTTGAATGGATCATGCGCAGTCAGGAAAACGATAATATCAGCTTTCTCATAAGCATCTCTATAGTCTGTGAGTTTAAATACATTATGCTCTTTGACATTGGGCTCTACTACCAAAATATTAGCATTGTTGCAGCTTTGCATAACCTTTGTGACAATGTATTTAGCCGGTGATTCACGCAAATCATCAATATTTGGCTTAAAGGCGAGTCCCATCATAGCTACACAAGGTTTATAATGATGTTCAAGCTCAAATTTCAACATTTCGTTCTGCACTTTTTCAGCGCACCAGAATGATTTATAATTATTAATCTCACGAGCCTGCCCTATGATTTTAGATTCCATTGGGAACTCAGCTGTAATAAAATACGGATCTACAGCAATACAATGTCCGCCCACGCCACATCCCGGTTGAAGAATATTGACACGCGGATGCATATTAGCCAAACATATCAGTTCCCATACATTAATACCGGCTTTATCACAAATAAGTGAAAGTTCATTGGCAAAAGCTATTTGTACATCACGACTTGAATTTTCAGTCAGCTTACACATTTCAGCAGTCTTGCTGTTAGTACTATGAAGCGTACCTTTTACAAACTGGTTATAGAAAGCGATAGCTTTATCTGTAGACTTGTCATTTATTCCACCAATAACGCGATCATTGTGTACTAACTCGTAAATGACATTACCCGGCAACACGCGCTCGGGACAATAAGCTATATATATTTTATCTATCAATTCGGGACGCACTGAAAAAATAAGATCTTTCATTTTATCAGTAGTACCCACAGGCGAAGTAGATTCTATAACATACAAATCACCCTCTTTCAACAAAGGAAGTACAGCGCGAGTTGCCGATTCTACATATGAAATATCAGGCTCGTGATTTCCCTTAAATGGTGTAGGAACCACCATAAAATAGGCATCGCTTACTTCGGGAACAGTGGCAGCCTTCAAGCTACCCGTTTTTACCACTTCTTGCAACATCTCCTCCATACCCGGTTCTATGATATGCAATTTGCCCTGGTTGGTCATTTCAACGACTTTCGGATTAATATCAACTCCGACTACTTGAACACCGTTTTTAGCGGCAATAATGGCTGTAGGCAGGCCAATATAGCCTAACCCCATAAAACAAGCTTTCATGATTATTTTATTTTGAATATAATTGAACTTACTTATTGGACGGTACGTGGATATAAGTCTTATACCACTTCCTTCCGGTTAATTTTTCGTGCTTTACGATGGCTCGATTAATTACAAGATGTGAAGTACACCAAAATATCAAGTCGAAAAGAAGCATGAAAGTTGCATTGATATAAAAAGACAACACAAAATTAGCAGCTACCAAGAATAATGATAACAATAATAATGTAATCATCACAGTCCTTATCCTCATGCCTGTACGTAACAATTTATGATGAATATGATTCTTGTCCGGCAAAAATGGGTTACGCCCACTCCTAACACGAGAATAAAATACACGGATAACATCAAGTAGCGGAATAAATAATGTAGAAATAGTCACCATGTTCAAATTCAGCCTGAACGGATTCCAATACTCCTGTTGCATCCAAAAATGAAGAATCAAAAAACTAAGAATATATCCGAGAGTCAAACTTCCGGCATCCCCCATAAATAGTTTTCGACCTGATATACTGAATACATTATAATAATAGAAAGTAGCGACCACTCCCAAAGTAGCGGAAGCTAAAAGAGCATGAGTCCACTGCCCTACAAATGCACAGACTATGATTAACAATCCCAATGCAATACAAGTAAGCCCCGAAGCCAAACCATCAATTCCGTCTATCAAATTAATAGCATTCGTAATATAGACTACAAGAAAAACAGTCAGAGGCATACCTATAAATGCAGGGATGGCATGAAGCCCTAATAATCCGCCCAAATCGTTAATCCAAAGACCGGAAAGTGGAAGAAAAGAGGCGGAAAGAATCTGCACTACAAATTTATACCGATACCCTACTCCCACCAAGTCATCCGCTACTCCAACAAGATACAGCATTGTCGTGCCGGCAACGAGGAAAAGATAACGTATGAATAAACAAGACGACCATACGGGAGCAACAGGTTCATTCATATAATAACGGATTCCTGTAATAACACACAAAGATATTAGTATAACAGGCAGAAAAGCCAGACCACCCAAACGAGGAACGGGAGTTTTATGTACTTTACGGGCATCAGGAACGTCAAAGAGACGTTTCTTATAAGAAATAAATATTATTCTTGGAATAACAATAGTAGCTAACAGTACTGAAAGTAAAAAAGTACCTCCAATATAAATATACATCATAACAAATTATCGTATTTTAGGCTTAATTCTTTTCTCCAATCGGTTCTACGTATCCTACGGGCATATCCGCACAAGCACATCCTAACATGTTTAGCCGGACAGCTATTTTACTTTTTCCATCCACCATTACAAGTTCCCCTACAAGCCCTGTCAAAGGACCTTTGACTACACGCACTTTTTCTCCGCGTGCCAAAGGAGCGCTATTCATACAAATTGCTTCATCCGAGTAGTCGAGCATAAAGCGAAAACGAGCCATTTGTTCATCAGGTATTACAGTCGGACTACTCTCACCACGCATTACCATATATCGGCTTACTGTAGAAAAGGAAAGAACTTCTTTACGTTCTTTCGGATCTGCATGCACAAATACCATCATTGGAAGCAACACAGATTCAACCACTTTACGGCGGTCGCTCCATTGATGTATTTCCTGTTGGACTGGTACGAAATTTTCAATCCCCATCTTTGCCAAACGTTCTGCTACCTTCTTCTCATGGTGCATACGCACGAGAGCTACATACCAGCGTTTAGAGTGTGCTACGCCTTCCCCTGTCCCAATATTAGGCCCAGCAATTAAAGTTCCTTCTTTTCTTAGAATCATACTTTTTTACCCCTTATATTTCCGTTACTTCTTAGGTAACGGAAATTATTCGGTGCAAATATAGACAAAATTGTTAATAGCGTACAAGCAAATTTCCTTTTTTTTCTCTTTTTATTTAAATATATAGTAAAAATGTATCCGAACATGAAACTTTATCGCTTCATGTTCAATGATTTCTATTGTCTGCACTGAACGATTTTCCTCTGTAAATCAGGCAGAAAACTCCCAAACTTCCCTATTTGTATGCATTTCTTCTTATTACTATTGTAGGTTATTGGTTCCCTGTATTTCCGTTACCTAAGAAGTAATAACCGTGCAATTTAGCTGAATATCAAATCTTTAATGTATTTTTCACAGAATCCCCCTATAATTCCTCACGTAAGAATAATTCAGTCGATTTACTTTTGTACGTTCGTTCAGGTCAAAGCCTTTCAAATAGATTTGTGTTGTCTTAATAGATTTGTGCCCTAATGACTCACTTATCATTTCAATGGGAACTCCCCGATATTTAGCGGTAGTAGCCCAAGAATGCCTAAATGTATAAGAAGTGACGGCTGAACGAATATGTAGCTTTCTGGCTAAACTCTTCAGGTCATTATTAAAACGCCGCAAGGTGGATTGATATTCTTTATAGGCAGCCTCTTCATCCCGCTTATTCTTCCCGCTTAATATATAAAAAAGATAATCGGGATGTTCGGGAAGAACTGAGGAATGGAAATTACGAAGTCGGGAAACAATATCTGATGCCGATTCTAATATTTCCACACTCATGGGAGTTCCTGTCTTGGTGCGATTATATTTCAAGATATTCCCCTCCAAATTCGATTTCTCCAAATGAGCCAAATCGACAAAAGGCATTCCACAGAACGAAAACAATAAATTGGCAATGGCCTGCGTCCTACGTAACTTTTCAGACTGCGGTTCTGTGTAAAGTAACGTATGCAGTTCGTTTACCGGAATAGCTTTCTTCTGACGAGTATCCACTCCGGTAAATACATCACGAAACAAACGATGCACATAAGGAGTCTGATGAGCATCTACCCCTTTATTATATATACAGCGTAACATCCGCATATAAGTAGAGATAGTGTTAAGCTTCAAGCGGCAAGCCGACAGGTAGTTGCTGTACCGTCTTAAATTCTCACGGGTGATTTGTCTGAATGACACACACGGAGTTCCACAAAATACTGTAAAAGAACGTAGTGCATTCTCATAAACATGTGCTGTAGCATAGCGCCCCTCACGGCGCAAGCACTCCACATGCTTGTTTGCACATACGGTAAATCCGTCTTTTCTCATAATTCACTATTTTATTAATTTATAAAATCAGTATGATATTACGAGAAATAGAACGAATTTCCAATAAAAAGGGTAATTAACTAAGGTTTTCTTATAAAGTTTTTAAAAACCTATACGATTTAATACTTAAAATAGGGAGAGCAGTCAAAAAACAAACACAGAAAAGGCCGCTCCCGAATAACAGGAACGACCTTCTATTTCTACATATCAGCATGACACCGTCATACTATCGAAAGCATGACATCACGTTACTTATATTCCGCCCAACTCTTGATAGCAATATCATCAATGCTCATCGTACAGAAAGCATTAATAAAAGCACTGGCCAGACGGGCATTCGTAATCAGCGGAATATTCAAGTCGATGGCAGCGCGACGGATTTTGTATCCGTTGCTCAATTCTCCGGCTGTCAGGTTCTTCGGAATATTGACTACCATATCTATCTCCTTACTGTGAAGCATTTCCAATGCTTGCGGATGTCCCTCTTCACTCGGCCAATAGACATGGGTACTTTCGATACCATTTTCAGCAAGTGTCCTATGCGTACCTCCGGTTGCGAAGAGTTTGTATCCTTTGTTCACCAGCATACGGGCAGCGTCCATCATATCGGCTTTCTGCTTCATCGTACCTGTTGAAAGCAGGATGTTCTTCTTCGGAATGCGATAGCCTACGGCAAGCATTGCTTTTAGAACGGCACAAGAGGTATCCATACCGATACACCCTACTTCACCGGTAGAAGCCATATCTACGCCCAGGACAGGGTCGGCTTTCTGTAAGCGGTTGAAGGAGAATTGAGAAGCTTTGATTCCCACATAATCCAGTTCGAAAAGGTTCTTCTCCGGTTTCTCAACAGGCAGACCGAGCATGACTTTCGTTGCCAGTTCAATAAAGTTTATCTTTAATACTTTGCTGACAAACGGGAAAGAACGACTGGCACGCAGGTTACATTCAATCACCTTGATATCATTGTCTTTTGCCAGGTATTGAATATTGAACGGGCCGGAGATATTTAATGCTTTGGCAATCTCACGGCTGATACGTTTGATACGACGCACTGTTTCCACATAGAGTTTTTGCGGCGGAAACTGGATAGTAGCGTCACCGGAGTGCACGCCCGCAAACTCGATATGTTCACTGATAGCGTATGCTACGATTTCTCCATTCTGGGCTACGGCATCCAGTTCCACTTCCTTGGCATGTTCGATAAACTGGCTTACCACTACCGGATGCTTCTTCGATACGTTAGCTGCCAGTTTCAGGAAACGTTCAAGTTCTTCCTGATTGGAGCAGACATTCATCGCGGCACCTGAAAGTACATATGACGGACGGACAAGTACAGGGAAGCCTACTTCATCGACAAACTCATTAATGTCGTCCATAGAAGTCAACTCACGCCAACGCGGTTGGTCTACACCGATACGGTCAAGCATGGCAGAGAACTTTTCGCGGTCTTCGGCATTGTCAATGCTCTTCGCACTTGTGCCGAGGATATTGATATTCTGTGCATCCAGACGCAAGGCGAGATTATTCGGAATTTGCCCACCGGTAGATACAATGACACCATGCGGATTTTCGAGTTCAAGAATATCCATGACGCGTTCGAAAGTCAGTTCGTCGAAGTACAGGCGGTCGCACATGTCATAGTCCGTAGACACAGTTTCGGGATTATAGTTAATCATGACACTGCGCCATCCTTCCTTACGGATGGTATTCAATGCCTGAACACCGCACCAGTCGAATTCTACGGAAGAACCGATACGATAAGCACCGGAACCGAGTACGACAATGGATTTATGGTCGCCCAGATAATGCACGTCATTAGCTACACCGCTATAAGTGAGGTACAGATAGTTGGTCTGTGCCGGATATTCAGCCGCCAGGGTATCAATCTGTTTCACTACCGGAAGGATACCCGCATTCTTACGATGATTGCGGACATAGAGGATACCGTCTTCCATATCGCCCTCGTAGCCGATGGCACGGGCAATTTGGAAATCGGAGAAGCCTTGCACTTTCGCTTTACGAAGCAAATCGTTCGGCAGGTCGGCAATCTGTTTGTGATTGTTTCCCCAACTATGCAGTTCTTCCGAAGTTTTCATAATGTTCATCAACTTCTGAAGGAACCATTTGTCAATCTTCGTCAGTTCATGTACCTGGTCGATAGTATATCCGGCACGAAAAGCCTTTGAGATAACGAAGATACGTTTATCGGTCGGTTCGCGCAGAGCTTTATCAATATCAGAAATAACCAGTTCCTTGTTTTCCACAAATCCGTGCATTCCCTGTCCAATCATACGAAGACCTTTTTGGATAGCTTCTTCGAAGGTGCGGCCGATAGCCATTACCTCACCGACAGATTTCATGGAAGAACCGAGTTCCTTATCTACGCCGTGGAATTTGCCTAAGTCCCAACGGGGTATTTTACATACCACATAGTCCAGTGCCGGTTCGAAGAAAGCGGAAGTCGTTTTTGTTACAGAGTTCTTCAAGTCGAAGAGTCCGTAACCCAATCCCAACTTGGCAGCAACAAAAGCCAATGGATAACCGGTCGCTTTGGATGCCAGAGCCGATGAACGGGAAAGGCGGGCGTTTACTTCAATCACACGGTAATCTTCGGATTCAGGGTCGAATGCATATTGCACGTTACATTCACCCACAATACCGACATGGCGGATAATACGGATGGCAAGTTCACGAAGTTTATGATATTCCTTGTTAGTCAGTGTTTGAGACGGAGCGATAACGATAGACTCACCCGTATGGATACCCAGCGGGTCGAAGTTTTCCATATTACAAACGGTGATACAGTTATCGAAGCGGTCACGTACTACCTCATATTCCACTTCTTTCCAACCACGGAGTGATTTCTCTACCAACACCTGCGGGGAGAAAGCGAATGCTTTTTCTACTAAAACATCCAGTTGCTCTTCATTGTCACAGAAACCTGAACCCAGGCCACCTAATGCGTAGGCAGCACGGACAATCACCGGATAGCCCAGTTCTTTCGCTGCACGGCGGGCGTCTGCCGCATTTTCTACGGCTTCGCTTTTGATGGTCTTTACATTGATTTCATTCAGTTTCTGAACGAAAAGTTCGCGGTCTTCGGTATCCATAATAGCCTGTACCGGAGTACCGAGCACCTTGACGTTATATTTTTCAAGAATGCCTTCCTTGTACAAGGCGACACCGCAGTTCAGAGCTGTCTGACCGCCAAATGCCAACATGATACCTTCGGGCTTCTCTTTCTGAATCACCTTTTCTACGAAATACGGAGTCACGGGAAGGAAGTAGATTTGGTCTGCCACTCCCTCTGAAGTCTGTACCGTAGCAATATTCGGATTGATGAGAACCGTTTCAATCCCTTCTTCTTTCAAGGCTTTGAGTGCCTGCGAACCGGAATAGTCGAACTCGCCGGCTTCACCGATTTTCAGGGCACCGGAACCCAGCAGTAATACTTTCTTTATATTTTCTTTCATAATGGTCGGTTATTTAAGCAGGTTTACAAATTCGTCGAACAGGAATTCCGTATCCGTAGGCCCACTGGCTGCTTCCGGATGGAACTGCGCAGAGAACCAAGGATTCTTTTTGTGTTTGATTCCTTCGTTGGAGCCATCATTCATATTGATGAACAACGGTTCCCAATCTGCTGTTAACGTATTGTTGTCTACGGCATAACCGTGGTTTTGTGAAGTAATGAAGCAACGTTCCGTACCTACCATGCGTACCGGTTGGTTATGGCTGCGGTGTCCGTATTTCAGTTTATAAATCCGCGCTCCGCCTGCTTTTGAAAGTAGCTGGTTACCCATACAGATTCCGAAGATAGGGAGTTTTTCGTTCTTCATCGCTTTGCGGATATTCTGGACGGCAGCATCACAAGTGTCCGGGTCACCCGGGCCGTTGGAAATAAACAGTCCGTCAAATTCGAGTCCGTTATAGTCATAATCCCAAGGCACGCGAATCACTTCGACATCACGTTTCAGCAGGCAACGGATAATATTCGTCTTCACACCGCAATCCACCAGGACTACTTTCTTCTTATCAACTCCTTCATTATAACGAATCACTTCCTTGCAGCTTACCTTGTCTACATAGTTGATGCCTGCGTACTTTGCTTCGGGCACATTGTCCGGTTCATCATCAAAGATAATCTTTCCCATCATCACTCCATGTTCGCGAAGTACTTTTGTCAGTTCGCGGGTATCAATACCTGTGATGCCGGGAACTTGTTCGCGTTTCAACCAGTCGCCCAGGCTTTCCACTGCATTCCAGTGACTGTATTCATAAGAATAGTCACTTACAATAATCGCTTCCGCATGAATCTTTTCGCTTTCCATGAAAGTAGCCAGTCCATTCGGTTCGATTGTAAAAGGAGGAACACCATAGTTACCCACCAAAGGATAGGTAAGAGTCATCAACTGTCCGGCATATGAAGGGTCAGTGAGGCTCTCCGGATACCCGGTCATGGCGGTATTAAAAACTACTTCGCCCGCCACCGGCTTCTCGTAGCCAAACGACTTGCCGGAAAACCGGCTCCCGTCGTCAAGGATTAATGTCACATTTCTCATTCTTTTTATTGAATCGTTGTATGGTTGTTAGAATTGATACATCTGCTCGATGTAGTCGATGAATGCCTTATTCACCAGTTTCACACCGCCCGGTGTAGGATAATTGCCGCTAAAGTACCAGTCGCCCGTATGATTCGGGCAAGCCTCGTGAAGTCCTTCCAACGGTTGATAGACGATTTCGACTTTGGCTTTCGTTCCTTTCGGTGTCAGCAGCTCCACCATTTTGGCAGAGATTTCTTCGTCGGTGAAAGGCGCATAGATATCTTTTACGTAGTTCACCATTTGCTCTTTCGGCAGTCCCACCTGGTCTTTGGATTTACGATAAGCAGCCGCAATCACGTCTTTCATATCGCGTTCTTTCAGAAGTTCGACAGCCGCCCTGAAAGCGATAAATTCGCTCATCTTTGCCATATCTATACCATAATAATCGGGATAGCGCACTTGCGGGGAAGAGGATACGATGACAATCTTCTTCGGCCCGAGACGGTCGAGAATACCGATAATGCTTTGTTTCAAAGTGGTGCCACGCACAATGCTGTCGTCGATAATCACCAGGTTGTCAACGCCGGGGACAAGACTTCCATAAGTAATGTCGTACACATGGGCTGCCAGGTCATTGCGGCTATTTCCTTCGGCGATGAAAGTACGGAGTTTGATATCCTTGATGGCCACCTTTTCGCTACGGATACGGCGGGAAAGAATCACTTCCAGTTCTTCCAGATTCGGATTATGCCCCAATGCGGCGATTTGCCGTACTTTCTCTTCGTTGAGATAATCATCCAGTCCCTGCAACATTCCGTAGAAAGCGACTTCTGCGGTGTTGGGGATGAAAGAGAAAACCGTATGGTCAATGTCGTTATTGATAGCTTTCAGTATTCTCGGGACTAGTTTCCCGCCCAGGTGTTTCCTTTCCTTATAAATATCGACATCACTGCCACGGGAGAAGTAGATACGCTCGAAAGAGCAAGCGTGTTTCTCACGCGGTTTGATGATTTGCGAAGTGCGGATTTTGCCCTCTTTGCTAATCAGTAAGGCTTGTCCCGGTTGCAGTTCCTTGATTTCTTCGAATGGAACATTCAAGGCAGTCTGAATCACCGGACGCTCGGAAGCCAATACGGCAATCTCATCATCCTGATACCAAAATGCGGGACGAATCCCCCACGGGTCACGGATAGCGAAAGATTCACCGCTTCCGGTCAGACCGCAGATAACGTATCCCCCATCCCATTCACGACTGGAAGTACGCAGGACATTGGCAAGGTCGATATGATCTTCTATATAGTTAGTGATGCCCATGCCTGTAAGCCCGTCCGCTTCGGCAAGATTGAAGACACGTTCCACTTCACGGTCGAGACGATGTCCCATTTGTTCCAACATGATATATGTATCGGCATATTTACGGGGATGCTGACCGATGGCAGTGATGCGGGCAAATATCTCGTCCACATTCGTCATATTGAAGTTTCCGCAGAGAGCCAGGTTCTTGGCACGCCAGTTGTTCCTTCTCAAAAACGGGTGTACGTAGGAGATTCCCGATTTTCCTGTGGTTGAATAACGGAGATGTCCCATATATGCTTCGCCGGCAAAAGGCAAAGTACGTTTGGCATACTCCGCGTCATGCAGTTGTTCGGAAGTAAGGTCTTTGAAATTGCTCTGGACATTCTCAAAAATTTCCGTGATGGCTCCCGAACCCAAGGCACGTTCACGAAACATATATTCTTCACCCGGATTCACTTCCAGTTTCACACACGCCAATCCTGCACCTTCCTGTCCGCGGTTATGCTGTTTTTCCATCAACAGGTAGAGTTTATTAAGACCGTACATCCATGTCCCGTACTTCTTCTCGTAATACTCCAACGGTTTGAGCAGGCGTATCATGGCAACGCCACATTCATGTTTCAATTGTTCCATCTATATAATTACCAGTTATAAATTGCAAGGCTCTATTCTACTGTCACCGACTTTGCCAGGTTTCTTGGTTGGTCTACATCCATTCCCTTGCATACGGCAATATGATACGCAAGTAATTGGAGAGGTACCGTAGTGATTAACGGATTAAGGCACTCTATTGTTTCGGGAAGCTCGATACTGCAATCGGCAATCTTGCTGATAACCGTATCGCCTTTTGTCACAAAGGCAATCACCCGTCCTTTCCGCGCCTTGATTTCCTGTATATTGCTCAGTACTTTTTCATACAGACCGTTTTGGGTGGCAATCACCACTACCGGCATTTCAGCGTCAATCAAGGCAATCGGCCCGTGCTTCATCTCCGCAGCCGGATAACCTTCGGCGTGAATATACGAAATTTCTTTCAATTTCAACGCACCTTCGAGAGCTACGGGATAACTATATCCGCGTCCCAAATAAATAAAGTTATGCGCATAGGTGAAAGTTATCGAGAGTTCCGCCAGTTTATCATTCAGCTTCAAGACTTCCTTCATCTTCTCCGGAATATGGTTTAATTCCCTCACGACTGAAAGATAATAGGATTCGTCAATGGTTCCTTTCGCTTTGGCAAGTGTCAATGCCAACATGGCGAGCACAGTGACCTGTCCCGTAAACGCTTTGGTGGAAGCCACGCCGATTTCCGGGCCTACGTGGATATACGAACCGGTATGAGTGGCACGCGGAATGGATGATCCGATGGCATTACAAATTCCATATATAAATGCCCCGCGGCTCTTTGCCAATTCCACGGCAGCCAGCGTATCGGCAGTCTCGCCGCTTTGCGAGATAGCAATTACGACATCTTCTTCGTTAATCACAGGGTCGCGGTAACGGAATTCGGAAGCATATTCTACTTCTACCGGTATGCGGCAGAAACTTTCAATCAGTTGTTTGCCGATAAGTCCGGCGTGCCAGGAAGTTCCGCAAGCCACGATAATAAACCGTTTGGCATTCAGCAGTCTTTCCTTATTATCAATCACAGCCGAAAGCACCACATTGTCCGCTTCTACATTAATACGCCCGCGCATACAGTCATGGATACAATCCGGCTGCTCGAAAATCTCTTTCAGCATAAAGTGGGAATAGCCGCCTTTCTCCAACTGACCGAGTTTCAATTCCACCTTCTTCACTTCGGGAGTCGTTTCGACATTATTCAGGTCGACGACCTTTAATTCTTCCTCCCTGTTTATAACGGCAATCTCACCGTCTTCCAGATAAACCACCTTATCCGTGTATTCTACAATCGGAGTGGCATCCGAAGCCAGAAAGAATTCATCTTCGCCAATCCCCACTACCAGCGGACTGCTTTTGCGTGCCGCAATAATCTCATCCGGATGCTCTTTATCAAGAATCGCAATCGCATAAGCACCAATCACCTCTCCCAGCGCCAACTGAACGGCTGCCAGTAGACTGACCTGATTGGTAACTTTCATGTATTCTATTAATTGAACGAGAACTTCGGTATCTGTACTGCTTTTGAAGAGGTAGCCTTTGGCTTGAAGTTTTTCTTTGAGAACAGCGTAGTTTTCAATGATACCGTTGTGAATGAGAGCGAGTTTTTCGGAAGAAGAGTAATGAGGATGAGCGTTAGCGGAACAAGGTTCCCCGTGAGTAGCCCAGCGGGTATGGGCAATTCCGATTGTACCGGAAATATCTTTCTGTGTGACGAAATTTTCGAGTTCGGAGACTTTTCCTTTCGTCTTGTACACATTTAACTGTTGGTTATCACTAATTAATGCTACCCCTGCGCTGTCATATCCTCGATACTCCAGTCGCTTCAGCCCTTTGATAAGGATAGGGTAGGCTTTTCTTTTACCAATATAGCCTACTATTCCACACATATTATGATATTTTTATTTCGGCTGCAAATATACATATTAGAAATAACATAAAGACAACAAAAACAATATTTATTTGACACAAGAGCACAAAAAAGTTATAAACACATCAAAAAGTTAAATAATATATTATTTTTAGCTCAAAAAGAAACAAATTACAATTAGAATGGAATCATCCCGTATCAAATAACAGATTAAAAGCAAATTCAATGTTTTCATTTACAAATTAAAAGAAGAAAGAACTTAGTTATTATTTCGTGTCACAGAAAAGCAATATTTTACTATCATTATGAAATTAAATATTTAATTTTGCCGAACAAATTGACACATCAAATAGGTATTATCATACAATAAAGCTAGTAAGAATGAAAAAACAAGAACTTTTTAACAACGAAACAAAAGGATTCCCTTACCAACGACAGCCCCGACAAGCGGGCTTGTACGATGCGGCATACGAACACGATGCCTGCGGTGTTGGTATGCTGGTCAACATTCACGGAGAAAAGTCACACGATGTTGTTGAGTCGGCTTTAAAGGTATTGGAAAACATGCGCCATCGCGGTGCTGAAGGTGCGGATAACAAGACCGGGGACGGCGCAGGTATCCTGCTGCAAATTCCGCATGAGTTCATCTTATTGCAAGGTATTCCCGTCCCGGAAAAGGGTCGGTATGGTACCGGCCTGCTCTTTCTTCCGAAAAATGATAAAGACCAAGGAGCTATTTTAAGTATCATTATTGAGGAAATTGAAAAAGAAGGACTTACATTGATGCATCTGCGCAACGTGCCCACTTGTCCTGAAATTCTGGGAGAAGCTGCCTTAGCCAATGAGCCGGACATCAAGCAGGTGTTTATCACCGGATTTACGGAGACGGAAACGGCTGACCGGAAATTGTATCTCATCCGTAAAAGAATTGAGAATAAAGTCAGATTGTCATCCATTCCGGCAAAAGATGATTTTTATGTCGTTTCTCTCTCTACAAAAAGTATTATATATAAAGGTATGCTTTCGTCGTTGCAACTGCGCAACTACTACCCCGACCTGACGAACAGTTATTTTACCAGCGGACTGGCACTGGTACACTCCCGTTTCAGTACCAACACGTTTCCTACATGGGGATTGGCACAGCCTTTCCGTCTCCTGGCTCATAATGGTGAAATCAATACCATCCGTGGCAACCGCGGATGGATGGAAGCTCGTGAAAGCGTACTCTCCAGTCCAACTTTGGGAGACATCAAGGAGATTCGGCCGATTATACAACCGGGTATGAGTGACAGCGCTTCATTGGATAATGTACTGGAATTTCTCGTAATGTCGGGATTGAGTTTACCGCACGCAATGGCGATGCTTGTGCCGGAATCATTTAATGAGAAGAATCCCATCAGCGAAGAACTGAAGGCATTCTATGAATACCACTCCATCCTGATGGAACCGTGGGACGGGCCGGCTGCCCTGCTTTTCAGCGACGGACGTTTTGCCGGTGGTATGCTCGACCGTAACGGTCTTCGTCCCGCCCGCTATCTAATTACGAAAAACGATATGATGGTAGTGGCATCCGAAGTGGGCGTGATGGATTTCGAACCGGGGGATATCAGGGAGAAAGGCCGTTTGCAGCCCGGCAAGATTTTACTGGTGGATACGGAGAAGGGTGAAATCTATTATGACGGCGAATTGAAAAGACAATTGGCCGAAGCCAAACCGTATCGTACGTGGTTATCTACCAACCGCATCGAACTGGATGAATTGAAAAGCGGACGTAAAGTGCCTCATCATATAGAGAATTATAACCGGATGCTGCGCACTTTCGGTTACTCGAAAGAAGATATTGAACGACTGATTATGCCCATGGCAAGTACCGGCGCAGAACCGATTCAATCAATGGGTAACGATACTCCTTTGGCTGTTCTTTCAGACAAACCGCAATTGCTATACAATTATTTCCGCCAGCAGTTTGCGCAGGTTACCAATCCGCCGATTGACCCGTTGCGTGAAGAACTGGTCATGTCACTGACTGAGTATATCGGAGCCGTAGGGATGAATATTCTCACTCCAAGCGAAAGCCATTGCAAAATGGTACGTTTGAATCATCCGATTCTAAGCAATACTCAATTGGATATTTTATGTAATATCCGTTATAAGGGTTTCAAGACAGTCAAACTTCCGATGCTCTTTGAGGTAGCGAAAGGGAAAGCCGGATTGCAGGAAGCATTGGGCAGTCTTTGCAAAATGGCGGAAGAATCCGTGACGGAAGGTGTGAACTATATCATCCTGAGCGACCGTGACGTGGATGCCGGGCATGCAGTAATTCCATCTCTTCTGGCGGTAAGTGCTGTTCATCATCACTTGATTTCGGTAGGCAAACGTGTTCAGACCGCACTGGTAGTAGAAAGCGGTGAAATACGCGAAGTGATGCACGCGGCATTATTACTCGGTTTCGGGGCAAGCGCACTGAATCCGTATATGGCATTTGCCGTTCTTGACAAATTGGTGAAAGACAGAGATATCCAGTTAGACTATGCTACGGCAGAGAAGAATTATATGAAGTCCATCTGCAAAGGTCTGTTCAAGATTATGAGTAAGATGGGTATTTCTACCATCCGTTCCTATCGGGGTGCAAAGATTTTCGAAGCGGTCGGTTTGAGCGAAGAGTTGAGCAAGGCTTACTTCGGTGGACTCGGTTCACCGATTGGGGGTATCCGTCTGGAAGAGATTGCCAGAGATGCCATTGCTTTCCATGAAGAAGGGTTTGCAAAGGAAGTCGATGGATTACTGCCGAACAAAGGGTTGTATGCTTTCCGGAAAGACGGAGAAAAACACGCGTGGAATCCGGAAACGATCAGTACGCTGCAATTGGCTACCCGGTTGGGTAGTTATAAGAAATTCAAAGAGTACACGCACTTGGTAGATGAAAAGGAGAAACCTATCTTCTTGCGTGATTTCTTAGGATTCCGTCGCAATCCGATTTCTATTGACCGGGTAGAACCGGTAGAGAATATTCTGCATCGGTTTGTTACGGGCGCCATGTCTTTCGGTTCCATCAGTAAGGAAGCGCACGAGGCAATGGCTATCGCTATGAATAAGATTCACGGACGCAGTAATACCGGTGAGGGTGGCGAAGATGCTTCGCGTTTTCAGCCGCTGCCGGATGGCAGTTCCCTGCGAAGTGCCATCAAGCAGGTGGCTTCGGGGCGTTTTGGTGTGACGGCGGAATATTTGGTGAATGCGGATGAGATTCAGATTAAAGTGGCACAGGGTGCGAAACCGGGTGAAGGGGGACAACTTCCGGGATTCAAGGTGAACGATGTGATTGCCAAGACACGTCATTCCATTCCGGGAATTTCTCTGATTTCTCCCCCGCCCCATCACGATATTTATTCGATTGAGGATTTGGCTCAATTGATTTTCGATTTGAAGAATGTGAATCCGCAGGCTAAAATCAGTGTGAAGTTAGTTGCGGAAAGTGGCGTAGGTACGATTGCCGCAGGTGTGGCAAAGGCGAAGGCGGACTTGATTGTTATTTCCGGTGCCGAAGGGGGCACGGGGGCTTCTCCCGCTTCTTCTATCCGCTATGCGGGTATCTCTCCCGAACTGGGCTTGAGCGAGACACAACAGACATTGGTTCTAAACGGGCTTCGCGGCCAGGTAGTTCTGCAAGTTGACGGACAATTGAAAACCGGACGGGACATTATCTTAATGGCATTGATGGGAGCAGAAGAATATGGTTTTGCTACCTCTGCACTGATTGTATTGGGTTGCGTGATGATGCGCAAATGTCATCAGAATACTTGTCCGGTGGGAGTTGCCACACAGGATGAGGAATTGCGCAAACGTTTCCACGGACGCAGCGAATATTTAGTCAACTTTTTCACGTTCCTCGCACAGGAAGTCCGTGAGCATTTGGCTGAAATGGGATTCACCCGAATGGATGATATTATCGGGCGTACGGATTTGATTGAACGTAAGTCTGTTGAACTTAAATCCGTTGGACATATGTCCGTTGAGCATAAATCCGAAGCCCATATTCCGAATCCGAAACATGCGTTAATTGATTTCACGAAGATGCTGGCACGCATTGACAACAGTGCCGCTATCCGTCACGTCATCGACCAGGATCATGGAATTTCTACTGTTAAAGATGTAGCTATCATTGATGCTGCCCGGGATGCCATCGAACACGAGAAAGAAATTTCGTTGGAATATACGATTGCGAATACAGACCGGGCAATAGGCGCTATGCTTTCAGGAGTGATTGCGAAAAAGCAGGGCGCCAGGGGATTACCGGAACATACGCTAAACGTGAAGTTCAAAGGTTCGGCAGGTCAGTCTTTCGGTGCGTTCCTTGTGCCGGGTGTCAACTTTAAACTGGAAGGTGAAGCGAACGATTATCTGGGTAAAGGTTTGAGTGGCGGACGTATCGCCGTACTGCCCCCGATCCGCAGTAACTTCGAAGCTGACAAGAACACAATAGCAGGTAACACCTTGCTTTACGGCGCTACAAGCGGGGAAGTATATATCAATGGCCGTGTAGGTGAACGTTTTGCCGTGCGCAACTCGGGTGCTGTCGCCGTAGTAGAAGGTGTAGGCGACCACTGTTGCGAATACATGACCGGTGGCCGTGTAGTAGTTCTCGGACAAACCGGACGTAACTTCGCAGCCGGCATGAGTGGTGGTGTAGCGTATGTATGGAACAAAGACGGGAACTTCGATTATTTCTGTAATATGGAAATGGTAGAATTATCTCTTATCGAAGAAGCCGGCTACCGGAAAGAATTACACGAACTGATTCGTCAACACTACCTGTACACAGGTTCCAAACTGGCACGAACCATGCTCGATGACTGGAATCACTACGTAGACCAATTCATCCAAGTAGTACCCATCGAATACAAAAAGGTATTGCAGGAAGAACAAATGAGAAAGCTACAACAAAAAATCGCAGACATGCAAAGAGACTATTAGGTAGTGATTAACGGTTTAGTGATTAGTGATTAATGAAGGGAAGCTATAAAGATGCACTAATCACTAAACATTAATCACCAACCGTTAATCACTAATCATTAATCACTAATCACTAAAATTATGGGAGATCCTAAAGCATTTCTAAATATACCTCGACAAGAGGCGGGATACCGTCCTGTGAGCGAGCGAATCACTGACTATAGTCAGGTGGAACAGACATTGAATACGAATAGCCGTAAGTTGCAGGCTTCGCGCTGCATGGATTGCGGTGTACCTTTCTGTCACTGGGCGTGTCCGATAGGGAATAAACAACCTGAATGGCAGGATGCGTTGTACAGGGGCAAATGGAGGGAAGCGTATGAAGTGTTATCGTCTACTTGCGATTTTCCGGAATTTACGGGGCGTATCTGCCCGGCTCTTTGCGAGAAATCATGCGTGTTGAAACTTTCGTGTGACCAACCGGTGACTATCCGTGAGAATGAAGCGGCGATTGTGGAAGCTGCTTTCCGTGAAGGATATATACATATACAAACTCCCGAAAGAAATGGAAAGAAAGTTGCAGTAATTGGTGCAGGCCCTGCCGGATTGGTCGTAGCCAACCAGTTGAACCTGAAAGGATATAGCGTCACATTATTTGATAAAGACGAAGCACCCGGCGGATTGCTGCGCTTCGGTATTCCCAACTTCAAACTGGATAAAAACGTAATCGACCGACGCATGAAAATATTGGCGGCAGAGGGTATTCAGTTTGAGATGGGTGTGGAAATAGATGTCAATCATTTGCCGGAAGGTTTCGACGCTTACTGCATCTGTACGGGAACACCGACAGCACGGGATTTGAGTATTCCGGGACGGGAACTGAAAGGCATTCACTTCGCCCTAGAAATGTTGGCTCAACAAAACAGGATTTTGGAAGGTCAGACTTTCCCTAAAGACAAGTTAGTGAATGCCAAAGGAAAGAAAGTACTTGTGATTGGCGGTGGTGATACCGGTTCTGACTGTATCGGAACCAGTGTGCGTCAAGGAGCTGCCAGTGTCACTCAAATTGAAATCATGCCGAAACCACCCGTTGGCTACAATCCCGCTACCCCGTGGCCGCAATGGCCGGTAGTCTTCAAGACGACTTCAAGCCATGAAGAAGGTTGCACACGCCATTGGTGCCTGGCTTCCAATCAATTCCTCGGAAAGAACGGAAAGGTGACAGGTGTAGAGGTGGAAGAGGTAGAATGGATTCCGGCAACAGACGGCGGGCGCCCGACAATGAAACCTACCGGAAAAAAAGAGGTAATCGAGGCGGATATGGTATTGCTGGCTATGGGATTCTTGAAACCGGAACAACCGCAATTTGCCGATAATGTATTCCTTGCCGGAGATGCAGCTACCGGAGCCAGTTTGGTAGTACGTGCCATGGCAGGCGGACGGAAAGCGGCTGCGGAAATAGATGCTTATTTAACAACCAAAAATTAAAGTTATGTGTGGAATAGCAGGTATACTCAATATAAAAGTTCAGACCAAAGAGCTAAGGGATAAAGCACTGAAAATGGCCCAGAAAATCCGTCATCGCGGACCGGACTGGAGCGGAATCTATGTAGGCGGAAGTGCCATCCTAGCACACGAACGTCTTTCCATTGTCGACCCGCAAAGTGGCGGTCAACCCTTATATTCGCCCGACCGGAAACAGGTGCTCGCCGTAAACGGTGAAATCTACAACCACCGTGATATTCGTGCAAAGTACGCCGGGAGATATGATTTTCAGACAGGCAGTGATTGTGAGATCATTCTTGCCCTTTATAAAGATAAAGGTATTCATTTTCTGGAAGACATCAGTGGTATCTTTGCCTTTGTCCTTTATGACGAAGAGAAAGATGAGTTCCTGATTGCCCGTGACCCTATCGGCGTTATACCTTTATATATAGGTAAGGACAAAGAGGGAAAAGTCTACTTCGGCAGCGAACTGAAAGCGCTTGAAGGATTTTGTGACGAATACGAAGTATTCCTTCCCGGACATTACTATTACAGTAAAGAAGGAAAGATGAAACGCTGGTATTCGCGTGACTGGACAGAATATGAAACTGTAAAAGATAACAATGCCCGTACCGCTGATGTAAAAACAGCGTTAGAAGATGCCGTTCATCGCCAGTTGATGAGTGATGTACCTTACGGAGTACTTCTTTCCGGTGGCCTGGACAGTTCCGTCATTTCCGCTATCGCCAAGAAATATGCAGCCAAACGTATAGAAACAGACGGAGCAAGCGATGCCTGGTGGCCGCAGCTTCACTCTTTTGCCATCGGTCTGAAGGGTGCGCCCGATTTGATAAAGGCTCGTGAGGTTGCCGAATATATCGGAACGGTGCATCATGAAATAAACTACACCGTGCAGGAAGGACTGGATGCGATTCGTGACGTTATCTATTTCATCGAGACGTATGATGTAACTACTGTGCGGGCTTCCACTCCCATGTATTTGCTGGCACGTGTCATCAAGTCCATGGGTATCAAAATGGTGTTGAGTGGTGAAGGTGCTGATGAAGTTTTCGGCGGTTATCTCTATTTTCACAAAGCCCCTACTCCACAGGCGTTCCACGAAGAAACAGTACGCAAACTTTCAAAATTACATATGTATGACTGTCTCCGGGCTAATAAGAGTTTATCTGCCTGGGGAGTAGAAGGACGTGTCCCCTTCCTTGATAAAGAGTTTCTTGATGTGGCAATGACGCTGAATCCGAAAGCCAAAATGTGCCCCGGAAAGGATATTGAAAAAAGAATCGTACGTGAGGCTTTCGCCGATATGCTGCCGGAAAGCGTGGCATGGAGACAGAAAGAGCAGTTCAGTGACGGTGTGGGATATTCCTGGATTGATACATTGAAAGAAATAACAACCGCTGCCGTAAGTGACGAACAAATGGCACATGCAGCCGAACGTTTCCCCATCAATATTCCGCAAAACAAGGAAGAATATTATTACCGCAGCATCTTTGAAGAACATTTCCCCAGTGAAAGTGCGGCTCGCAGCGTACCGAGTGTTCCCAGCGTAGCCTGCTCTACGGCAGAAGCGCTGGCATGGGATATTTCTTTCAGAAACCTGAACGAACCAAGCGGACGCGCAGTAAAAGGAATACATGAAGAAGCCTATACTTAATTTGTCGAAAAGTAATAGAATGGATTATTTCTGTTATTCTTTTGTAGCATTTCTATTCTAAAATCCCTAAGATTAACGCAGATTAGCATATTATTGTCTGATTTGCGTTTTCTTTTTTATACTTTTGAAGCCAAACCCAATTAAATCTATTAAACCTTTTAAAGACCAGACAAATGAATTTAAAGAAAATGATGATGGCTTCTGCCCTTTTAGTAACTGCTTGCTGTATGCAGGCACAGACAAAAGTAATTGCCCACCGTGGTTATTGGAAAACCCCGGGTTCATCACAAAACAGTATTACCGCGCTTCAAAAAGCAGATTCCATCGGGTGCTACGGTTCAGAATTTGATGTATGGATTGCCAAAGATAACAAACTGGTTGTCAATCATGATCCCGTTTATAAAATGCGACCGATGGAATATTCCAAAGGGGATGCACTGACCGGGCTGAAACTCTCCAACGGAGAAAACCTGCCTAGTTTAAAACAATATTTGGAAGCAGGAAAAAAATGCAATGCCCAATTAATACTCGAACTCAAAGCACACAGTACCAAGAAGCGTGAGACAAAAGCTGTGCAGGAAATTGTGGCTATGGTAAAAAGTATGGGATTGGAAAGCCGCATGGAATATATCACTTTCTCTCTGCACGCCATGAAAGAATTTATCCGCCTGGCACCAGCCGGAACCCCGGTATTCTATCTGAATGGCGACTTATCTCCGAAAGAATTAAAAGAGCTCGGTGCTGCGGGACTTGACTATCACTTCGGCGTAATAAAAAAACATCCCGAATGGATTAAGGAAGCGCATGACCTTGGCTTGAAAGTCAATGTGTGGACAGTGGATGAGGCAGAAGACATGAAATGGCTGATTGAGAATAAAGCAGACTTTATTACTACCAATGAGCCGGTTATATTGCAGAAAGAGCTTAAGCAACAATAAATCAAGACATATTTAATCATTTAGTATCCGAGCTTAAAGCAACGGAGCATTCCTTTTAAAGGAAGAGGGCATTCCTCGGTGTGCAACGGGTGGTTCCTTTTAAAGGAACCACCCGTTGCTTTAAAAGAAAAAACAGCTATTCATAATACATTAATAATCAAATATTTGCCAAATCATTCATTTGACATTGGAGAGAACATCCGTATTTCCACAAACACCAATAAAATATTACAGCCAATTCATCTGAAATCATCCAGCACCTCTTTCAACTCTTCCACCGTCAATTCTCCTACTTGCCGCCAAAGTTCATTTCTTTTATGCAATAAGAGGAATGCCGGAACAGTATCTATATTGTGCGCATCGGCGATTGCTTTATTCTCTCCAACATTTACCTTTACTAATTCAATCGTCCTCTTTTCATAAGTACGAAGTATCGGTCCTATCCATTCGTAATGAGGCGACCAGTCGGCATAAAACACAAGCAACACCAAATGATTGGTCCTTACTGCCGTTTCTAATTGTTTTTCTATATTCATATTTCTGCATTTTTATGTTAAGTATAGTGCTAAAACAACGGATATAGGAAAAGGTTCTTCGGATTATCCAGGCTAAATATTCTTTATATATTATGAAAGAATATGCAAAACCGCTCACCCAAATAACAATTTATCAATATACAGATGTGTATAATTTCAATTTATAAGCATATATAGCTACATACTAAGCGATTGAAAGTTCATTAAAAATAAATAGATATTAGATATACTTTTCAACAAAACATAAAACAAAAAGTCATACCTTTGCATCGTAATAAAACAAAAGGATACAACAACCAATAAATATAAGTCAAAATGACAAACAGGATTAAGTTCACCAAAATGCATGGAGCGGGAAATGACTACATATATGTAGACACTACCCAATATCCGATAGAAGAGCCTGAAAAGAAAGCAATCGAATGGAGCAAGTTTCATACAGGAATTGGGAGTGACGGACTTATATTGATTGGAAGTTCTGATAAGGCTGATTTCAGCATGCGTATTTTCAATGCTGACGGTTCGGAAGCGATGATGTGCGGAAACGGTAGCCGTTGCGTAGGCAAATACGTATATGAATACGGTTTGACCGATAAAACTGAAATCACACTGGAAACGCTGTCAGGTATTAAAATACTGAAACTTCACGTAGAAGGAAAAACAGTTACAGCAGTGACAGTAGATATGGGCAGTCCGCTGGAAACGGAAGAAGTACATTGGGAAGGGAAATATCCTTTCCGGTCAACTAAAGTATCCATGGGAAATCCTCATCTAGTTACTTTTGTGGATGATATAACCCGGATTAACTTACCGGAAATCGGTCCTGAATTAGAAAACGACCCTCTTTTTCCTGACAGAACAAATGTGGAGTTTGCACAAATTGTCGGCAAAGATACCATACGGATGAGAGTCTGGGAAAGAGGTTCGGGAATTACCCAAGCTTGCGGAACAGGTGCTTGCGCTACAGCAGTAGCTGCCTTCATCAACGGACTTGCAGGAAGAAAAAGCAATATAATAATGGACGGCGGCACAGTCATCATTGAATGGAACGAAGCCTCAGGACATATATGGATGACAGGACCGGCAACCAAAGTTTTCGATGGGGAAATTGAAGAAGTTGAGAGGTGAGAATGGAGAGATGAGAACAGCGAATTGAGAATGAATACGGATAGAAACTTAAAACAATCACAATATGGCATTAGTAAACGAACATTTTTTGAAATTGCCGGGAAGTTACTTGTTCTCGGATATAGCGAAAAAGGTAAATACTTTCAGGATAACGCATCCCAAACAGGACATCATCCGGCTAGGTATCGGCGATGTTACTCAGCCGCTTCCCAAAGCCTGTACCGAAGCAATGCACAAAGCGGTAGAAGAACTTGCCAATAAAGATACATTCCGCGGATATGGTCCTGAACAGGGATATGATTTTTTGATTGAAGCAATTATAAAGAATGATTTCGCCCCACGCGGGATTCACTTTTCCGCTTCCGAAATATTTGTCAGCGACGGAGCTAAAAGCGATACCGGGAATATAGGTGATATTCTTCGCCATGACAATAGCGTAGGCGTTACAGACCCTATTTATCCGGTATATATTGACAGTAACGTCATGTGCGGACGTGCCGGAGTACTGGAAGAGGAAACGGGTAAATGGAGCAATGTCACATATATGCCCTGTACGAGTGAAAACAACTTCATTCCTGAAATCCCGGACAAACGGATAGATATTGTTTATCTCTGCTATCCGAACAACCCGACCGGCACAACACTGACCAAACCGGAACTGAAGAAATGGGTGGACTATGCTTTGTCTAACGACACGTTAATCCTGTTTGATGCCGCATACGAAGCGTATATCCAGGACGAAAACGTCCCCCACTCTATTTACGAAATTAAAGGGGCGAAGAAATGCGCCATTGAATTCCGTAGTTTCTCAAAGACAGCAGGATTCACCGGAGTACGTTGTGGATACACGGTAGTACCGAAAGAGCTTACTGCCGCAACGTTGGAAGGTGACCGCATCCCGCTCAACAGATTATGGAACCGCCGCCAATGCACCAAGTTCAACGGCACTTCCTACATCACCCAACGGGCTGCAGAAGCTGTTTACAGTGCGGAAGGCAAGGCACAGATTAAAGAAACGATAAATTATTATATGACCAACGCAAAAATCATGAAGGAAGGGCTGGAAGCTACCGGATTGAAAGTTTACGGCGGAGTGAACGCTCCCTATTTATGGGTGAAAACTCCGAATGGCCTATCCTCATGGCGATTCTTTGAACAGATGTTGTATGAAGCCAATGTTGTCGGTACTCCCGGTGTGGGCTTCGGGCCAAGTGGCGAGGGATATATCCGTCTGACCGCTTTCGGCGAACGCAACGACTGCATTGAAGCTATGAGAAGAATAAAAAACTGGCTTTAAGAATTCGGAATGACTTCCCCCGGCTCATTCACAACCAGTAATTCTTAATTTATTTGATAGTATTTCGCGCGCTACTATATACATGGACCGTACATCCACATTTTTCTAACTTTTAAAGGTAAAAAGACGATGAAAACGACGATTAACAAAAACAAGGGGGTAATAACAGTAGCATTATTACTGTCAGGGCTCGTACCATCCGCAACGATGGCACAAGACAAACTAGAAGCTTCGGTAGGAGCAGACTTGGTAAGCGGTTACATCTGGCGTGGCCAGGATTTGGGCGGAGTCAGCATCCAACCTTCACTGGGGATTACTTACAAAGGTTTCTCACTCGGAGCATGGGGTTCTGTAGGGTTCGAACCGGCAGACACGAAAGAGTTTGATTTGACTCTCGGTTACTCAATAGGTGGTTTTAGCGTTTCGGTAACAGATTATTGGTTTAATACCCAGGTAGCGACAGGTATAGACGATGAGGGAGAAACGGTTTATTCAACCAACAAGTATTTTAAGTATGGAGCCCATTCTACGGCTCATGTATTTGAAGCACAAGTGGGATATGATTTCGGTCTGCTGTCCGTCAACTGGTACACGAACTTTGCTGGTGCTGACGGTGTGAAAGAAAACGGCAAAAGAGCTTATTCTTCCTATCTCGCACTCAGCGCACCGTTCAAATTGGGTGGTCTTGACTGGACAGTAGATTTGGGCGTGGTACCTTGGGAAACGACTTTCTATAATGGCTATACAAGCGGGTTCTGTGTTTCCGATGTCAGCCTCGGAGCTTCCAAGGACATCAAGATTACCGATTCCTTCTCCGTACCGGTATTCGCCAAGGTATCAGTCAATCCACGCACGGAAGGAGCTTATTTCACATTCGGACTAAGTTTTTAAGAGAGAGAGAATTTAAAATATCAAAAGGAGTGTATAGGGAAGGTAGTTAGAGTTTAGATTTTATCGGTTTGTTGTATGGTAACCTGCTATGGCTACCACTGCCCTATACCTCTTTCTTTTACTGGTCAACACTAATAATTTAAGGTATATGAAAAAGATTGAAGCTATTATCCGTAAAACCAAATTCGAGGACGTGAAAGACGCCCTTCTCGAAGCGGACATCGAATGGTTCTCTTACTATGACGTAAGAGGTATTGGGAAAGCTCGCCAGGGACGTATCTATCGTGGCGTAGTCTATGACACCAGCACCATCGAACGAATACTTATCTCTATTGTCGTACGCGACAAAAATGCAGAAAAGACGGTACAAGCCATTATCAAGGCTGCACAAACCGGAGAAATCGGCGATGGACGTATCTTCGTCATCCCCATCGAGGATGCCATCCGCATCCGCACTGCCGAACGGGGCGACATAGCGCTCTATAACGCCGAACAAGAACGCTAGCGACAAGGTGCCGCACCCAGGTTTTCTTGCGGATTATAACTAATTTATAAAGGTATTAAATAAGATAATTATTATGGATACAAAATATAAAAGTCATGGCTTCGTAAAGCCATGGATAGCCACTACTATGTTCATGGTATGCTGTTTTGCTATGGATTTGTCAGCGCAAGACACAGCCGCTACCGATACTGTTGCAGCAATAACAGAGACAATAACTGAACTTTCAGCACTCCCAGCCGAATCTACGGCAGAAGCCCCGGATACTATCGGTGAACTGGCTTTAGGATTAAATACGGTTTGGATGTTACTTGCAGCTATGCTCGTATTCTTCATGCAGCCGGGATTTGCCTTAGTAGAAGCAGGTTTCACCAGAGTGAAGAATACTGCCAATATTCTGATGAAGAACTTTGTAGATTTCATGTTCGGTTCTTTGCTTTACTGGTTTATCGGTTTCGGACTGATGTTCGGCGCAGGCGGATTCATCGGGATGCCCCACTTCTTCGACCTGTCTTTCATGGATAACGGGCTGCCTAAAGAAGGATTCCTTATTTTCCAGACCGTATTCTGTGCCACTGCCGCTACCATCGTATCAGGAGCAATGGCAGAACGCACCAAATTCTCCATGTATTTGATTTATACAATCTTCATCAGTGTACTGATTTACCCGATTTCCGGTCATTGGACTTGGGGCGGCGGTTGGCTGATGAACAGTGAAGCAGGTTCTTTTATGATGAACCTTTTCGGAACGACCTTCCATGATTTTGCAGGTTCCACTGTTGTTCACTCGGTAGGTGGATGGATTGCTTTGGTAGGTGCCGCCATTCTAGGCCCACGTATCGGCAAATATGGAAAAGACGGTAAATCCAGAGCTATTCCGGGACATAACCTGACTATTGCCGCATTGGGTGTATTTATCCTTTGGTTCGGATGGTTCGGATTCAACCCCGGTTCCCAGTTGGCAGCAAGTACCGAAGCAGATGCAAACGCAATCTCACATGTATTCCTGACAACCAATCTTGCAGCTTGTGCGGGTGGTTTCTTCGCCTTGGTAATCAGTTGGATGAAATATGGAAAGCCCTCTTTGTCATTGACACTGAATGGTGTATTGGCAGGCTTGGTAGGTATCACCGCCGGATGCGATGTCGTATCTCCCGCAGGAGCCGTGCTGATTGGTGCTATCTGTGGCATTGTGATGATATTCTCGGTAGACTTTATTGATAAAGTCCTGAAAATCGACGACCCGGTAGGTGCTTCTTCCGTACATGGTGTTTGCGGTTTCTTAGGAACCATTCTCACAGGTTTCTTCTCCACCAGCGAAGGGTTGTTCTACGGATATGGTTTCGGATTTCTCGGAGCACAAATCTTCGGAGCACTTATAGTCGGAGCTTGGGCGGCAGGTATGGGATTCATCATCTTCAAGGCTCTCGATAAAATTCACGGTCTGCGCGTTCCGGCACGTATCGAGGAAGAAGGACTTGATATTTACGAACACGGGGAGTCAGCTTACAACTAAAAACGTCTTCTTGTAAACCAATAAAAACAGACTATATAGATTTAAAAACAGATTTCTATCCCGGGCGGGTTTGGTCGCCTTCCCGGGAACCATACAGAGAAAGATTATTTGCTCTAACATATTTAACAACAAATCAAATTAGGTATTATGTCAAAACTAAGATTCAGAGTAGTAGAAACTGCTTTCAAGAAGAAAGCGGTTGAGGTAGCAACCCCTGCCGAACGTCCGTCGGAGTATTTCGCCAAGTACGTATTCAACAAGGAGAAAATGTTCAAGTACCTTCCGAGTAAGGTGTACAATGCACTGATTGACGCTATTGACAATGGTGCTCCGCTAGACCGCAGCATTGCCGACGAGGTAGCGGCCGGCATGAAGAAATGGGCCATCGAAATGGGTGTCACTCATTACACACACTGGTTTGCACCGCTGACCGAAGGCACGGCAGAAAAGCATGACGCCTTTGTTGAACATGACGGCAAAGGCGGTATGATGGAAGAATTCACAGGCAAGCTGCTTGTACAGCAGGAGCCGGATGCTTCCTCTTTCCCGAACGGCGGTATCCGCAATACGTTCGAAGCCCGTGGATACAGTGCCTGGGATCCTTCATCTCCTGCATTTATCGTCGACGACACTCTTTGTATCCCGACCGTATTCATCGCATATACCGGTGAAGCCCTCGACTACAAAGCTCCCCTATTGAAAGCACTTCGTGCCGTAGATAAGGCAGCCGTAGACGTTTGCCACTATTTCAATCCGGAAGTGAAGAAAGTAGTCGCCTACCTGGGTTGGGAACAGGAATATTTCTTAGTGGACGAAGGTTTATACGCCGCACGCCCGGACTTGTTAATGACAGGCCGTACATTAATGGGGCACGACAGCGCCAAGAACCAGCAGTTGGAAGACCATTATTTCGGTGCTATTCCTACCCGTGTAGCAGCATTTATGAAAGACCTCGAAATTGAAGCCTTGAAATTGGGTATCCCTGTAAAGACCCGTCACAACGAGGTTGCACCCAACCAGTTTGAACTGGCTCCTATCTTCGAAGAATGTAACTTAGCCAATGACCATAACTTATTGATTATGTCGTTGATGCGCAAAGTAAGCCGTCGTCATGGTTTCCGTGTACTGCTTCATGAGAAGCCGTTCAAAGGTGTCAACGGTTCCGGCAAGCACAATAACTGGTCATTGGGAACTGACACAGGCATCTTATTAATGGGACCGGGCAAGACCCCTGAAGACAATCTGCGTTTCGTTACGTTTGTAGTAAACACATTGATGGCAGTTTATCATCATAACGGATTACTGAAAGCATCCATCTCCAGTGCCACCAACGCCCACCGTCTGGGAGCGAATGAAGCGCCGCCGGCAATCATTTCCTCTTTCCTGGGCAAACAGTTGTCTCAGGTATTGGATCATATAGAAAACAGTACAAAGGATGACCTAATCAGCCTCAGCGGCAAGCAAGGCATGAAGCTGGATATTCCGCAGATACCCGAATTGCTGATTGACAATACCGACCGTAACCGCACCTCTCCTTTCGCCTTCACCGGCAACCGTTTCGAGTTCCGTGCCGTAGGTTCCGAAGCAAACTGTGCTTCCGCCATGATTGCATTGAACTCTGCCGTAGCTCATCAGTTGTCGAAATTCAAGAAAGATGTAGACGCCCTGATTGAAAAAGGAGAACCGAAGATATCCGCCATCCTTGAGATTATCCGCGGATACATCAAAGAGTGCAAAGCCATCCACTTTGACGGCAACGGTTACAGTGACGAATGGAAAGAAGAAGCTGCCCGCCGCGGTCTGGATTGTGAAACGAGTGTTCCTGTCATCTTCGACAACTATCTGAAACCGGAAACGATTGCCATGTTCGAAGCTACCGGTGTAATGACAAAGAAAGAACTGGAAGCCCGTAACGAAGTGAAATGGGAAACTTACACGAAAAAGATTCAGATTGAAGCCCGTGTATTGGGTGACCTGGCAATGAACCATATCATCCCGGTAGCAACTCAGTATCAAACGGATTTGATTAATAACGTCTATAAGATGCAATCCCTGTTCCCGGCAGAAAAGGCAGCCAAGTTATCTGCCAAGAACCTGGAACTTATCGAAGAGATTGCCGACCGTACAGCCTTCATCAAAGAGCATGTGGACGCAATGGTGGAAGCCCGTAAAGTGGCGAACAAAATTGAAAGCGAACGTGAGAAAGCCATTGCCTACCATGACACCATCGCTCCGGCACTGGAAGAAATCCGTTACCACATCGACAAGTTGGAACTCATTGTCGACAATCAAATGTGGACGCTTCCGAAATACAGGGAACTATTATTCGTAAGATAAAAAAAGAAAATGCCCGATGAAGAAAAAATCATCGGGCATGGAATAGAGATTATCTATTTCTTTTGTTGGTTGTTTTAAGTTTGCAGTGGAGGGGTGCCGTGAGGCAGTCCTCTTCTTTTTATACCCTATACACTCAAGAAGATAATCAACAAGCGTATGTTCTCTTTTAAGAAACGCAGAGTGATAGTCATATTCTTTTCCACCGTCTTCTCTGAAATAGCAAGTTTCTCTGCGATTTCACGGTTGGTGCACCCTTCCTTACGGCTCAATCGGAATATTTCCTGTTGGCGGGGAGAAAGCTCCGCCAACAATTGTTCAATGTATTCTCCCAATTCATGCGCCTCTATCTCCTCTTGAATCCCATGCCAATCATTCTCATTGTCAGTGATAGTATCCAAAACGGTAAGTTTATAAGCGTTCTCATTAAAGCTTTTCCGCATATGGCTAAAGATAAGATTGCGGGTGGCTATAAAAAGAAATCCCTCAAAACTTTCATTTTCTTTTAAAGATTCACGATAATTCCAGAGTTTCAGAAATACCTGTTGGACAATATCTTCAATATCGGCATCCGAAGTAATATAAAGCCGTGAAAAGTTACAAACCTTCCCCCAATACCTTTTATAAATAATGGAAAACGCATCATTATCACCTTTTTTCAGTGCAGCTATCAATTCACGGTCTGTCATAAGATTTATTAATTACAGGCGCAAATATAAGTACTAATATTAAATATTAGTATATAAACGCTAAAATTATTATACGCCCATCCCCAATTATTCCTCTATACCATACCAAAAGTCCCCAATTCAAACATAAAATTCACCCTTCCGAAAAAAAAGTTCTTTTTAAGGGAGGGTTAAAATATAGTTGCGAGTATTTAATGTAGATAAGCAGAAAAAGAATGGAAAAAAAAGAGGTAAACAGATTAATTAAAGGCTTACTGACTGACCAACTCAGTTGGGAAGAAAAAGAAAAGCTGTCTCAACACAAATCGGTAGAAGAAAGGATGAAACGGCAATGGAGACATGCTGCGGAAAGTCCCGAAGACCGGGAAATGGGAGAACGGGTATGGAAACGTCTGGAAGAATGTAGAAAGCCGGCAAAACCACCCCGCTATCAACTCTCCTTCCAACGCTTTGTTGCTGCCGCTTCCATCATCTTGTTTGTTATAGCGGGAAGTTTATGGCTTTTAAAACAAAATTGGGAAAGTACAACCGAATATATCAGTTTCACTGCCGACAAAGCCCTGATGTATATGCTTCCTGACAGTTCGAAAGTATGGATGAAAACAGGCAGCAATATACGCTACGCACAAAACTTCGGAAGCCAAAGGGAAGTTTGGTTGGAAGGCGAAGCATTATTCGATGTTACCAAAGGAAAGAAACAGCATTTTATAGTACATATTCCTAAAGCATTTATTGAAGTAAAAGGCACTTCCTTCCAAATCAAAAAGAACAAGTACAATAAAAATGAAATAACCCTGTTTGAAGGAGAAGTAGAATTCAATATCCAGTCCACCAACCAATGTATCGCCATGAATCCGTTGGATAAAATAATCTATGACCCGGAGACTGCAGACATAACAATGGAAAAAGTAGAACATATGAATTGGGAGAACGGACGGTATCTGTTTACGGACATCACACTGGCGCAATTAATAGAAATTATCAACGACAGATATGATTCGCAAATCACTCTTGGCAAAGATGTAAATAAGAAATATAAATATTCGGGAAGCCTCTACCATGATGAGCCTTTAGAAAATGTAATCAAGAAACTATGTTACAGCATGAGCTTGAAAGTCGAGAAAAAAGGAGAAGAAATTCTCATTTACTAATATCTTTTTTATTAATCATTTAAATAACTAAAAATCTAAAAGCATGGAGAACAAAACATTCTCAACCAAGCAACGGTACGTAAAATGTATCATCTTGGCACTGTTGCTTTATCCGATTACTTTGTTTGCCGCTTATGGGCAAATAGCAGTGAAAGGAGAATCCCTCAGTGTCAAAGAAGCAATTCAACAAATTGAAAGACACAGTAATTACGTCTTTTTCTACAACGCGACATTGCTCAAAGAAATGAGTAAAAAGAACATTGATTGTAAGGGTTCTATTGAGAAAGTCTTGAATGAAATATTCAAGAATACGAATGTAGAATATATGATTAATGGCAATGAAGTCGTTTTAAAAGTAAAAAGCGCTCCGGTAACACCTCAGCAAACCAAACAAAAGAAGCGTACTGTGACGGGTACAGTATTTGATGCGAATACAAAAGAAACCTTAGTCGGCGCAAACGTAAAAATAAAAGGAACCGATGTCGGTACTATCACTGACCTGGACGGTAATTTCAGTATCAGCGTCAACAGCAGTAAAGATGTGTTGGTAGTATCATATATGGGGTATAAGACAGTAGAACAAGCCGTTGAGGACATGGGAGTCATAAAAATCGAATTACCATCCGACAGCGAGTTACTGAATGAAGTAGTGGTCGTAGGATTCGGAACGCAGAAAAAGGTATCTGTAGTAGGCTCTATCACTAACATCAAGGCCGCTTCGCTGAAAGTTCCTACATCTTCGCTAACCAACTCTTTCGGCGGACGTCTGGCAGGTGTAATCGCCACTACTTCCAGTGGTGAACCTGGCAAAGACGCTTCACAGTTCTATATTCGCGGTATCGGAACATTTGGCGGACGTGCCACTCCATTAATTATGCTAGATGGAGTGGAAATCAGTTCCACAGACCTGAATTATATTCCTGCCGAAAACATTGAAAGCTTTTCTATTCTGAAAGATGCTTCCGCCACGGCAATCTATGGTGCACGCGGTGCAAACGGTGTAATGCTGGTGACGACAAAATCCGGAAAGGAAAACGAAAAGACCCGTATCAATGTCAGTGTGGAAAACTCATTCAATGTGCCTATGAGCTTCCCTGACTTTGTAGACGGAGTCACCTACATGGAAATGGCAAACGAAGCACGTTATACCCGTACCGGAACTTATGACGGCCTGCTTTACACACAGGAGCAGATTAACAACACCCGTGCCAACAAGAATCCGTACGTATATCCCAATGTCAACTGGAAAGACCTGATGTTCAAGAATATGTCTATGAGCCAACGGGCAAACATCAATGTCAGCGGCGGTGGTTCAAAGGCAAACTACTACTTGAGTTTGCAAGCAAACCACGACTCCGGTGTCTTAAATAACAAGAAACTTTATTCATTTGACAATAACGTAAACGTATGGAGTTATACTTTCCAAAGTAACGTGGATTATAAACTCACTCCTACTACAAAAATACAATTACGAATGAATGCTCAACTCCGCAATAGCGGCGGTCCGAAAACCAGTACAACCGATTTATTTGCAGAAATGTTATCGGCCAATCCTGTTAACTTCCCCGCTTACTATCCAAGCAGTGTCGCTCCTTCCGGAGTTGATCATATGTTATTCGGTAATGCATTCTATACAGGTGACTTGTTATACAAAAATCCATATGCAGACTTAATGACCACTTATGGAGAAGATTTTCAATCAACCATCCTAACCACAGTCAAAGCAGAACAGGAGTTGGACTTTATCACCAAAGGACTTAAGCTGACCGGATTAATTAGTTTTAAAAACTGGTCGAAGTCTTACTTCACCCGTACGATCGAACCTTATTATTACATGGCAAAACCAGGTTCTTATGATCCATATGACTCTGAAGCAGCAAACTATACCCTGGAACGTGTAGGTACTAGTGGAAAGGATTTCATCACTCAATCGGATCCAGAGAAATCTGCCGACCGTACTTTCCAGTTTCAGGCAGCCTTGGAGTGGTCACGCAATTTCAAAGGCATCCACGACTTATCAGCGATGTTACTCTACCTACAACGTGAATACCGCGTCAATCCATTGCCAACCCGTAATCAGGGAATATCCGGTCGTTTCACCTATGCTTATGACCAGCGTTACTTGTTCGAGGCTAATTTCGGTTATAACGGAACGGAACGTTTGGCTTCCGGTCACCGCTTCGAGATGTTCCCTTCCTTTGCAGCGGGCTGGGTCATCAGCAATGAAAAATTCTTCGAACCAATAAATAGAATTATCACAAACCTTAAAATCAGAGGTTCGTGGGGATTGGTTGGTAACGATGAAACGGGAACGAAAGATATACGTACCGGAGCTGAAGGTCCCCACTTCATTTATCTGACTAATGTAAACCTGAATGATGACAATCACCAATACACTACTGGAGTAGATATGAATGTTACTTACAAAGGTCCTGCCGTTACACAATATGGCGTAACGAATGCAACCTGGGAACGGGCGGAAAAACTAAACTTAGGTGTTGACCTCGAATTATTCAGCAAACTATCTTTGACTGTCGATATCTTTAAAGATAACAGAAGCAATATCCTGCTCCGTCGTGAACGTTTTCCTGAATATCTGGGATACGAAAACGCCAAACCATGGGCATCTATCGGTAAAGTGGAAAACAAAGGATTGGAACTTGCCATGAATTATGTACAAGAAATTGGTAAAAACTGGAGTTTCGACTTGAGGGGTACGTTTACATATAACCGTGCCACCCAGATATATTCTGATGAAGCATATCGTGCAGAAGAATATCGCCGCCATGACGGAAAATCTCTGAACGGCACATGGGGATACGTTGCCGAACGCCTTTTCGTTGACCAGGCAGATATTGATAACAGCCCGACACAAAAATTCGGTAACTCACCAATGCCGGGTGATATTAAATATAAGGACATGAATGGAGATGGAATGATAGACGGTTCCGACCAATGCGAACTTTCTCCTTATGGTTCTACTCCGGGCATCATGTATGGCTTCGGTTCCACCATACGCTACAAAAAATTCGACCTCGGTTTCTTCTTCCAGGGGGCGGCACAGCGGAAAATCATGATCAGCGGTATCCACCCGTTCGGAAACACCCGCAAGAATGTCCTGCAATTTATAGCGGATGATTATTGGAGCGAATCCAATCCCAATCCCGATGCAGCTTATCCCCGTCTCGAATACCGTGACGACGCAAACAATAACCGCCAAAACAGTAGCTACTGGTTGCGCGACGGCTCATATATGCGCCTTAAAAATGCCGAACTCGGTTATAATTTCAAGTACGGACGTATCTATCTGATTGGGAATAACCTGCTGACATTCAGTAAATTCAAATTATGGGATCCGGAATTGAGCTGGAACGCTTACCCGCTGTCACGTACCTTCAGCATAGGCATGCAACTCAATTTCTAAGAAAAGTTTTTCAAATAGTATAAAATATAAGTAATCTATATATGAAATCAAATATACTTTATAAATTCATTATCGGAGCAGCCGTAGTGACAACCAGCCTTACATCATGTAATTACCTGGATGTAGTGCCTGTAGAACAAGCTACCCTTGACGACGCTTACAAAAAGCCGGAACTTACATTAGCCTACCTATATTCTTGTTATAGCGGATTGAAAAAATGGAATCCGGTGGACTACTACAACGAAGATGTAGCATCCACCGACGAATATGTACTTCCGCCCAACTGGAACGGAGACGCCTATAATATACAAACCAACCAACGCTCGTCAGCTACCGGCGGCGGTTGGACCTGGCGTTATTGCGGATATGACCCTATCCGTACATGCCACTTATTTTTAGAAATAGTGGACAAAGCCCCCAACCTGACAGACGAACAACGCACCACATGGAGAGCGGAAGCGGAATTCCTTATAGGTTACTACCATTTTATGGTATTACGCAAATATGGCCCCTGCCCTATCATGGATCATGCATATCCGTCAGACGTGACGGGTGACGATATGCCGGGACGCTCGCACTATGACGCTGTGACGAAGTTCATTACCGACCAGATAGATAAGGCAATCCCTAACCTGCCCGACCGCTGGACAGGTGGAGACTGGGGACGTGTAGATAAAGTGGTGGCAAAAGCAATCAAAGCACGGGTACTTCTTTATGCAGCATCCCCTCAATGGAACGGAAATACACTGTACGAATCAGGACGGTTAAAATGGGAAAACACCCGTTGGGAAACTCCTGGGTATGGGAAACAGCTTGTCAGCCCTGTATACAGCGAGCAAAAATGGATAGACGCCAGAGACGCTTGCAAGGAAGCATTGGATTTCGCCCTGCGCCAGAATCTCGAACTCTACCAGGAATCCAATTTCGACGAACTGAAAAATGTAGATGCCAGCCAAAAGGACTTTATGAAATACGTATTCCGCATGCGTTATGCCTTGCTTTCACGTGCCAATGCTACCGGCAAATGCCAGGAAGTTGTCTGGGGGCTTGCCGACCAAAGCAGCATTGTCAATGGTTGTCTTCCACGCCGGATGTTTAAAAAGACAGATAACACATGGCAGGACGGATGGTCAGGAGTATCTCCGACACTTGAGGCTATCAAACAATTCTATACCAAAGATGGGTATCCCATTACCGACGAGAGCCGCTTCTATCCTCAGGACGAATGGTACGACGTTGCCGGACAAAGCATTATAAACAGTGAACCCTCTTACTCAGGAGAACTCAATGCCAATGAAATCATTAAGTTAAATACCCATCGCGAACCACGTTTCTACGCCTGGATGGCTTTCAGCGGCGGAGAATACGGAACCAAACTTGTAAAGAACGCGCCAATCATACTGAAAATGAGAGATTCGGAAGCACAAGGATATAATCCCAGCATCTCAAGCAGAGATTATTGCCGTACAGGTTTCCTTTGCCAAAAATGGGCTCATCCCGGACTTGCATATAGCGAAAACGGCTCGGACAACAACGGTTCGTTAACTGCCCCACGTCCCATTATCCGTATGGCAGAGCTATATCTGAACCTGGCAGAGTGTTATGCAGCCTTAGGAGAAGAAGATAAATTCTTAGAAGCAATCAATCCGGTACGTACCCGCGCAGGTATCAATGCCTTAAAAACAAGTGATGTAACCAAGGGCAAAGACGACATGACAGAGTGGGTACGCAGGGAACGATTCGTTGAGTTCTATGGCGAAGGTATCCGTTTCTACGATATGAGACGCTGGTTGAAAGGCAAGGAAATTATGGGCAAGGGACTTCACGGATTGAATATGGTAGGCTATGTAGGGCCGACTTTTACACAATTCAACCAAGAGACAGTAATGCCCGAATACACAGAAGTATCATGGGACGACCGTTTGTACCTAATGCCTCTTTATTATGAAGAAGCAGATAAAAGCGAGAACCTGATACAAGCACCGGGATATTAATCTTTAAACGATTTAGATGAAAAGAAAATCAGTTATGAAAAAATACATTTATATGACCGCTTTGGCTTTATCCTGTCTGGGAATATTGTCAATAGCCAGCTGTTCTGACGATGATTTCAAGAACAAACCTCAGACAATCGACATCAACGACATCGCACTCACTCCTATCAACGGCGGATGCGAAGTGGAATGGACCCCTGACCCGGAAGACAATAACTTTGTCTTCCTGCACATAGAGTTTACAGACCATGATAACAAACCCCGTTCTTACAACGTCAGCCGTTACGGAAGCGAACTGGTTACTCCATTCGTAAAAGACGAAGACGGAAACCCGGTTCTCAACGAAAATGGCGAATCGGTAAAGATGGTTATCAAAGATTTAGTAAACCAGGAATATACATTGCATTTCTATGCTTACAATAATGACAATAACCGCATTGTTCTGGGAAGCCGTTCAATTACTCCATTGGATTACAAGCAATGTACTCCCGATTCTATTTTTGCAGTGAGCATATCTGCAAAAGGCGGACGTAAAGTGATACTGGAATGGAAAGAGCCTCAGGTCAAAACCAGTTCCACTTCCGACAAGGTCTTTTTCAGATTCAAATTCGGAGAGGATATTGTGGAAACCAAAAACATTGATTTGGGAATACGTCATGCAGAATTTATCTTGGAAAATTCCGGTGAATGTACCGTAGAATATGGTACGGTATCAGTTATCGGAAAAGAATGGGTAAAAAAGTATAACGGTACTCTCAATGTGGTCAAGTTCTACACTCAGGAGTTGTGGGAAGCCAAGGATAAAGAGGGCTGGACAGCCACTTGCGAATCCGTACAAGAAAGTGAAGGTCCTGTCAACTCATTGATAGACGGGAATATTAATACTTTCTGGGCATGTAGCTGGAATCCCGCAATCTTCCTCGATAAATACATAATTGACATCACACTACCGGAAGAGCAAGATATGGTAGGAGTAATCCTACAACAAAGACAAAGCAATTCTATGGGTTATTGGCGCTTGGTTCAGCACTTTTCTATTGAAGTGAAAACAGAAGGTTCCGAAGAATATACAATGGTCATTCCGGAAGGAACTTTAACGAATGAAGGAGCAACAGATAAAGATAATTTAGGAACTGCTTATCTGGCAAAACAGAACTTCGATCTTGAACAGATTTACCGCACCAGACAAATTCGTTTATGCCTATGGGATCCGCTGAACAGGGAATTTACAGAAAATCCACAAAATCTTTGCATGGGCGAATTTGGTATCCTCATAAAAGACCCTGCTAAAAACGATGAGTAACCTTGAATATTATAATAAACTAATTAATCAAAACACAATGAAGAAAATTTTATTCACTCTTTTATGCTCCCTCTTTCTTTTCACCGCCTGCTCCGATGACGATGAAAGAAGTGAAGCAGCCCCCTATCTCCGAATACCGGAGATAGCGCAATCGCTACATTACTTGAAAGACGTTCAAAGGGAAAACATAAAAATAGAAACGAACTGTGAAGACTGGACTATCACATCTGATAAAGACTGGTGCGATGCACACCGTATCAGCAGTAACCCGCAGATGTTCCGTTTGGCATTGGACGAAAACAATGAACTGAACCTGCGTGAAGCCAAACTTACCCTGAAAGCAAGCGGAATTACGGAAACGATTACAGTGAAGCAACTCGGAACCCAACCGGCTATCCTCGTGAGCCCCGAAAAACTGGACAATCTATCCGACACAAAAAATAATTATGAATTGGTAATCACTACTAATGTATCCAGTTTCAAATGGGATATTCCTGAAGAAGACAAAACCTGGCTTTCAATAAGTGAAGCACCGGTGGAAGACCTTACACGTGCCATGATAGACAGCAAGTACATACTTACTGTACAAAGTAATATCAAAATGAAAAAACGTTCTTCTACCATCATATTCACAGGTACAGGAAATGAAGAGGAACATCCTACGGCAGAGCTTCCCATTACTCAAAAGAAACGTTCTACAGATGCGGGCGACGTTGAAGTTGGAGAAGATATTAAAATCAGGCCAAACAATGGATGGGCAAGTTCGGAACAGACGGACCCTCAAGCAATCTCACATGCTTTCGATGGCTATACAGACGACAATCATTGCTACCATACCCAATGGGGTGCAAACGCTGAAAAGATCTTCCCTTTAAATCTGGAATTCTATTTTGATGGGACACAGGATATGGACTACGCCCTATTTTACCCTAACGGAAATGGCAAATTCGAAAATATAGATTTATATTACCTTGATGGTGGTTCACCTATCACTTTCAATCAAGATTCTCGGCCTGAAACCTGTCCGTCAACAGGCAGAACCTGGGTGAAAATCAAGTCATATAAGCTCCAAAACATATCAAGTGAGCAAAAAATAATGTTTCCCGAACGACTGACAAATGTACTTGGTATCCGATTTGTCGTAAATTCTACATACAGTGGTGATAAAGCTGCTTGTAATGAAATGGAATTCTGTCGTAGCAACGCCTCATTCCTTGATGCACAACTATTGGCCGTTTTCAAAGACATCACTTGTTGCGAGTTGAATGACAATGTTACAGACGATGACATCAACAGCCTGCCCGGATACTTTGCACAACTGGCTTTCCAAATCAAGGAAGGAACTTATACCGACTGGGAAAAGAAATTCCGCATCCAGGATTACAGTCCATACAGCGATGTATTCCAAACAGCCGATGCCATGTTAATAAAAAAATATGGTAACCAGGATAACATTACAGGCATACATGTAGAGGCGGGAGACAACATCATTGTATTGGTAGGCGATACACATAATAATGAAATCTCTCTTCAGGTACTTGGAGAAGAAACCGTCAATAGTGATAACGGAGCATATGTACAGACAGAATCGCCAACATCGGCTCAAACGATTCAACTGACCAAAGGAGTCAATAAGGTCGCAATAGATAAAGCAGGTATGCTCTTTATCTTATATACAGCCGATCCTACCAATGTACAAAACCAACCTATCCGTGTACATATCCCTTATGCAAGTGGAAAGGTCAGTGGATTCTTCGATTTGGAAACGGATAAAACAGACGCTAAATATACAGAACTACTTGATAAGGCAGATTACAAATACTTCGGTGTACGAGGAAAAGAAATCATATTCTACTTCCATACATCAGAACTAAGGAAAGTAGCACCTAACAATATTGTGGCAGCTATTAACCTATGGGACGATATTGTCGGTTGGGAGCATGAGATAATGGGCTTTAGCGGTGACTTACGCAAAAGATATAATAATCATATCTTTGCCATTTCACCCGAAGGCAGCTATATGTGGCAGTCTGAATACAGGGTAGGATTTGTATATACCTATCTCGAAAACATTCTGTTACCTGAAAACGTAAAAGCAAAAGAAGACAATGCCTGGGGACCTGCGCATGAAATCGGACATATCCATCAAAAAGCAATTAACTGGCCGGGATGTTCCGAATCATCCAACAACTTATTCTCCAATTATGTCATCCACAAAATGGGCCAATATCATTCACGGGGGTACGGACTTTGCCGTGTCGCAAAGACACGATTCGTAGACAATGATCCATGGGTTACATTCGGAGAAGCAACGCATCAAAATGAGGATACGGAAATACATATGCGTATGTACTGGCAATTATTCATCTATTACCATCTATGCAAAGACAATAAAAACTTCTGGCCTGAGGTATTTGCCAAGATGCGCGAGAAATATGCCGGAGTTTATACGGAAAACAATCCGGGTAAATCACAAATGATGTTTGTAGAAGCCGTATGTGAAACAGCTAAGGAAGACCTAACCGATTTCTTTGACTTTTGGGGATTCTTCACACCAGTAGATGATCTAAAAATCGAGCAGTATGGTACATTCACCTACACGGTTACAGAAAGTATGATAAGTACAACGAAATCGAGCATTTCCAAGTATAAGAAAGCGGCTCCCATCCAGTATATCGAAGACCGGAAGAAAGAGTGGTTCGAACCGGGTCCTAACGAATATCGTGATAAGGAATCTGGTGATGTCGGTTATTATACGCAGTTCCAGGGAACAAGCGCTACATTCAATAACGATGAGGTAACCGCTACTATATCAGGAAAGGAAATCACCGTAGCTTCAAATGTAGGAAGCAAAGCTGTGGCATTTGAGGCCAGAAAAGGAAACAGCAGTGATGGGGAACTCGTTTATTTCTCCAATGACTTCAAGTTCACTCTCCCCGACAATATTAAAACGAGTGAAGTGAGACTATGGGCTGTTCAGGCGGATGGTGCCCGAAAGAGTATTAAAGTGAATTAGAATACCCGACTAACACAAGACACTATTATATAAAGAAAAGGACTACTCCATTTAAAATATGGAATAGTCCTTTGTTTTTAAGCCTCTTTAGAATAATATCAAAATCATTCGATAATCTTTGCATCCTCAATATCGTCATCATGTGATATCGGAGTCTGTGGACGGCGACGTGCAAACTTAAACCAGTTTATCAACTCGGAAAGCGAATAAACCAAACTGCTGATACCGATAATAATAAAAGCAGTATTACGTGCTCCCGTCGGATTGAACAAAGCAACGATACCCGCAATAAGAATCAGGGAAGGAATCAGATAAAATGCTCCCGGAACAGGCATCCAACGACGAGCGGCAGACAGAGAAGCAATCTGTTGCACACCACCCATAATCAAGATAAATCCTAACAGGAACATCAGCACATCCGCAAAGAACTCCGGCATCATAATCAGCCAAAGCCCGAACAATAAACTACCGATTCCTTCAATCGGGAAACGGGGGGCGATTTCATCTTTCGTCCTTTTCCGCCCGAAAAAGCTGAAAAGACTGATAACACCAGGAATCAAAAAAGCGACTCCTACCGTGATAACGATATAACTGGCAGCCGCATTCGGCCAAATCACCAAGACCAAACCTATCACGAGTGCAAAGAGAATGCGAATAAGGGAATAATTCATTGTTTTCATAAATTCTATATTTTTTAACCAAGTCAGTTCCAATACTTTTGCGAATATAAGTGTTTCTACTGATATATAAAAATAACAAATAAACATTGTAATAAGTTCGTAACAAATCCGTTATAGCTATTACATCTCACTTAGATATTTTTGCAGAAAATTAAAAACAGATTCTTCATCATGAAATCAAGCGAAACAAAAAAGAAGTGTCCTTATGTTGAGCGTGACATCAGTTGGATGTATTTCAACCAACGTATCTTACTCGAAGCTGCCCGTACGGAAGTTCCTTTACTGGAACGACTGACTTTTCTTGGCATCTATTCAAACAATCTCGACGAGTTCTTCCGTGTCCGTGTCGCTACCTTAAACCGGATTATAGAGTACAACGATAAGAATATACAGAAAGAACAGGAAATCGCCGCACACACCCTGAAACAGATAGGCAAACTGCACAACCGTTACTACGAACAGTTTGAAGAAACGTTCGCCTCTATCATGGAAGAACTGAAAAAAGAAAATATTTACGTTATCAAAGAAACGGAAATGAACGATGAACAGAAAACATTCATCACTTCTTTCTATCGCAACAAGCTGAATGGTTCCACCACCCCGCTTTTCCTTAACGGTCCCCGCCAACTGGACGACCAGACAGATGAGGATATTTATCTCGCCATCCGCTTGCTCCGCAAAGATGAAACTGGAAAAATAAAAGAGAAGGATTATGCAGTCATCCAGTTGCCGGTCGGAGAATTCGGGCGCTTCATCCAACTGCCCGAATCGGAAGGAAAGACTTGTCTTATGTTTCTCGATGACGTCATCCGCTACTGCCTGCCTATGATTTTTGTCGGAATGAAATATACCGATTATGAAGCATACACCTTTAAGTTCACCAAAGATGCCGAAATGGAAATAGACAGTGATTTGCGGACGGGCGTACTTCAGAAAATCTCCAAAGGAGTGAAAAGTCGCAAGAAAGGTGAACCTCTCCGTTTTGTGTATGACGAGCAAATGCCCAGGGACTTGCTAAAAAGGCTGACTGACCGTCTGAATATAGGCAAGAACGATACCCGTGTAGCGGGTGGGCGTTATCATAATTTCAAAGATTTAATGAAATTTCCGGTCTGTGGTCACAGTCATCTGAAATATCCTGTTTGGGAACCTATTTTCAAGCCCGAGCTTAATGGTGCGGAAAGCCTGCTGACTCTGATTCGTCAGAAAGACCGCTCGCTGCATTATCCTTATCATAGTTTTGATACCTTCATCCGCATACTGCGCGAAGCTGCTATCAGCAAAGAAGTGAAAAGCATCAAGACAACACTTTACCGGCTGGCTAAAGACTCCAAAGTAATTAAGGCATTGATTTGTGCAGCAAAGAACGGCAAGAAGGTGACGGTAGTCATCGAATTACTGGCACGTTTTGACGAAGCTTCGAATATCAATTGGAGCAAAAGGATGCAGGATGCAGGAATCCATGTAATCTTCGGAGTGGAAGGGCTGAAAATTCACTCCAAACTCGTACACATCGAAACGCGCCACGGAGACATTGCCTGCATCAGTACGGGGAACTTCCACGAAGGAAACGCATGCATGTACACCGATTATACCATTATGACCGCCCACCGTCCCATTGTCCGGGAAGTAAATGCCGTATTTGACTTTATCGAGAAGCCATACACGCCCGTTAATTTCAAAGAGTTGCTCGTTTCTCCCAATGATATGCGTAAACGGTTGATTGCTCTTATCAATAAGGAGATAAAGAACAAGGAACAGGGAAAAGATGCCTATATCCTTGCCAAAGTAAATCACATAACGGACCGCGCACTCATCGAAAAGTTATACGAAGCCTCAGCAGCAGGAGTTAAGATAGAATTGGTTGTACGCGGCAACTGTTCTTTGGTACCGGCTGTTCCGGGCGTCAGTGAGAATATACATATCAATGGAATTATAGACCGTTATCTTGAACACTCACGCATTTTCATTTTCGCCAATGGCGGAGAAGAGAAATATTATATCGGTTCGGCAGACTGGATGCCACGAAACTTGGACAACCGCATTGAAGTGCTGGCTCCTGTGTATGATAAAGAGATACAGGCGGATTTAAAACGAATCGTCTGTTACGGATTTCAGGATACAGCCAAAGGACGCATAGTAGACGGGATGGGAACCAACCAGGCATGGAATTTTCCGTTCACTCCTCCACTAGACGAGAAAACGATATCACCTTTCCGTTCACAAGAAAAATTATATAACGAATACAAGAACACATTATGATAAATATGAAGAAAGTTAATTATGCAGCAATCGACATCGGTTCCAACGCTGTACGATTATTGATAAAATGCGTAAACGAAGAAAATGCGCCCGAACTTATGAGTAAGGTACAACTCATCCGTATCCCGTTGCGACTGGGAGAAGACGCTTTCACAACAGGTGTTATTTCGGCAGAAAAAGAGAAGAAGCTGGTACGGCTGATGAAAGCCTACAAGCAATTGATGAAAATATATGATGTAGTGGATTACCGCGCCTGCGCCACATCCGCTATGCGCGACGCCCGAAACGGCAAGGATATCGTCCGACAGATAGCGAGGAAAACAGGAATTCGCGTGAACATTATCGACGGACAGGAAGAAGCGCATATTGTATATGACAATCACATCGAACAACTGTTTGCATCCGGACAGAATTATCTATATGTAGATGTTGGCGGCGGTAGTACGGAAATTAACCTTATCAGTAACGGAGAATTGAAAAACTCCCGTTCATATAATATAGGTACAGTCCGTATGCTTAGCGGCATGGTGAAAGAAGAGGAAAAGGAAGCGCTACGTACCGACCTGATTGGTATTGCCACGGAATATGCGCCAGTCAGCATTATCGGTTCGGGCGGAAATATCAATAAACTCTTCCGTCTCGCTGAAAAAAAGGACAAAAAGGCTTCTCTCCTACCCGTTGAATCGCTGCGTAAAGTTTATACGGCTTTACAAGCCCTCCCTACCGAGCAGCGCATCAAGCAATACAAACTGAAACCGGATCGGGCAGATGTAATTGTTCCGGCAGCAGAGATATTTCTTGAAGTAGCGACTTATGTAAAAGCTACCAGTATCATTGTACCTACTATCGGATTGTCCGATGGTATCATTGATAGCCTATACACACAACATATGAATTTACCACCTGCTCCGCATAATTCTACGTCTCCGATTAAATGAATTTATCCCTTATATTACATACTCTTATTCGTCTGACAGTTGTCAAACTTCCGTCTGACAGTTGTGTTTCTTTCGTCTGACAGCTGTTAGACGAAAAAAATACAACTGTCAGACGAATAAAGTCTTGCATAATGAATATTAATTCTTCGCAACCTAAGGATTAGTTCATAGAGAAAACAGCCGGAAAATAGTTCATTCTCCGGCTGTCGACTTATATTAAAAAAGAAGATTAGTATTTTATTACCTTATCACTACTTAAAGGCGTACTATACCAATCGGTATTAGTACTCTGATCATGCGCCCAGTCCGCAAACTTAGCATAGGCGTCCGTTATCACAGTTCTTTCCATCGGATAAGCAAATTTATCGGGGACACAAAGAGCCCACGTGTTATTGACTGCCTTGATAACCTCAAGTACATTACTATCCGCCAACTGACCATTCGCTGTTGCCGAATTAAATTGGTTCAAATGAACCTCCGTTCTTTTTTCACCAATCCCCTGATAAGCTATGAAGAAATCCAAATTATTTGTTACACTGGGAATGGATACGGCATTTTTAAGTTTTACCGTCACTTCAAGAGTATATATATCCGTAAGAGATGTACTTGCATTTCCTGTATTCAACATAGGACGTTGTGCACCTGTATATCCATAGACATAATGCGCATCTCCAAACAAAGGTATGACAAGTTCACTGCCATTCGTTTCATAAGACGCATTTTCAAATATACGTGAAGCAGACAAAGAGCCGGCCCGTTGAGTTGCGCCTGCACCAAAGTCCACCACTTCCACATTGCTCTTATTTATTCCCAGTATTCTTAATCCGGCACCTAATTGCTTCACGGCACCAACAGCCCGAAGGTCAACTGTATATTTTAATTCTTTCACCTCATTGCCGGCAGCGGGTAAAGCCACATTCAATACAATATCATTGAAGTCATAGTCACCTGCTTTGGGGTAGTTATCTTCAAAAGCATATGAATATACGACTTTTCTAATCTCCACATCGTCGGGATTATCATCAGAGCCATAACCTTCTTTTATGCATCCATTTTCATCCTCATCAGCAGGAAGCAGAAAATCCGCTTTTCCCGGATTGCAATAGGTAGCGGAGTTTTGCAGTCCCTTATACACCAGCCAATCAAAAGCAGACCATTCCCACGGTGCCGTTCCATGAGAGGTCTGGTCTTTTATTTCGCAAATAATATTATTCGTTATTTTAAAATCTGAATATGGCAATTCTGAAACATTACCTATTATTTCATCAATCTTCAATAAAGCCTTCCCAACAGTAGGGCCAAAGATATATTTGCATAAATCAGCCTTCTCACAAACCAACATGGATTGTGCTTCCATCTCAATCTTGCCATTACTCCCATTTCTGCTCAGTTCCCCGCAGATAGCCTCAGAAATATGTCCCATCAGAAGTTCTCCAAACTGGAATCTATTTTCGACTTTGATGTGACAGCCATTTTTGATAGATGTATTATTGTTACCCTCTATGTCTTCAGCTTCAATAGTTCCATGATTCACCAGCACCATGCCATTGGTAGAAGCCATATACTTATCTAGTTCAAGTTCTCCATAATTATAAAATTCACCTACCCCTCCATTAAAATCTAAAACCGAACAATCAATCTTTCCCGCATTGTAGTTCTTGCATCCGGCAGATCCGTTTGTTATTCGAAGATCTCCATCACCTTTGATACTTCCACCTTTCAACACAGTTATATATGAAGCGGCAGTTAATATTAAACTTGCATCATCATCTATTTCTATTTTTCCTCCATCTTCTACTATAATCTCTGTGATATTATCAAACTGAACGGAATTATTAATTACCCATGTACTGCCATTGGGAATAATTACTTTCACTGCCTGAGCTCCCCCGCTAGTTCCGCTATTCTTAAATCCTGCCTTGAAAGTTTTCCCTTCCTCAATCTTAAACCAACGCTCACTCTGCCCGAAAACAGGGTGTTGCTTATAGTTATCACCCCATCCGGAGCTTGCACCAAGATCCCACCCTGATTGAATTTCAGTGGCAGTCTCCTTTTTACTACTAATAAACTCTGCTGTATAAGGAGCTTCCATAGTAGGTATTGTCCCCATTATTACACCGCGAGACGCAGAACGTGCAGATATATCCTTATCTCCAAAATATGCTCTTACCTCTCCATTTTGAATGGTTACCGGCTGCACAAGATAATGTCCTTCCGTATCTACACGCGCAACAAATACTTTATCGAGTGCAGTCGCACAGTCCATCACAACATCAAAAGAGGTACTTTGATTCACGCTACCTTCCGCTAACAGTTTGGCATTGCTTTCCGGATTTAACGGATTTGCATCAAATATCCGTATCGGATAATCTTTTCCCAAGTCAGCGTCCACCGCCACGTGTGCAGTTACACTGCGGGACATAGTCCAGTCTCCGTCAGGATCGATATTCTTTACAGGAAAAGTTTCTTCGTAAATCTGTCTCAGTTGGTCTGCGTTAAACAAGTTTTTCTCATTATCCACACAACTGGTAAAAACGGCAGAGGTTGCCAATAACGAAAAAGTTAGTGTTTTTGCAATGTTTTGTTTCATAATCCCTTAATTCTTTAGTTCGTTTTATTTATGCGAAAAAATCTATTACCCTTAATACGCTGGTAATCTGCTTGCAAAGATAGTCGTATTTGCAGATATTAAATAAAAAAAGGCTGTATTTTTCAATACAGCCTCCATCTTTTTTTCACGTTCGCATCAAAAAGGGAAAAGTAAAGGTAAAACGAAAATCATCACAATTCCCATAATAATCTGTAACGGCAATCCTACTTTGACATAATCCATAAAGGTATATTGCCCGGCAGGCATCACTAACGCGTTAGGTGGTGTAGAGAACGGAGAAGCAAAGCACATACTTGCTCCCACCGTCACAGCAAACAGGAAAGGAAGCGGACTAACCCCTATCTGTAGGGCACTTTGCAAAGCAATCGGCGCAAGCAGTACTGCCGTAGCGGTATTACTGATAAACATAGTCATCAATGAGGTTGTAAAATAGATACCTGCCATTAACGCTAGAGGACCATAAGAACCCAAACCGCTGACTAACGTATTGGATATATACTCCGAAGCCCCTGTTTTCTCCAAAGCCAAGGACATGGGAAGCATGGCGGCAATCAGCACGATACTTTCCCAATTAATTGTTTTATAAGCGGCTTCTACATTACGGAAGCATCCGGTTAGTACCATCAATATGCCTGCTATCATAACCGCAGTGACCGGAGCAACAGGAATAAAGTCGAATACCATCATTGCCACCATCAACACCATGATAGAGGCAGCTACCGGAGCCTTATAGTCTAAAGTAACTTTAGCCGCTTCTGCCAAAGGCTGTCCTAAAACAACCCAATCGGAATCTTCTTTGCTAAGGCGGGCTATGTTGTTCCATGTGCCCTGCACTAAAAGAACATCACCGCTATGAATCCGTTCATTGCCTAAATCCTGCAATAAATATTCTTTTTTACGACGAATACCTAATACATTTACGTTATACAAATCACGGAACCCTGTTTCTTTAATAGTCTGGTTTATCAGATTGGACGCCGGCATCAAGACTATTTCCGCAATTCCGATATCATAAAATTCAAGAGAATTAGCAGAGTTCTTCGTTTCCTCCGTTGCATGGTCGCCCAATATTTCCAGCAGGTATTCTTCGGCAAACAGTTGAACCTTCTCAAAATCGCCTGTTATATATAGAATATCTTCTGCTTGGAGTACTGTATCCGGTGCCGCAAACTTCTGTGTAATCGTTTTCAGAAAGCGATGTTGCGACGCATCCCCACGACGGACTTCTATAATATTCAGCCCATATTTGCGTCGGATATCCAAATCGATGATTGTTTTTCCCAAAAGGCGGGAATCCCCTATCACCTGCAAACGGAACAAATTGCTCGAAAGCCCATATTCATTTACCAATTGCTTCAGCGATTTGCCTGAGCGTGAATTGTCGTTTTTCTTTCCTTTCTTAGAAAGAAACCATTTGCTAAGCGGCATCAGCACCAACGTACCGACAGCTACACAAACAAGACCTACCGGCAAGAACGAAAAGAAAGAGAGTGGTTCAAGTCCTGCCGAAGTCAGTGTGTTTTGTATCACAAGGTTCGGCGGAGTACCGATTAAGGTCATCATACCACCCATGCTGCTTGCAAAAGCCAACGGCATCAACAGCCGGCTCGGATTCATTCCGGCGCTCATTGCTAAACTGACTACAATAGGAAGCATCAACGCCACCGTTCCGGTATTACTGACAAACGCACCGATGGCAGAAGTCACCAACATCACCAATAGAAACAGGCGGGTTTCACTCGTTCCCGCAAGTTTAAGAATACGGGAGCTTATCATTTTTGCCAGCCCTGTCTGGAAAATAGCCCCGCCTACCACAAACAATCCGATCATCATAATGACTACCGAATTGGAAAAACCGGAAAGGGCTTCATCAGGGGTTAATATCTGAAAAATAAGTAAGGCCACCAACGCACAAAGTGCCACAATATCCGAACGAATCTTGCCGTTCACGAAAAAGATAGCCGAAAGAACGAGAATAATAATGGTTATTAACATAAGTAATTAAATGATTGTTTTATTCTGACTTTATCAAAAATCAATTTGGATAGACAAAAATAGAAAATACTTCCACTCGATGAAAACAAATTAGATAAGTTTTTAGTTCGTAATACCAAACAAGAAAAAAACAACACCATAAGTAACGGAATTGCTGATATTATATTATTACAGCCATACAATATATCGCTGAACCATAATATATTTATGTATAATATTTTGAGAATTACGTAAGAATTCATATCTTTACAGCCTATTTATAACAAACATTTTATGGCAAACAATAGTTTATTAGTTTACTGGATTAGCGGTTCCCATTGGGGTCTTAATTATTTACTGATAATAATTTTACTCCTTATTATCTGCATCTTGTTACACAGAATTTACAAACTACGCAAAGCTATAGAAAAAACAAATCACTCTTATCGCTTCTCATTCGACATTCTCGATAATCTTCCCTTTCCCATCATAGTAAAAGACATTACAAATGATTTTCGATACTACTATTGGAACAAAGAGTCGAGTATCGAATCAGGAATCAGCAGTGAAGACGCTATAGGGCATACTGACTATGAAATATACGGAGAAGAACAGGGAGAAAGATACCGCAACATTGACAATGAGCTCGTAAAAGAAGGTAAAATTTATCGCGGAGAAGAGAAATATCTCACTCCGGACGGGATAGTACACGACACTATTGTCGTGAAATCAGTCATCTCGTGGGAAGGGGAGAAAAAGTGGTTGTTGGCAATCCGTTGGGACATTACCCAACTCAAGAATTACGAAAGAGAACTGGAGGCTGCCAAAGAGCAATTGGAGAAAGCATTGAGAAAGCAGAAACTTGCTCTGAAAAGTATCGACTTCGGGCTTATCTATATTGACAAAAATTACCGTGTGCAATGGGAAGAGACAACACAAATCACCAGTCTGGTAAAAGGAAGACGATATATTCCGGGAAAAATCTGCTACCAGACCAGTGCGCTCCGAAATGAACCTTGCGGGCAATGTGCTTTCAAAAAGGCAATTGAACAAGGAAAAATTATCCGGCATACAATCAGAGTGGACAATGTAGACTTTGAGGTAACGGCAACTCCCGTATTCAATGATAAAAACGCTACTGAAATCATCGGCGGATTACTCCGTTTCGAAAATATCACCGAGAAATTAAAAATAGACAGGATGCTGCAAGAGGCAAAAGAAAAAGCAGAGGAATCCAATCGGCTGAAATCAGCTTTCCTTGCCAACATGAGCCATGAAATACGTACACCACTGAACGCTATCGTCGGATTCTCTGAAATGATTTGCCAATCGCAGGAAGAGGAAGAAAAACAGGAATTCATGAAAATCATCTCCAGTAACAATATATTGCTATTGCAGTTGATTGATGATATTCTCGACCTGTCGAAAATTGAAGCGGGTACTATGGAGTTTACATTAGCCCCGACTGATATCAATGAATTGATGGACGGTATCTGCCGGCAAATGCAGGAAAAGAATCCCTCGCCGGACGTACAAATCATGTTTACGGAAAAGGCAGAACAGTGCATTCTCAACACTGACCGCGTTCGCTTATCGCAAGTGATTATAAACTTCACCAACAATGCCATGAAGTTTACCCCGAAGGGAAGTATCCAAATGGGATACCGGATTGAAGAGGAAAAAGGTGATATATATTTTTATGTAAAAGATACAGGAATCGGAATTCCTGCTGATAAGACAGACAAGGTATTTGAACGCTTTGTCAAATTGAACTCTTTCATAAAAGGAACGGGACTCGGATTGGCTATCTGCCGTATTATTGTGGAACGATTGGGCGGAGTGATCGGCGTAGATTCCAAAGAAGGGGAAGGTTCTTGTTTTTGGTTCAGGATTCCGATACGGGAGATTATTGTGAAATAATAAAACTGTCCTGCACTTTTCTTATGAAACTTGCAGGACAGTCATTTATTCTCTTAACAGACAGGGAAGGCGATTAAAGTGCAGTCTCCAATATCTCACGGGCAACAGTTCCCGTCACAGTTCCATTCTCTCCATATTTAACGCCACGTTCATTGAAGCGGCGTTCAATTTCGAGGATAGTCTCCTGCCCTATGTTTTCTTCATGTAGGCGGGTAGTCAATCCCAATGAACGGAAGAAGTCTTCCGTACAACAAATCGCTTTGTCAATACGTTCTTCTCTCGTGCCGGAAGTGATTCCCCATACTCTTTCACCGTATTGTACCAACTTATCGCCTTTTGCTTCACGAAGCACTTGCAGGGTAGCAGGAAGAACGATTGCCAGTGTATGACCATGTGTCAGTCCGTGCAATGCGGTGATTTCGTGACCAATCATATGAGTCGCCCAATCCTCCGATACTCCCATGGCAATAAATCCATTCAGTGCCATTGTAGCCGAAAGCATAAAGTCTGCCATCAGTTGATAATCATGCTGATTCTCACGGATTTTGGGAGCAATCTCTACCAATGTTTGCAGGATACCTTCTGCCCAGCGATCCATGATACGGCTCTGTCCGGGAGTAGTCATATATTGTTCCATCACATGAACAAAGGTGTCTGACAGTCCGCATGCTACCTGATGGGGTGGCAGCGTAAAAGTTACTTCCGGGTCAAGGATGGAGAATACCGGGTAATTGGCATAGAAAGGATATTTCTCCTTTGTTTCACGACGGGAAATCACTGCTCCGTTATTCATTTCGGAGCCGGTAGCAGGAAGAGTCAATACAGTAGCAAGCGGCACTGTATGAGTGGCAGGACGTCCGGCAAGCACCAAGTCCCAGGCATCACCGTCATACAGGATACCTGCAGAAATCAATTTCGTACCGTCAATCACGGAACCGCCGCCAACAGCCAATAAATAATCTACTTTCTCTTCTTTGCCCAAAGCAATCGCCTTACGGAGCGTTTCAATGGCAGGATTGGGTTCAATCCCCCAAAACTCTACGGTAAAATGATTCTTCAATGCTTCCTTTACCTGGTCGTACACACCATTTTTCTTCACGCTCCCGCCACCGAAAGTAATCATAATACGTTTGTCGGACGGAATTTCTTTAGCCAACCGGGCAATCATCCCATGACCCACCATCAGTTTCACGGGATTTTGAAAAATAAAATTTTCCATATCTTGTCTCTTGTTCTTATTTGGTTTTATCAGTTACTATCCTTGCAAAGATACTCGAATTATCCGAAACCTTTCAGAATCAAGCTACAAATTGTTGCGCAATGGAAGGAACCATAGCCGACAGCCAAGGTTTCATATCCTCTGCCACTAGTAACCAATAAAGCAATAATATAACAAAAATGGCAATAGCGATGCCTACTAAGACTTTTCTCTGTTTCATACTTGTTTTTGTTTAAAAATTCAATATTTATAAGAACAGTTCAGGCTTGAAATTGTTTCTATAATCAGAAAAATGAAGGCAAAAGAGAAAAAAAGTAATATTTTGTTTGCAGTTTCAAACAAAGTGTCTATATTTGTCCCCATAAAATAACAAAAGACAATGAGAACAATGTTAGTAAATACATATTGGTGGTGGCGCCCGTTACAACTCCGACAGTCGTAAGGGAGCAGTGCTCGTATGTATATACCTCATTAAAGATATAACAGATTTGAAAGAGCCCTGTCGCAGCTTGCGACAGGGCTCTTTTTATTTGCCCGTCTTCGAACAAAATCAAATAGTAACATAAAAATAGATAGGATTATGAAAAGTTTTTTAGTTGACCAGGATGGCTATTACGGAGAATTCGGTGGTGCTTACGTACCGGAGATTCTCCACAAATGTGTAGAGGAACTGAAGAATAAGTACCTCGAAGTAATTGAAAGTGAAGACTTCAAGAAAGAATTCGACCAGTTGCTGTGTGACTACGTAGGACGCCCTTCCCCACTCTATCCGGCGAAACGCCTTTCTGAAAAATATGGTTGCAAACTGTATCTGAAACGGGAAGACCTGAACCATACGGGCGCTCACAAAATCAACAATACAATCGGGCAGATTCTGTTGGCGCGTCGCATGGGAAAGAAACGTATCATCGCCGAAACAGGAGCCGGGCAACATGGTGTGGCAACCGCTACCGTATGTGCGCTAATGGATATGGAATGTATCGTTTATATGGGAAAACTGGACATAGAACGCCAGCACGTCAACGTAGAGAAAATGAAGATGTTGGGAGCAACCGTGATTCCCGTCACTTCAGGAAACATGACTCTGAAAGATGCCACGAACGAAGCTATCCGCGACTGGTGTTGTCATCCCGCTGACACTTATTACATCATCGGCTCTACCGTCGGTCCTCATCCTTACCCTGATATGGTGGCACGCCTGCAATCTGTTATCAGCGAAGAAATCAAAAAGCAACTGCAAGAAAAGGAAGGACGCGATTTTCCCGACTATCTGATAGCCTGTGTAGGCGGCGGAAGCAATGCTGCCGGAACGATCTATCACTATATCAATGACGAACGGGTAGGCATCATCCTGGCGGAAGCCGGAGGTAAGGGGATAGAGACAGGAATGACTGCCGCCACCATCCAACTCGGAAAAATGGGAATCATCCACGGTGCACGTACTTACGTCATTCAAAACGAGGACGGACAGATTGAAGAGCCATATTCCATTTCTGCCGGACTGGATTATCCGGGAATCGGGCCGATACATGCCAACCTTGCCGCACAAAGACGCGCCAACGTGTTGGCCATCAACGATGACGAAGCCATAGAAGCCGCCTACGAACTGACGAAACTGGAAGGAATTATCCCCGCACTGGAATCGGCACACGCACTAGGCGCTTTGAAGAAACTGAAGTTTAAACCGGAAGATGTGGTTGTACTCACGGTTTCGGGACGAGGTGACAAAGACATCGAGACGTATTTATCTTTCAACGAAGAGCAATAGGAGAACCAGCCAAATCGAATTTATAACTTGTAATTAATAAAAGCAGAGATGAAAACATTTAATTATACTACCCATAGCAAACAGGTGCTCGGAGATATGCATACTCCCGTCAGCATCTACCTGAAAGTGCGCGATATGTATCCGCAATCTGCATTAATGGAAAGTTCCGATTATCATGCCGGAGAGAACTCTCTATCATTTATCGCCCTTTGTCCGTTGGCAAATATCGGCGTGAATTGCGGTATCGTTACAGCTAATTACCCGGACGGCAGCCGTACAGAAGAGCCGCTGACTAAAACATTCACCGTGGAAAAAGCCATGAACCGCTTTATCAGCCAGTTCCAAGTGAGTGGAGAAAACAAAAATGTATGCGGGCTTTATGGATATACCACTTTCAACGCCGTGAAGTATTTCGAGCATATCCCGGTGAAAGAAAGTCACGATGAAGAGAACGACGCACCGGATTTGCTATACATATTATATAAGTATATCATCGTCTTCAACCATTTCAAGAATGAATTGACATTAGTAGAGATGTCGGCCGAGGGAGAAGAAAGCGGTCTGTCGGAACTGGAAGCAGCCATCGAAAACAGGAATTACGCTTCTTACAATTTCTCAGTGACAGGCCCTGTCACCAGTCCCATCACAGACGAAGAGCATAAGGCGAATGTCCGTAAAGGAATCGCACACTGTATGCGTGGCGATGTTTTCCAAATCGTACTTTCCAGAAGATTTATCCAGCCATACGCCGGAGATGATTTTAAAGTTTACCGCGCGCTCCGCAGCATTAACCCCTCTCCTTATCTTTTCTATTTCGACTTCGGCGGATACCGCATCTTTGGTTCTTCACCTGAAACACACTGCAAGATTGAAGAAGGCAGGGCGTATATCGACCCGATCGCAGGAACTACCCGCCGTACCGGAGATGTCGTAAAAGACCGTGAACTGACTGAAGCGTTACTTGCCGACCCGAAAGAGAATGCGGAACACGTGATGCTGGTAGATCTCGCAAGAAACGACCTTTCCCGCAATTGCCATGATGTACGGGTGGTATTCTACAAAGAGCCGCAATATTACAGTCATGTCATCCATTTGGTAAGCCGTGTCAGCGGCGCACTGAACGAGGGAGCGGATAAAATAAAAACATTTATCGACACGTTCCCTGCCGGCACATTAAGCGGCGCACCGAAAGTCCGCGCCATGCAACTAATCAGCGAAATCGAACCCCACAACCGTGGAGCGTATGGCGGGTGTATCGGTTTTATCGGCTTGAACGGTGAATTGAATCAAGCTATCACTATCCGTACATTTGTAAGCCGCAACAATGAATTATGGTTCCAGGCCGGGGGTGGTATTGTGGCACGCAGTCAGGATGAATACGAATTGCAAGAGGTGAATAACAAGTTGGGAGCGTTGAAAAAGGCTATTGATTTGGCTGTAAAATTAAAAAATTAAGTGAAAGACAAAGGAAACGATTTGAGCAACAATTTTACAAAGACTAGAAAAAAATGAAAATATTACTTTTAGATAACTATGACTCTTTCACCTACAACTTGCTGCACGCAGTGAAAGAACTGGGAGCTACGGATGTAGAAGTAGTCCGCAATGACCAAATAGAGCTTGACGAAGTAGAACGGTTCGATAAAATCATCCTGTCTCCCGGCCCGGGCATACCCGAAGAAGCAGGATTGCTGTTACCTATTATCAAAAGGTATGCTCCGACAAAAAGCATTCTGGGCGTTTGTCTGGGACATCAGGCTATCGGCGAAGCTTTCGGGGCACATTTGGAAAACCTGACAGAAGTATATCACGGGGTACAGACTCCGGTCAGCATCCTCTGCCCGGATATACTTTTTGAGGGATTGGGGAAGGAAATTCCCGTCGGACGATATCATTCCTGGGTAGTGAGTCGGGAAGGTTTTCCCGATTGCCTGGAAATAACGGCAGAAAGTAAGGAAGGGCAAATCATGGCACTACGCCATAAAACTTATGACGTACATGGCATCCAGTTCCATCCCGAATCGGTATTGACTCCTCAGGGAAAAGAAATTATCAAGAACTTCTTAAACGATTAAAGTTATGAAACAGATTCTATATAAGCTTTTTGAGCATCAGTATTTGGGACGCGATGAAGCCCGTACTATCTTACAAAACATCGCACAAGGAAAATATAATGATGTACAGGTGGCTTCGCTAATCACGGTTTTCCTGATGCGCAATATTTCCGTTGAAGAATTATGCGGTTTCCGCGATGCATTGCTTGAGATGCGCGTTCCGGTAGATTTGAGCGAGTTTGCTCCGATAGATATCGTAGGAACAGGCGGTGACGGGAAAAATACATTCAACATTTCTACGGCTTCTTGTTTCACTGTTGCCGGAGCAGGCTTTCCGGTGGTGAAGCATGGTAATTATGGAGCAACGTCAGTCAGTGGTGCCAGCAATGTGATGGAACAGCATGGCGTGAAGTTTACCAGTGATGTAGACCAATTGCGTCGCAGTATGGAGCAGTGTAATATTGCTTATTTGCATGCTCCTTTGTTCAATCCGGCTTTGAAGGCGGTCGCTCCGGTGCGTAAGGGACTGGCAGTGCGTACTTTCTTCAATATGCTCGGCCCGTTGGTGAATCCGGTATTGCCGGCTTATCAGCTTTTAGGAGTTTATAATCTTCCGCTGCTGCGTCTTTATACCTATACTTATCAGGAAAGTAAAACGAAGTTTGCCGTCGTTCATAGCCTGGACGGATATGATGAAATCTCCCTGACCAACGAATTTAAAGTAGCAACCAGTGACCACGAAAAGATTTATACTCCTGAAAGTCTCGGATTCTCCCGCTATAAAGACACCGATTTGGATGGTGGGCAAACACCCGAAGATGCCGCGAAAATCTTTGATAACATCATGAATAATACAGCGACTGAAGCCCAGAAGAATGTGGTGGTTATCAACTCGGCTTTCGCCATCCATGTAGTTTGTCCGGAGAAAACGATTGAAGAGTGTATTGCCATGGCTAAAGAGTCGCTGGAAAGCGGACGGGCATTAACAACTTTGAAGAAATTCATTGAATTAAACAGTTAAAATATGAAAGATATATTATCCGAAATTATAGCCAACAAACGATTTGAAGTAGACCTGCAAAAGCAGGCTATTTCTATCGAACAGTTGCAGGAAGGTATCAGCGAGGCTCCGGTTATTCGCTCCATGAAACAGGCATTGGCTTCTTCAAAGTCGGGCGTGATTGCAGAATTCAAACGACGTTCTCCGTCTAAAGGATGGATAAAGCAAGACGCCCGTCCGGAAGAAATTGTTCTCTCCTATGCGACAGCAGGTGCTTCCGCCCTTTCTATCCTCACCGATGAGAAGTTTTTCGGGGGAAGCCTGAAAGATATTCGTATCGCACGCCCTTTGGTAGAGATTCCTATTCTAAGAAAGGATTTCATCATTGACGAATATCAGCTTTATCAGGCAAAAATTGTCGGTGCGGATGCAGTGCTTCTTATCGCAGCCGCGCTTGAACAGGAAAGATGTAATGAACTTACAGAGAAGGCACATTCTTTGGGACTGGAAGTTCTGCTGGAAATCCACAGTCCGGAAGAGTTGTCGTATATTAATGAAAAGATAGATATGGTAGGAATCAACAATCGTAACTTGGGAACTTTCTTCACCGATGTGGAAAACTCGTTCCGGTTGGCCGGACAACTTCCCCAAGACGCGGTATTGGTATCCGAAAGCGGTATCTCCGATCCCGAAATCGTAAAACGTCTCCGGACAGCCGGATTCCGCGGATTCCTGATCGGTGAAACATTTATGAAAACTGAGCAACCGGGAGAAACTTTACAGAATTTCCTGCAAGCCATACAATAAACTAATTATTCAAAACGGACAGCCCTATGATCAACGGAAAAATTATCAAAGTATGTGGAATGTGTGAAGCTGAAAACATACGGGATGTAGAATCACTTGAAGGCATTGATATGCTGGGATTTATCTTTTATCCCAAATCTCCCCGATATGTCTACGAGCTTCCGGCTTATCTCCCTATCTACACCCGACGTGTCGGAGTTTTTGTGAATGAAGACAAGCAGATAGTCAGCATGTATGCCGATCGTTTCGGACTGAACTATGTGCAACTGCACGGAACCGAATCACCGGAATACTGCCGGTCATTGCATATGGCGGGATTGAAAATCATCAAAGCCTTTTCAATAGCCCGTCCCAAGGATTTGGCAAAGGTATATGAGTATGAAAAGGTCTGCGACTTGTTCCTGTTCGATACGAAATGCGAACAGTATGGTGGTTCGGGCAATCAGTTCGACTGGAGTATCCTGCACACGTACAACGGGCAGGTACCTTTCTTATTAAGCGGTGGCATCAATCCTTACAGTGTCAATGCGCTGAAAGAATTCAAGCATCCCCGACTGGCCGGATATGATCTCAACAGCCGTTTTGAACTAAAACCGGGAAAGAAGGATACGGAACGTATCCGGACATTCCTGAATGAACTAAAATCATCATTTTAAATTTCCAATAATCATGAATAGAATTAATCAACTTTTCAACAGCAATAAGAAAGATATACTTTCCATTTATTTCTGCGCAGGTGATCCGACATTGGACGGTACTGCCGATGTAATCCGTACACTCGAAAAGCACGGAGTCAGTATGATTGAAATCGGGATTCCCTTCAGTGATCCGATGGCGGATGGCATTGTTATTCAAAATGCCGCTACCCGGGCACTACGTAACGGCATGTCCCTGAAACTCCTTTTCGAACAATTGCGTGATATTCGCAAGGATGTGAAAATACCACTTGTATTTATGGGTTACCTGAATCCGATCATGCAGTTCGGATTTGAGAACTTCTGTCGCCAATGCATGGAATGTGGTATCGACGGAGTGATTATTCCCGACCTTCCCTTCCGAGATTATCAGGAACAATACCGCATCATCGCCGAACGTTATAACATCAGAGTTATCATGCTTATCACACCGGAAACCAGCGAAGAGCGTATACGTGAAATCGACGCACATACAGACGGCTTCATCTACATGGTTTCATCCGCAGCAACCACCGGAGCACAACAGGACTTCAACGATCAGAAGCGGTCTTACTTCAAAAAGATAGAAGATATGCATCTGAACAATCCATTGATGGTAGGATTCGGTATCTCGAACAAAGCGACTTTCAAGGCGGCCTGCGAACATGCTTCGGGAGCAATCATCGGTAGCAAATTTGTCACTCTGCTCGAAGAAGAAAAAGATCCGGAGAAAGCCATTCTCAAATTGAAAGAAGCACTGAAATAAATAAGGATAATCAACAGCAAGCAGTTAAAGTAACCGGAACGGATATGTTCGCACAGCCATCCGGTCTTTAACTACTTACTTTTAAAGACACAGGCGCTTTTTCTTTTAAATCATCGGATAAGTCCGTATAAATATTCAGGTTTAAAACATTTCAATCTAATCTACAAACAAATTCATCATTTACTATTCATAATATCCAATTAATCGGTATCTTTGTCAGCGTTTTAACAGAAATTCAACGGTTATGAAAGTAGATACTCCCTCTGTTTTGTTAATTTATACGGGTGGAACTATCGGAATGATAGAAAATCCTGAAACTGGTGCTTTAGAGAATTTCAATTTCGACCATCTGCTCAAGCATGTTCCCGAACTGAAAAGATTCAACTATCGTATCTCTTCCTATCAATTCGAACCACCTCTCGACTCTTCGGATATGGAGCCTGCTTATTGGGCAAAACTGGTGAAGATTATCAATTATAACTACGATTATTTTGATGGTTTTGTTATCCTTCATGGAACGGACACCATGGCTTACACTGCTTCTGCCTTAAGCTTTATGCTCGAGAACCTAAGCAAACCCGTTATTCTCACCGGCTCGCAACTTCCTATCGGAACTTTACGGACGGATGGAAAAGAAAATCTCATCACCGCTATTGAAATCGCCGCTGCCAGGAACCCGGACGGCACTGCCATCGTTCCCGAAGTATGCATATTCTTCGAGAATCACTTGATGCGTGGTAACCGTACTACCAAAATAAACGCGGAAAACTTTAATGCGTTCCGGTCTTTTAATTACCCGCCACTGGCACGGGTAGGTATTCATATTAAATATGAGCCTAACCTTATCCGTAAGCCCGACCTTACCAAGCCTTTAAAACCGCATTATCTATTTGACACAAATGTGGTTATACTGACACTTTTTCCCGGTATCCAAGAGAGTATCGTAACTTCTCTCCTACATGTTCCCGGATTGAAAGCGGTGGTAATGAAAACTTTCGGGTCAGGAAACGCGCCACAAAAAGAGTGGTTTATCCGCCAACTGAAGGAAGCTACCGAACGGGGGATTATTATCGTGAACATCACCCAATGTGCTTCAGGAGCGGTAGAGATGGGACGCTATGAGACAGGGATGCATCTGTTGGAAGCGGGTGTCATCAGTGGATACGATAGTACCCCTGAATGTGCCATAACCAAGCTCATGTTTTTATTGGGACACGGATTATCCAACCAAGACATCCGATACAAAATGAACTCCTGTCTAATAGGTGAAATCACCAAGCCCTAAGAAATAAACAGATTTAGTACAATCCTCTAACTTTCGTTTTACAGGTTCCTGTAAAAGAGAATGTTAGGGGATTTCTTTTGTATTCATACAGAGCCTTAAACAATCCTAATGTAGCCAAAGTGAAACCAAAACGGAAGTAGAGTTGTTTTCATTACATAAAATAGAGAAAAACACATCTTTAATATAAGATATGCGACTATTTTTGTATAAGATTTGGTTACAAACAATCAAGCAATATTACAGTATGATGAAAAAAACAATTCAATTTGTGCCAATCATTGCTATTGCAATGGCAGGCACTGTGTCCAGTTGTGTCGATTCAGGAAAGGATTTATATGATCCGTCTTATGAAACACCTAACCCAATGGGTGACGGTTTTGCCGCTCCCGACGGTTTCGATTGGAGCATGATGACAAGCAAAAATGTATCAGTCGAAGTGAAAGATGAAGAAGGTGGTCTTTATGCTTATTTAGTAGAAATATACGCAGATGATCCTCTTGCCAACGAAAGTGCTTCCGCACTTACTACAATGACGGCTGACAAAGGCAATAACTTCAAAGTTACAGCCGCCATCAGTCTACTATCAACTCAAAAGGGGATTTACATCAAACAAATCGACCCTAGAGGACGTAAACAGGTATATCAATTCGATGTACCGGAAAACAGTGATAATATGACTTGTAAACTCTATTATGTAGAATCTGCCGCACAAAATAGAGCGTTGATGAGCCGTGCTGTCGCAACAAGAGGTATTTCTTTTGAAAAACCGGATTATTCTACGATACCGGATGGCGCTAAAGAAATTACAGAAATGAGCGGGACTACTTTACTGCGCGATGCATCCTACAAAATCACTTCTGATTATATCGGCACATTCAAATTTGATGGATATAATGGTGAGATTGCAACGAAAGTTTATGTAGATGCAAAATGGACTATTCCATCAAATTTTGAATTCCAAAACGGTATCGAAATCATCGTTATGGACGATGCTAAAATCCAAGCATCAGGAACAATGACATTTATCAGAAATTCTATGTTGACCATTATGGATCAGGGTAGCGTTGCGACTGAAAATATATCATTCACGAATGGCGAACCTGCCGCATTAAGAAACTGGGGTACACTGGCAGTAACAAATAATGCTACACTACACTCTGGTGCAGCTCTCTATAATAAAGGAACAATAACAAGTAAAGACATCTCAATCAATTCTAACACGCAAATTGTTAATGATAATAAGATTGAGCTTGAAGGCGAACTGAATCTTCCTTCTAACTTCTCATTAGAGAATAACGGAGAGCTTTATGGTAAAAAAATAATCGCCAATTCAGATGCTGTTATTACGAATACTAATATAATGGTATTTGAGACGATGAGCTTCACTAATACTACCGTCAACAATTCTTGTAGTATGGAAGCTACTACTTCTTTCTATGAAAACGGAGCTACGTTCAACTTCAATCAGGGATACCTCAAAGCACCCAAGATGGAATTTATGAATGGAACAGTAAACTTGAATGACGGTTCAATGCTAGACGCAACTACAAGCATAGATTTAAAAACTGGTCATGTTATTTTTTATGGAAAAGGTGAAAATGCTTCTATGATAAAATCTCCGGTAATAACCGGACAAGGTTTCACATATGACGGTAATTTGGCCATTGAATCTGATAACCATGTAGAAAAGAACCCATGGTGGGATAATTTCTACATACAGAACGGTGCATATATCACTAAAACAGGAGAATCCAAAACCGTAATCGAAGTTTGTACAGGTACTAAGAATAACGGAAACGAAGGTGAAGAACCTAAAGACCCTGACTATCCGATCATAGTAGATGACACTCGTAACTATGCATATTTATTTGAAGACCAATGGCCGCTATACGGAGATTATGATATGAATGACGTGGTTCTGATTATCAAAGAAAGAAAGATTTCGATTAATAAAGATAATAAGGCGCAGGAGTTTAAACTAAGTATTGACTTATCGGCTGCCGGAGCAACCAAGAGTATCGGAGCTGCCATCATGCTGAACGGCGTTCCTGCCAGTGCCATCACACAACCGGTAGAGTTCAGCGACAATTCTCTTATCCAAAACTTCAATGTGAATAATAACCGGATTGAAAATGGGCAGGATTATGCGGTGATTCCGTTGTTTGACGATGCACATAAGACATTAGGGCTTAATCGCTACGAACAAATTAATACCATCAAAAACAGTTCAAACAATAAAAGTCCAAAGAATATTAGTTTCACGATTAAATTCAGTAATCCGATTTCTGTTGACGAGCTCAACATTAACAAGTTGAATGTTTTCATCTTTGTAGAAGGAAACAGAAACAACCGTAAAGAAATTCACGTTGCCGGTTATCAGCCAACCAAACTGGCGAATACTGATTTGTTCGGTGGAAACAACGATGACAGCTCTACTTCACGCAAGAGATATTACATCAGTAAAGAGAATCTGGCATGGGGAATTATGGTTCCGACCGAATTCCAATGGCCTTTGGAATATACGAACATCAAGAACGCCTACTCCCTGTTTGAAAGTTGGGTGACAAGTGGCGGTAGCAAGAATCAAGATTGGTGGAAAACTTTCGATTCCTCCAAAGTATACAAATAAAAACTAAACATGATTTGTTGACACGGATTTCATAAATAGTGGAGTCCGTGTCTTTCATTAAATTCCCGCCGATTTGCATTTTATAGAGAAAATTATACATATCATGAATTTTAGCTCCCTATATTGAGAGATTATTCTAAAATAATATCTATATTTGCACAGCGTCACAAATTTAATGTGACAGCAAACAAATCTATAAATCAATAACAAAGCAAGCGATAGAAAGGTCTATTCGTATGAAGAAAAAAATATTACTAGTCGACGATAAGGCGACAATTGGGAAAGTAGCAGGGGTTTATTTAGGAAAAGATTATGATTTTACCTATTTGGAAGATCCTATTAAAGCTATAGAATGGCTTAATGAGGGTAATATGCCCGATCTTATTATTTCGGACATTCGTATGCCCCTCATGATGGGAGATGAATTTTTAAAATACATGAAGAATAATGAGTTATTCAAGTCAATTCCTATCGTTATGCTGTCTAGCGAAGAAAGTACAACAGAAAGAATCAGATTACTGGAAGAGGGAGCTGAAGACTACATCCTGAAGCCATTCAATCCTTTGGAACTTAAAATCCGAATAAAAAAGATTATCGACTAATACCGGAGCTTCCACATGCAATATTTTGTTTACATAGGCAAAGATGGTAAAACAATCGAGCTGTTCTCTAAACTAAGTATAGGGGTATTCTATGCGGCATCGAATTGCAATAAAGCTATCAAAGTACTGGATAAGATACGGGAAAAATATGACGCTGCCCTATTTTTTGAGCAGGTAAACCTGTCTAAAGATATTGCTGATATACGCTATATGCGCAAAAAATATCCGGGGCTTTATATGGTACTCGTCATTGATTCTTTATCCAAAGAGGAAGCGTCAGAGTATCTCAAAGCCGGAATCAACAATACCATCAAATACGAAACCACACACGAAGCTCTGACTGACTTGTCAACCTTCCTCAAGCGCAGGAAAGAGCAAAAAATAAAAGCTCTTCAACTCAAAGCGCAAAATATAAACGCTTTCAAGCTGCCATTATGGAAAAGAGCTTTTGACATATTCTTTTCGGGAATGGCAATACTGTGTCTTTCTCCCCTTTTGATATTTACGGCATTAGCCATCCGGATAGAGAGTAAAGGCCCGATTATCTACAAATCCAAACGTGTAGGAAGTAATTATCAGATATTCGACTTCCTCAAGTTCCGCTCGATGTACACCGATGCCGACAAGCATCTGAAAGACTTCAACGCTCTCAACCAATATCAGGAAGAAGAGCAGGACATTTGGGGAGAGGAAGAAGAACCGGAAGCAGAACTTAATGAAAATGCCGACGAAGAAGAAATCCTCCTGATATCTGACGACTTCGTTATCACCGAAGAAGATTATATTCACAAGAAATCCAAAGAAAAGAGTAATGCGTTCGTGAAACTGGAGAATGACCCCAGAATCACGAAAATCGGACGGTTCATTCGTAAATATAGCATTGACGAGTTGCCACAGCTCATTAATATATTAAAGGGGGATATGTCGATAGTAGGCAACCGCCCTCTCCCACTCTACGAAGCTGAATTGCTGACCAGCGATGAGCATATCGACCGTTTTATGGGACCGGCAGGGCTAACCGGACTCTGGCAGGTGGAGAAAAGAGGGGAAGCCGGAAAGCTTTCCGCCGAAGAGCGCAAGCAACTGGACATCACCTACGCAAAAACATTCTCTTTTTGGCTGGACATAAAAATCATCCTGAAGACAGTCACTGCATTTGTTCAAAAAGAGAACGTATAATTCCCCTTTCGGACAATGGACTCTTATATCTACATACTAGATGATTTGGTATTCTTCTTCACAGGAGTTTTATTTCTATATCTTTTTATATTGGCAGTGGCGTCGCATTTCAAGCATATCATCTATTCAAAAACCAAGAAGAAGTACCATTGTGCGATTCTTATCCCGGAAGGTAGTCCACTTATAACCATCTATAAAGAAGAGCCTTACGAGTTTATCACCTATAATGACTTGTACCAACGTATCAACAGTTTGGACAAAGAACAGTATGACCTGGTACTTATTCTGTCTGATACAGCCTGTGCCTTGTCACCACGATTGATGGACAAGATATACGATGCCTACGATTCAGGCATACAGGCAATCCAATTACATTCAATTACCGAAAACCGCCAAGGCTTTCGAAACCGTTTTCGCATCCTGTGTGATGAAATAAAAAACAGTATTTGCAGGGCAGGAAACACTCAGTTTGGATTGTCATCCAATTTACTCGGAACCAATATGGCTATTGATTTGGAATGGCTGCAAAAGAATTTGAAAAGTTCCAAAACCAACATTGAGCGGAAGTTACTCCGACAGAATATTTATATAGATTACCTACCGGACGCAATCGTTTACTGCCAGTCCTCCCCTGTCTGCCCTTATCGGAAACGTATCCGGAAGATGGCTTCCTATCTGCTTCCTTCTTTATTAGAAGGAAACTGGAGTTTCTTTAACCGGATTATACAGCAATTGATACCTTCTCCACTAAAATTGTGTATCTTCGTAGGCATTTGGGCTTTATTGATTACAGGATACGACTGGACTTCATCATTTAGTTGGTGGATTCTGCTTTTCGGTTTACTAATCACATACAGTTTGGCAATTCCTGATTATTTGGTAGAAGATAAGAAGAAGAAAAAACATTCAATATGGAGAAAAAGACACTTAAACAGCGAATTAAAGGAAATCCCGGCTTAAAGCAAGCTATTCATCGTTTCATCATGCATCCCGTCAAGACACGCCCTAACTGGTGGATACGTCTTTTCGATTTCATCTATCTGAAACGCGGAAAAGGTTCTGTTATCTACCGAAGTGTACGCAAAGACCTTCCTCCTTTCAATCGATTCTCTTTAGGAAGATATTCGGTGGTGGAAGACTTCTCCTGTCTTAACAATGCTGTCGGAGATTTGGCAATCGGGGATTATACCCGTATCGGACTAAGAAATACAATCATAGGTCCCGTTACTATTGGTAATCATGTCAACCTGGCTCAAAATGTAACTGTCACCGGACTCAACCACAATTATCAGGATGCGGAAAAGATGATTGACGAACAGGGGGTGAGTACACAACCCGTTGTTATCGAGGATGATGTATGGGTAGGCGCCAATTCGGTGATTCTTCCGGGCGTCACTTTAGGTAAACATTGCGTAGTGGCTGCCGGAAGTGTAGTCAGTCATTCCGTTCCTCCCTATTCCATATGTGCGGGATGCCCTGCTAGAATCATCAAAGCGTACAATTTTGAAACAAAAGAATGGGAGAAAGTAGAGAAAACACCTACTAGTAACCATAAATAATGAGAATAGCTGCGTAATATACCTTATATAGGTGATTGTGACACATGCTGAAACGCACTATCTTTGCAGTATCAGAATTGAATTAATTAGTCATAATTTTATTACGTAGCCACATTTAAGTAAAAATGAAATAGAATCCCGCCGAAGCGATTTCGTCGGGATTTTGTTTTTAAATGATATTTTATAATCCCAACAAGACCAAGATATGTATACGCAGGTTTATTTCAAAATAAAAAAACGAGTTAATTCCTCTATGGAACCACCCGCCTCACATCAGAAAAGCCTTAAAGGCTTTTCTTTTCCTTACCTCTTTTTTCCTGAAAACTAATCTTCTTTTTACCCTAAAACTTCTTACCTATTGTTATCCTTTTACCTTCTATTAAAAACTTTCCTACTGAACTAAAAACTTTAATACCTTAAATTTATTGTCTAATCTAATACCTTCATATTTTCTTTTACCTTATAAACTAATAGCAATTTCCCAACTGCACTGCAAAGGTACGAATAATTTCCGTGTGCGCAAACGGTTTTATATTTAATAACATTTCATTAGACTATAAATCTTTCACATCACTCAGCGCAACCAGCTTATTTACAATAGCATAGATAGTCAGACCGGCAGCACTGTGTATTTGCAATTTTTTGCTAATATTTCTCCTGTGAGTGATGACTGTGTGAATGGACAAAAACAGTTTTTCCGCAATTTCCTTATTCGTCATTCCTTTCACCACACAGATTACAATTTCTCTCTCCCGTTGGCTGAGTGCATCCTGACTATCAGTTTCTTCTTCCTCAGAAGCCATATTCAGCAAACCTGCAATCTTCTTGGAAAGAATTTCCAAGTCATCAAAGATAGAAATAGACTCATCGTACTTGCTCAACAAAGAAGCGTCTACAAAGGAAGTAACCAAAGCTATCACACGTATTCTTTTGCCGGATGTTTCTTCCCGGAACTTACCCACATCAAAATAATCACCAAAAGCCGGATTGACAATCAGCATATCAGGATACTGCGTCCGGACACAATCATTTAATGCCTCAACAGAAAGCAATTCAATGGGCTGTACTTTTACATTAGAAAGACGTTTCAAAGCGGCAGTCAATCCGCCACGAATAATCACAGATGTTTCGGCAATCGCAATTCGGATAACTTCATTATTTTTCATTTTCTCTAATCCTCCTTTCCAAGTTCAGAATAGCAGGAACAAAAATATAATCTTCTACCTTACAATGAGATTCCAAACCGGCCTCGCAAGCATAAATATCGAAAAGAGCGGCATTTAAAAGATTCTCATTGGCCTTGGCAGGACAATATTTAATAATAATATTCTTCAGTTCCGTCAACTTCTCTCCTACCTGGTCATGATGCTTGGAGAATGTACTGATTTGATAATTCTTCGGAGCATTCCCCGCAATCAACGCATCGACATACTTGAATACGGTTTTCTCTTCATAATCCATGTGCTTACGTACTTCACGTGTATATTCATCGAAAAACCTCAGAATAAGAAAAGCGACGTCATCCTGTGAGCAGTCGATAGCCTCAATCAGCTTACGCCGTATGGCAGGAAGAGAAAAATCAAGGAAGTAACTATGCGCTTGTCGCAGGTAGTCTATCAATCCCGGTATGGAAATATTATCCTTATCACCATTCAGCCGTGAAAAGCCTTCAGCTATGAAATTGACCACAATTAAAAAAGTCTGGCAGTCTACTCCGTTCTGTTCACAGACCTCTTTTACTGTTTTATCTCCGAAACCTAATGACAGCCCGAAGCGGCTCATCACTTGCAATAAAGAATAGTCGTCACTGATAAGATCAATCATCTTGTCAGTTGATTTATATTTTTGTAAATTATCCATCGATACCTACTTTATATTAGAGACTGCAAAGAAACGGAATATTTCACGGATATACAATCATCATTTATAGGTATTTTGATTCTTTACAAATTGCTAAATACCAATTATATGCTACTATTTTGTGTCCCAAGTATAGGCGAGCATCTCTTTTTTTAGTAATTTTGTCGCTATCAATTTGTAATTAATAACTCGTAATAATTAATAAAATGGCAAACGAACTCGAATTGAAATACGGCTGCAACCCTAACCAAAAGCCTGCCCGTATCTTCATGAAAGAAGGCGAACTCCCTATCGAAGTACTGAACGGACGTCCCGGTTACATCAATCTGCTGGATGCATTCAACAGTTGGCAGTTAGTAAAAGAACTGAAAGAAGCTACCGGACTACCGGCTGCCGCTTCCTTCAAGCATGTCAGTCCGGCCGGCGCTGCCGTTGCAGTGGAAATGAGCGATACACTGAAAAAGATTTATTTCGTGGATGACGTGAAACTGTCGCCATTGGCAACAGCATACGCACGTGCACGTGGCGCAGACCGAATGTCGTCTTACGGGGATTTTATCGCATTGTCCGATACTTGTGATGAAGAAACAGCACGTATCATCAACCGTGAAGTGTCTGACGGTGTTATTGCACCGGATTATACTCCCGAAGCCTTGGAAATTCTGAAGAATAAAAGAAAAGGCACCTATAATGTTATCAAGATGAATCCTGCTTATTGTCCTGCTCCTATCGAACACAAAGATGTTTTCGGCGTGACTTTCGAACAGGGAAGAAACGAACTGAAAATTGATGAAAGTCTTCTGAAAGAGATGCCCACAGCCAACAAAGAAATTCCGGCTGATGCCAAACGTGATTTGATTATTGCCTTAATCACTTTGAAATATACGCAGTCCAACTCCGTTTGCTATGCAAAAGACGGACAGGCAATCGGTATCGGCGCAGGTCAGCAATCCCGTATTCATTGCACGCGTCTGGCGGGCAACAAAGCTGATATCTGGTATTTACGCCAACACCCGAAAGTGATGAACCTGCCATGGATTGACAAAATCCGTCGTGCCGACCGTGACAATACCATCGACGTATATATTTCAGAAGACCATGAAGACGTATTGGCAGACGGTATTTGGCAACAGTTCTTTACTGAAAAGCCGGAAGTCCTGACTCACGAAGAAAAACGCGCCTGGTTGGATACCATGACTGGGGTAGCTTTAGGCTCGGATGCTTTCTTCCCGTTTGGAGATAATATAGAGAGAGCACACAAAAGCGGTGTCAGTTACATTGCGCAACCGGGCGGTTCTGTTCGTGACGACCATGTTATCAGCACTTGCGACAAGTATAATATGGCAATGGCATTTACGGGTATCCGCTTGTTCCACCATTAAAAAAGCATCCCCTATAAAAGTGAAGATTTACAGTTGTTAATCCCAACTTTTACCAATGTTAAAGTTAACTTCTTATTTTACATATCCCCATTTATAATGAGTATGAGACTGTTATTCCATTATAAATGGGGATTTCCTATTTCTAAAGGACACCCTATCTTTGCGGCATTACATTTAAAACAAAATCAAGATGAATAAAATTGGAGTATTTTACGGTTCCACTACCGGAACAACAGAAGACCTTGCCCGTCGAATTGCAGAGAAATTGGATGTTTCTTCGGAACATGTATTTGATGTATCCAAACTTACAGAAGCATTAGTAAATGAATATGATGTGTTAGTACTTGGTTCTTCCACATGGGGAGCAGGCGAACTTCAGGACGACTGGTATGACGGTGTGAAAGTTTTAAAGAAATGTGATTTGTCTCACAAATATGTAGCCTTGTTCGGTTGCGGTGATTCGGATTCTTATGCAGATACATTCTGTGACGCAATAGGAATTCTTTATGAAGATTTGAAAGATACCCGTTGCAAGTTCTGCGGTTCGGTAGATACGGCAGGATATACGTTCGACGCTTCCATCGCTGTTGTGGACGGTAAGTTCGCAGGGCTTCCGCTTGATGAAGTTAACGAAGACAACCTGACAGACGAGCGTATCAGTGCATGGGCAGAACAAGTGAAACAAGAAATCAGTTAACTTTACCTTTATATATTAAAGAATACTTTGCATCATGGCTACTGAAAGAATCATTCCCGGTGAAATCAGGATTTTCCTTAATCACATTTATGAGTTTAAGAAAGGCGTACGCAATATGGTACTTTATACAATGAGCAGAGAGCACGAAGAGTTTGCCATCCGCCGGTTGAAAAATCAAAAAATCAGTTATATGATACAAGAAGTAGGTACCAATAAAATCAACCTATTTTTTGGAAAGCCCGAATGTATGGAAGCTATGCGGCATATCATCATTCGCCCTTTGAATCAGCTGACCGCCGAAGAAGATTTTATTTTGGGAGCCATGCTGGGATATGACCTTTGCCAGCAATGCAAACGGTATTGCAGTAAAAAAGAAGGTATAAAGATTGCAGTGTAAGCGATAACCTTAACATAAGTTTAGCTTTGTTTGTATGTGGTTTGTCTTGAGTGGAATCGTTTCTTTAAAAAAACAGGTATCCATCAGAACATTTTCCAATGGAAACTTGTTATACAAGAAACGATTCCCTCAATTACAACCAAATCAAACATTGCAATGAAGCAACAACAAGAACAACTCACCGCCTACACACTGGCCGGTATTTTCACCCTTTCGTTACGACTTATTGTCGGCTGGACTTATTTTTCAGCCTTTTGGCGAAGACTTGTCCTCGAAAACAAACTCATCCCGGATTCTGCCGGATACATCGGAGAAAAGTTTAATCACTTCCTTTCTAACTCACTAGGAATCAAACCTATCATTGAATATCTTGTCAGCACTCCCGATTTACTTTGGTGGGCAATGATCATCTTCACCATCGTCGAAGGTATAGTCGGATTATTGTATATGTTCGGCTTCTTTACAAGATTGATGAGCATTGGTGTATTCAGCCTTGCATTCGGCATCCTGTTAGGCTCCGGCTGGTTGGGAACTACCTGTCTCGATGAATGGCAAATAGGTATTTTAGGCGTATCGGCGGGATTTACTATCTTCCTTTCCGGTGGCAGCAAATATTCTTTGGATTATCTGTTACAATCCAAGTTGCCCAAAAACAAATGGTTGGTATGGATCACTTCCGGTGAACTTCCGTTGTCTATCAAACGATTTAGTAAAGTGGCAATCAGCGGTGCAGTCGTATTGTTCATACTTGCGCTATACACCAATCAGGCTTTTCATAATGGTGTATGGGGGCCGTTACATAACAAATCCGTAAAACCCAAAATCGAACTCTCGGATGCAAAGATTGATAATGGGACTCTCTCCTTTAAAGTATATCGTGTAGAAGGTGCCGACGTATACGGTTCTTTCCTTATAGGTATTACGCTAAAAGATGCCAATGCCAAAGTCGTGATTCAAAAGAATGGAGAAGAACTGTCACAATTCCCGCTTACCGATATAAAGAATGATTATGTAGCCAAAGTGGCTCCGGGCAAGCACAGTCTTATTATTCCACTAGGCAGCAAAGCAACTCTAAACATCACAGACAATATGCTGAAGAACTTGCCTGAAGGTCAGTATGAACTAATTTTGACTGACATCAGTGGAACTGTATGGAAGCAAGATATGATTGTCAACTAAATCAAAACAAACGATTTTAATAATAGAACGGCGCATATTAGATGAAAATAGCAGACTAATATGTGCCGTTATTCATTGTATGAACTTCCTTTTATATTCAATTCAACAGCTTTCCTCATAGTTCTGAAGGCTATCTTTTTGATTTAGAATGAATTTATATATTCTTTGCAACTCTAAATATCGTCTTATACCCTTCAGACCATTTTTTATCGGACAACCAATCCAAAAAGTTCAAGTCATGATTGTGTTTCTCAAAAACATATACAGTCAAGTTTGTTTTATTACATACATCGAACCGTGCTTACAAATCCAACACACTTTCTACAGGAACATTAGCATCATCTTTCCCATGAAACACATATATAGGAATATTTATTCTTAAAAGTCTAGTCTTGTTAGGTTCCAGACAGAAATGCTCCTTAAACCATTGAGACATAACATTAAAGTAGTTACTTTTTATCCATGCCCAATTATTTTCTGTTACACATTTCATTAAATAATCATGAAAAGGAGCTCGCATTCTCCTAATGTCACGAATATCAATAAGACTATCTTTTACAACATCCAACGATTCGAACGGTGCATTCTGAAATAGCTGTGATTTACAGGCAAGCACTTGTTTATCCGTATTCTCATATTCTTCGAAACTAATTGCCTTATCCCCATTCCGGTCAAAAACAGCATTAACCATGTTCATTACTCCATATCCTTCATTCTGCCATTTTATAATATCAAACATATTGTCATGTGCATAACCATGCAATAGCAAGGCATCAATTTTGACATTTCCTCTTTCAACCACGATTGGAGCAATTATAGTCCCTTCACTTATTCCATATAGTATTATCTTACATTTCTTAAATCTCCGGTCTTTAAAAAGTGACAAAATCATCACTTCTATATCTTCTGCTTCCTACAACGGTCCATATTTAGCATATTTCACCGAATCCACTTCTACAAAGAACGGCGGCTTCTCTCCGGTTTTACACCCGCGTCTGTCATAAGTAAAAAAAGCAAGTCCCTGTTCACAAAAGCCCTTAGCCAATTCGTCATTATAATTAAACGTCGGACGTTTTGTCAAATAGGTACTCGGCCCTGTCCCCGAAATACAAAAAACAATAGTTGCGACGTCGTTGTCTGGCAAACAGATACGGGTATTGATTACTTCACCGTCTTCAAGTTTGACAGTTTTCACTTCAGATGTAAATGCCATAAGATTGAAACTCATCAAACTTATCAACATCAGGAATAATATTCGTTTCATAACATATTGTATTAAATTAGTTTATAGATATTAATGTCGACAGAACAAACAGAAAATTCAGCTACGCACTCTCCATTTTCTATATATGTCGACATTTAAACTTATTTATTACAAACAAGACGAAAAAATTTACGATTGATCATATACCTACAAATTACAATATTTACTGATTTTACTTTATGCAGTAAACATCCTTAATAAGAGTCTCAAAAAATGTATAAATACCAAAGGCTAACCTGCATACCTCAAATATATGCTTACTGATATGCACCTTTGTTAATTTTCTTTCCCATTCATTCCCTAAATCCACCCGTTTTAGCTTAAAATTACCTACATATATTGAATTTAAGAAACAACTATGCCTACTAATAGGTATTGCCACATTTTTTAACACCACCTAACTTTGCAGTCGATAAAATTATTAAAAAGATGAGAAAAATAACTGCAATCGTTATTCTTTGTTTCCTCTCTTCTCTCACACTTTCAGCGCAGGAAACAACAGATAATTCTAAAGACAGTAAATCTTCTTCTACGGAAGAATATACTAAATTCCGCTTTGGGGGATATGGTGAAATGGTCGCAAACTTCAAAGACTACGGTATCAACCGCTTTTATGGCGGCAACGACGGTAATCCTAAGAAAAACAGGAACACAATCTCCATTCCCCGTTTTGTTGTAGCCTTTGATTACAAATTCAATTCCAAATGGATACTCGGTGCTGAGATTGAGTTTGAATCCGGTGGAACAGGTACTGCTTTCGAATTGGAAAATACAGAAAATGGTGAATACGAAACCGAAGTAGAAAAAGGTGGTGAAGTGGCTATTGAACAATTTCACATCACACGCCTGATTCATCGGTCTATCAATGTACGTGCCGGACATATCATCGTCCCGGTGGGCTTGACCAATGCCCACCATGAGCCGGTTAATTTCTTCGGAACTTCGCGCCCGGAAGGTGAAACCACCCTCCTGCCCTCTACCTGGCATGAGAACGGACTTGAAATCTTCGGTTCCTTCGGAAAAGGTTATGCAAGTTTCGATTATCAGGCTATGGTCGTAGCGGGTCTGAATCCCAACGGCTTCGACCGTAACACATGGGTAGGCAGTGGTAAACAGGGAATCTTTGAAGAAGACAACTTTACTTCTCCCGCCTATGTATTCCGTTTGGATTATAAAGGAGTTCCGGGATTGCGTGTAGGCGCATCCTTCTATTATTGCGCAGATGCAGGTTCCAATTCAGACAAGGAACAGACTTATTCAAGCTACGGAAAGATTCCGGTGCGTATCTATACGGCAGACGCACAGTATCGCAATAAATACGTAATAGCACGCGGTAACGTTGTGTATGGGAATTTAGGAAACTCTTCAGGAGTAAGCCAGGCAAATGTCAAGTTATCGAATAAATCGCCTTACAGCCGTTTGGCTCCGGTAGCTAAGAATGCGATAAGTTATGCAGCTGAAGCCGGTATCAATATCCGTTCAGTATTCGGTGGCAGCAAGAAAATTCCGGTAATCTATCCATTTGCCCGTTACGAATACTATAATCCACAAGAAAAGGGAGAAAAAGGTCAGACAATGGAAAAACGCTGTCAGGTAAGTATGTGGACAGCAGGTTTGAACTGGTATGCTTTGCCCAATCTGGTAGTAAAGGCGGACTATGCGACACGTCAAATCGGAACAAACAAGATTTTCGGCGTATCCAAAGCCTACAACAGTGAAAACGAATTTTCTATCGGAATAGCCTATATAGGATGGTTTATCAAGAAATAACAAATAATTAATTATTTAATTTAGATAAGATGAAAACAAAATTCTTTTATGTTGCAGCCCTGATAGCGGGACTGGCATTTACAGCAACTTCTTGTAGTAGTGATGATGACAATCCGATAGTGGATCCTGCAAATATCGACTACACCTCTGAAAATGCTTCAAGCTGGCATAATTACATGAGAAACGTTGCAGCTCTCCTGAAAACAGATGCAACCAATCTTTATGATGCATGGAATTCAAGTTATAAAGGCGGAACAAGCTATGCCGATCTTTTCAAAGCACATAATAGTTCAGCTTATGCAAGCGCTCTGAGTTGCGTAGAAGAAATCGTAGACAAATGCGCGGAAATTGCCAACGAGGTAGGTACTGCCAAGATCGGTGATCCATACAACTTGTACAAAGCCGGAAACACAGAAGAAGCATTATATGCTGTAGAGTCCTGGTATAGCTGGCACTCTCGTGATGACTATACCAATAACATCTATTCGATCCGAAATGCTTATTATGGTTCTTTGGACGGTAGTATCAATACCAACTCTCTGGCAACAGTGATTGCTGGTGTTAACCCGACACTAGACACCAAAATAAAAAATGCTATAAAAGCAGCCGCAGAAGCCATTCAAGATATTCCGCAGCCTTTCCGTAATCACATTGCCAGTGATGAAACAGTAGTGGCAATGAATGCTTGCGCAGATTTGGAAAGCGTATTGAAAAATGACTTGAAGTCCTATATTTCGAATAATAATAACGGTATCAACAGCGATGCAGTACTTAATCCTGTAGTAACACGCTATGTCGATGCAGTAGTAGTACCGACTTACAAAAATCTGAAAGAAAAAAATGATGCATTATACAATGCAGTGATAGCACTTGCAGACAATCCATCGAACAAAGCATTTGAAACTGCTTGTGCTGCCTGGATCACCGCACGTGAACCTTGGGAAAAAAGCGAAGCATTCCTGTTCGGTCCGGTAGACGAAATGGGACTTGACCCCAACATGGATAGCTGGCCTTTGGACCAAAATGCAATCGTACAGATTCTGAACTCTCAAAGTTGGAGCGATCTGGAATGGAGCGATGATGATGACGATGCTGCCGTTGAATCAGCTCAGAACGTACGTGGTTTCCATACACTGGAGTTCTTACTCTACAAAAACGGTGTACCTCGTAAAGTACAGTAAAGATTTATCTTACTAAGATAGTATTGAGAAGTAAAGGCGGGATACCGAAATCTCCCTTTACTTCTTTGGTATGTTAAAAACATATTATTGAAATTAAGTCAATAAACAATGAATCACTTTCTAAAATATTCATTTTCTATCTTTTGTCTGCTGACGTGTGCGGCCTGCGACGACGACGGAATTGATGTACTGGATATAGAAATCCCGGAAGGATATGCCCTATCCGCCGGTACATCCACTATTTTCCTAAGCTCATCCGTAGCCTATGATACTCCCGCAGACTGGATAACAGGAGCTTATGACATCCGTTTCACCCGCGGAGACAGGCTTTATGATGACGTGCGTACAAGTAACAACGGTCATGGCGGCGGACTGGGTCCCGTCTATGCCGGCTATTCGTGTGGTAGTTGTCACCGGAATGCCGGACGTACCAAACCATCCCTATGGACGGAAGGCGGTTCGGGAAGTTATGGATTCTCTTCCATGCTCATCTACATATCCCGTAAAAACGGAGCTTTCTTCCAAGACTATGGGCGTGTACTTCACGATCAGGCAATCTACGGAGTACAACCGGAAGGTAAACTATCCGTAGAATACACCTACGAGGACTTTTCTTTCCCTGACGGTGAAACGTACACACTCTGCAAACCGAATTATACTATCTCCGAATGGTATGCCGAAGAAATCAAACCGGAAGATTTGTTCTGTACCGTACGTATCCCCCTACGCCACGTAGGCATGGGGCAGATGATGGCTTTAGACCCTATCGAGATTGAAGCACTCGCAGCAAGAAGCAATTATCCCGAATATGGAATCAGCGGACGATGCAACTATATCATGGAGCGCGGGGTCAAATGTCTGGGACTGTCCGGAAATAAGGCCCAACATGCCGACTTGACGGTAGAGTTAGGCTTCTCCAGTGATATGGGAATAACGAACAGCCGCTACCCAGAAGAAATCTGCGAAGGACAAATACAAGTCAACCAAGGCAGTATGATGGGACTTTCTTACGATCAACTGGATGTCAGTACGGAAGAAATGGAGAATGTAGACCTCTACATGCAGAGTCTTGGCGTTCCTGCCCGGCGTAATGTAAATGACCCGCATGTAATCAAAGGGGAACAAAACTTCTATAAAGCCAAATGCCATCTTTGCCATGTAAGCACCCTTCACACAAAGAAGCGCGGCACTGTCTTATTGAACAATACCCAACTCCCGTGGCTGGGCGGTCAGACGATTCATCCCTATTCCGATTATCTGTTGCACGACATGGGTTCCGAGATTATGGGAGTCGGCCTGAATGACAACTATGTAAGCGGTCTGGCTCGTGGAAACGAATGGCGTACCACTCCGCTTTGGGGAATCGGTCTGCAAGAAAAGGTGAACGGACATACTTATTTCCTGCACGACGGACGTGCCCGCAATCTGACGGAAGCCATCATGTGGCATGGCGGAGAAGGAGAAGCATCAAAGAACCTGTTCAAGAACATGAGTAAAGAGGATCGCGACGCATTACTCGCATTTTTAAATTCACTTTAAAGTAAAAAGTAGTATATACCAAATAATTATGAAGAGATTTATAATCATTGCCATGTTGTTTGCCATGATGCCTTTAGTTGCTATGGCACAACATGAAGAAGATACGGAAAATGGTGTAGTATCATTGGCTGGAAGAGAAGGATTCACTATCGGAACCAAGAAAGGCGATTTCGTTTTCAAACCTTATCTGCTTGTGCAGACTTGTGGAAACTTCAACTGGTATGACGATGAAGGACTGGACAAGGCATACAATCAGGACAACATAGCCAATTCCGGCTTCTCCGTTCCTTATGCCGTACTCGGTTTCACAGGAAAAGCTTTCGACAAAGTAACTTTCAACCTTTCCATCAATGCCGCAGCCAGTGGCGGAGCATTGCTCCAACAAGCCTGGTTTGATGTCCAACTGAAGAAACAGTTTGCCATCCGGGTAGGTAAGTTTAAGACGCCTTTCTCACACGCTTACCTGACAACATTGGGAGAAACAATGATGCCTAGTTTGCCTGTATCACTGACTGCCCCCGTCATTCTTCCCTATTCCTTGAATGCGGTAACACCGAATATTGGTACCGGATTCGACTTGGGTGTAGAAATTCACGGTCTGATAGCCGACAAGTTCGGATACGAAATCGGCTTGTTCAACGGTACGGGAGCTTCGGTGAATACAGCTACAAAAACATTCAGTGACGACTGGCACATTCCGTCTTTGCTATATGCCGGACGTTTCACATATATGCCAAAAGGCGTGATGCCTGCTACGCAGGGAAATCCGAACCGATTGAATGAAGATAAAATCATGTTCGGTATTTCTACATCTATCAATATGGAGAGTGAAAACGAAAGTACCAATGACTACCGCGCCGGACTGGAGTTCGCGATGCTGAAGAACAAACTTTACCTGGGAGCTGAAATGTATTACATGAATGTAGGTTTCACCAAAAGACAGAAGATTTCCGAATCATACAATTACCTGGGCGGTTACGTACAAGGCGGTTACTTTGTAGCTCCACGCTTGCAGGCTGCTGCACGTTATGATTTCTTCAACCGTAACGGAATGGACACCAACGGTTTCCTGAATATGCCCGCCGTAGGTATGAATTATTTCTTCAGAAATTGCAATCTGAAATTACAGGCTATGTACCAGTATATCGCCCGCAAAGGACATGATACCCAACTCGACCGTGACAACGACGATTTGGGCCTGGCTACACATTCCGCCACCATCTTACTTCAGTACACATTCTAAATAGAACAGGAAAGGATTTGTTTATGAAAAAATATATTCTTTTGGGGACTTGTCTACTGTTATTCGCAGGGCTTTCTTCTTGTGACGACGGACCTGTTTACGAAAAGACAGGTATTATATCAGAAGAGGGACGCACGCTGAAGATGAGTGGAATAATCAACGGTATCAGTAAATGGCCCGATAGTTATAGTATAGTAGTGGCAGGCTTCGGCGATGAGAGTGAGTATGCCGTTGTCACAAAAACAATCCCGGTTCCGGCTATCGAAGGTGATAAGATTCAGGTAACTATGACAGGCATCAGTGATGAGGTGAGTACTGTCGAATTATGCATTATCAATAAATTGAGAAAGCGGATTATCAGTTTCCAGTCGATGGACGACCTTACAGCAATCGACGATACCATACGTATGGATGCAGGTACCGTGAATGTAAGCATGTACAACGCTATCCAGCAAAATGTTTTCGATAAAGGCTGTATAGGCTGTCACGGAATAGCAACCAGTGCCGCAGCAGGATTGAGCTTATTGGAAGGAAACAGTTATCAGAATTTAGTAGGGCACTCTTCGTCGGTAGTAACCGGACTGCTGCGGGTGAAAGCCGGCAGCGCAGAAGAAAGTGTACTGCATCAAATCCTGAATACGACAGGTTGGAAAACCAATCATTCCAATATGATAACCGAGCCGAACATTCTGACTCTTATCGACGACTGGATTGACAACGGTGCACAAGAATAAATAGTTATTTATAAAATGAATATGAACAACAAAGAACAACAGAACATTCAGTCTGAAAAGACTCTAACTGAAATTTTCAAATATAAGGCAGCAGAAGGCCCTTCGGAGTATCACATCATGATTCATTCCACCCAACCGGAAGATACATACGAAAACCAACTCAACGCTGTACTGAATACTTACGATGATTTACTTGCAAAAGAACTGAAAGGAGCAGTTGCCATTTTCAAACGTTACTTCCTGAGCGATGCCGCCAACCAGACAGACACGCTACTGGCAGTAACGACCGAAGGTTCGGGCTACGCACTCTCTATTGTGGAGCAACCGCCATTGGACGGAACAAAAATCGCGTTATGGGTTTACCTGCTGACCGACGTACAGACACAAGTCCTGCACAACGGTCTTTTTGAAGTGAAACACAGTACCTACCGCCACTTTTGGGGCGGCAGCGCATTCAATCGTGCAGCTAATCCGGAATATCAAACCCGCCTGCTGCTGAACGATTATGTGATGCAACTGATGGAACAAGGCTGCACATTGGCAGAACATTGTATCCGCACATGGTTCTTCGTTCAAAATGTAGACGTAAACTATGCCGGAGTAGTGAAAGCACGCAATGAAGTTTTCGTCACCCAAAACCTGACGGAAAAGACACATTATATCTCCAGCACAGGTATCGGCGGTCGCCATGCCGATCCGAAAGTACTCGTACAGATGGATACATACGCAGTGTCCGGAGTAAAACCGGAACAGATTCATTTCCTCTATGCCCCTACCCACCTCAATCCTACCTATGAATACGGTGTCAGCTTTGAGCGTGGTACGTATGTGGATTATGCCGACCGTCGCCAGGTATTTATCTCCGGGACGGCAAGCATCAATAATAAAGGCGAGGTAGTACATCCCGGCGACATCCGCAAACAAACGGAACGGATGTGGGAAAATGTAGAAACACTGCTGAACGAAGCGGACTGCACCTTCGACGACGTGGGACATATGATTGTATATCTGCGTGATATTGCAGACTATACTATCGTCAAAGGAATGTATGACAAACGTTTCCCATATATACCTAAAGTCTTTGTTCATGCTCCGGTATGCCGTCCCGGATGGTTGATAGAGATGGAGTGCATGGGAGTGAAAGACTGTAAGAACAAGGAGTACGCTCCATTTTAATATCATTAAAAGATTGTACTGTTGAAAAAGTTACTTATCATTTTATACATCTGCCTGGTGGGACTACTCGCTGTAGCTACTTTTATAGAACAGGCGAATGGGACAAATTTTGTAGAAAGAAATATATATCATACAAGTTGGTTTTGTTGTTTATGGGGAGTAATAGCTGTAATAGCACTCGTTGCTCTCATCCGACGCGCTTTGTGGCGACGGTTTCCCATATTGTTGTTTCATGGCTCCCTTCTCGTTATCTTGGTGGGAGCCATGATTACATTTATGAGCAGCGAAAAGGGATATATACATTTAGTTCCCGGCACAACAGTGAACAGTTTCCAAGAGCCGGAAAGCGGAAGAAATATAGACTTGCCATTCAGCATGCAACTGGACAGCTTCCGTATCGAATATTATCCGGGGACGGAAGCTCCGTCAGATTATGTCAGCTATATCACCTACTCCACTACCGGTCAAAAGAACTTTTCATCACACGAACGGATTTCAATGAACCGGATATTCACCGCACAAGGCTTCCGCTTCTATCAGTCTTCTTTCGATGAAGACCAACAGGGAAGCTGGTTGAGTGTGAATTACGATCCATGGGGCACAGGTGTGACGTATGCAGGGTATATTTTACTGGGAATCTCCATGCTTTGGCTACTATTTTCCCGCAGCGGTGAATTCCGCCACCTGCTGAATCATCCTTTATTAAGGAAAGGAAGTGTATTCATCTTGTTTCTTCTCTGTCTTACAGGCACAACGCGGGCACAAACACAAGCGCCCCCAAAGCTGCTTCCTGCATTAAAGCGGGTGCAAGCCGATAGCCTGGCACGGGAACAAGTGATTTATCATGACCGGGTAGTACCTTTCAATACATTAGCCCGTGACTTTATTCAGAAACTGACAGGGGAAACCTCATACAAAGGACTGACACCCGAACAGATTATAGGCGGCTGGCTGCTCTATCCCGAAGTGTGGAGAAACGAACCGTTAATCTACATAAAAAACGCGGAACTACGGCATCTGCTCAACCTGCCAACATCCTATGCGCGCTTAACCGATTTGTTTGACGGTTCCGTCTACCGCTTGCAGAAACACTGGCAACATGAACAGGGAAAACAAAGTAAACTGGCGAAAGCCATTCAGGAAACAGATGAAAAAGCAGGCTTGATTCTTATGCTGGAAAAAGGAACATTCATTCATCCGTTGCCTGTGGACGGCAGTGTACAACCTCTTTCTGAACGGCAAGTGAAAGCCGAACTGCTCTACAATCATATTCCGTTCAGCAAGATTCTCTTTATGGTGAATCTGACAGCAGGAATATTGGCTTTTCTGCTTTTACTTTATAACAGCCTGCGGAAAAATACGCTTTCACCGAAAGCACAGAAAGTTTCACGGATAGCAAAGACTTCCTTTTCTATTGTGCTCTATGCTGCCTTTATCTTTCATCTGGCAGGATATTGCCTGCGTTGGTATATCGGCGGACGAATCCCGCTCAGCAACGGTTATGAGACCATGCAGTTTATGGCACTTTGTATTCTCCTGCTAGCCTGTCTGCTCCACCGGAAATTCCCGTTTATGCTTCCATTCGGATTCCTGCTTTCCGGCTTCGCCCTATTGGTTTCTTACCTAGGGCAAATGAATCCCCAAATAACCCCTTTGATGCCGGTACTTGTCTCCCCGTGGTTAAGCATCCATGTTTCATTGATTATGATGTCCTATGCGCTGTTTGCTTTCATCATGCTGAATGGAATATTGGCCTTATGTCATCACAGGCAAGATGAACGGGTGGAACAGTTGACTATACTCAGCCGCCTGTTGCTCTACCCTGCCGTGTTCTTCCTAGGTGCGGGAATCTTCCTCGGAGCAGTTTGGGCAAATGTATCCTGGGGACGCTATTGGGCATGGGATCCGAAAGAAGTATGGGCATTAATAACTTTCCTTGTGTATGGAGCTGCTTTCCACTCACAAAGCCTTCGTTTCTTCCGCAAACCTTTATTCTTCCATATCTATATGATAATAGCTTTCCTCACAGTCCTGATGACTTATTTTGGAGTGAACTATGTCTTAGGTGGAATGCATAGTTACGCAAATGGCTGACTTGCATCCAGTTTTTTTCCGGGAATAAAGCTGCCCCCCTATATATAGTTACTAATTCCTATTAGAATACCCACTTCAGGGGATTGCGGGAGCAACGGAAAGCCCCTATCTTTGCAGTATCAGAATTGAATTAATTAGTCATAATTATATTACGTAGCCACATTAAAAATACATAGGAATCGGCCGAAGTGATTCACCCGCATTTCTTCTATTTGGTTGTTAAGTTGAAAAAACCATATAATGTATTCATTTTGGGATATGAATAGATGACATATTCTAAAAGAGGCAAAAACGTCCGGCTTGTGAAAGCCGGACGTTTTGTTATACTTGCAGTCCATCTCCTGAATCCGACAGACTGCAAACAGAATATGCCCGGACTGTGTATCAGCCCACGAGGTACTTACTGCCCGGCAGATAAGACAACAACTTCGCTAAAATACAGCATCCGCAGAATGTACTTGTACCCACCAACAGAATCGTGACCGGAGTAGAAAAGTATCCTTCCAGCAGTTTATAACTAAAACCGAGAATGAATATGTGCATCAGATAAATACCATAGCTCAACTTGGATAGTTGAAGGATAAAATTGTATATCCGCCCCTTTTCAAAAGAAATCTTTTTTATAATGACAAAAGCACCAAAAGTCATAAAGACCACATTGAAAGAACAGAAACGCCAGCTCAACTCCAGTTCCTGCAACTGAGTAGCAGTAAAAGTACGGTGATAATATACAATAGCGGTAAACAGATAACCGATAAGGAACAGGCTGACACCGACAAGCAAACTTTTCTTCAATGACCAATTAATATAGGTACGTATGTAATGCGCCAGTACCAAATAACCAATGAACCCGGAGAAATACCAGAAAGTATGGAATTCATTCCAATAACATTCACCATATACATCGCCTACCAACAGTTTTCCATAATGCCAGAAAGTAGTGAGAAACCATACAAGCAAAAAGACCTGTTCGCCACGCTTGGACGTCTCTTTCAACCAGGGAGATAGAACGGGCATAAACATATAGAGTCCGATAAGCATATAGATAAACCAAAGATGACCGCTCGCACCATTAAAATTCCATAGCAGTTGCAACAAGTTAGCCTGCACGTCGGTATAGGTAATATCTCCCCACGACCAAGGCAGGATGGCATACAGCAAAGACCATACTGCAAAAGGAACGACAACCCGGATAAAACGTCGTTTAAAAAAGTTCTGCGAACTGCCCCTCATAGGTAAAAGCAAGTAAGAAGAAGCCATCACGAAGAGAGGAACAGAAGAACGGAAAGCACTGTCAATCACACTCACCCAAAAGCCATCGGATACCGAACGTATCCCGATGGAATCACCATCAATAAAGAAGAACTCACAGGAATGGACCATAATAACCATAAAGCAAGCAATCACACGGAGATAGTCCAAAAATACAATCCGTTCAGCTTGACTCGAATCTTTTATTTGCATAGTAGTAGCTAATTAATTAAATTTGCGCAAAGATAGAGACCGAATAATTACGGTGCAATACTGATATATAACCATACCCCACACACATGGACGTATTAAAAACAGAACTTGAAGAAGCATTCGCTACGCAGCATTTCGACTATACGCGACTCAACCAGGATACGGTAGACGAGTGCCACACGCTAATACATTCTCTTACAAAAGTGAATAATGGCTGTGCCGTCCTTTCCGACCTGGCTGCCGATAAAAGCTATTTCTCCATAGGATCATTCGGCGACTTCCTCGGACTATCTGCCGAAGACTTATCACAGGAAATCATTGATTCGGTAGACGAAGACTGTATATATCATCATATCCACCCGGAAGACTTAGTGGATAAACGGATGCTGGAATTAAAGTTCTTCCGTTTCTTATGTGAACTTCCCGTAGACGAGAGATTGAAATACCGTTCCAGTTGCTGCATACGAATGATAAACGGGAAGGGTGAATACAAGTATATAGCCAATCAGACACAAATCTTACAGAACTCGCCTTGCGGAAATATGTGGTTGGCATTATGCCAATACGACTTGTCGCCGGAACAGAGCGAACGCTCAGGGATACAGGCAAGAATCACTAATAATGAGACAGGCGAAGTGATGGTTCTTTCCTTATCCGAAGAACGCTACGCGCTTCTTTCTGTCCGTGAAAGAGAAATACTGCATTTGATTAAAGAAGGTTTTATCAGCAAGGAGATTTCGGTCAGACTGGGTATCAGTATTCATACGGTAAACCGCCATCGGCAGAATATTCTGGAAAAACTAAGTGTGGACAATTCATTGGAAGCAATCCGTACAGCGGAAATAATGAAGCTATTGTAAAATCCATCTATCCCTCATAGAACAAAGCGGATAAAAGTATCACTACTTTCACCCGCTTCTGACCTAACCTAAACTTGACCTAAATATTACAATCCTAATGAAAACTGATTTTAATAGAGAACGTTTATTCATGTTTCAACCATTCTTTTGGTAGAACTTCCTTTTCATTTTTATCATTTACTAATTCCAGTTGCAGCACACCGCCGTTGCAATCGAAGTAACGTACTTCCATCGGATGCAATCCGGCTTTCAATGCTTTCTGCACGATAATTTCTACCGGAGAATGTGCGCCGTCGTTGTCTCCCAGCAGTTCACCGTCAAGCATCAATGTGCTACCATCGTCCGAGAGAAGGGCAAATGTATAAATACCGTCAGCGGGAACTTCCAGATAACCGGTTATTACCAGTCCGATATCCCCTTTCACTTCTTCGAGGATGGATACGGATTCTACGACATACTCTCCTCTTACGGGAGCAGCGTCAATATCCGCACAGAGATTTCCACGGAAGTTGTGCCATACAGCCTTCAGTCCGGGCTGCAAAGAAGCCGGAGCAGTGACTGCTTCCGCATAAGGAGCTTTGACGTATCTCGTACGTGCTACATCCGAAGGAGAACCATCCGGACGGAAAGTACGGAAAGCAAAGTCTGTCGTTTCCTTTATTTTCAGTGAACCATTGTATAGAGACGATTTGCTGGTAGGCATACTTCCATCCGTCGTATAGCGGATTTCAGTGCCAGGCAACGGACAAGTTAAATTCACCGTAGCATCATCAATAAACGCGTTCACCTTATAGAATCCCTGCAAATCGGGGATACGGTAATTCACTCCCATGATATCCATACGCTTGAATTGCGGAACGAGCTGACGGTAAAATTCATCAAGTTCCGGTTTCGCTGCCGGTTCCGCCCATGCTATTTCACTCAATGCAATCATGCGGGGAACAATCAGATATTCAATGCGCTTCATTGTCGGAATCCATTCCGCCCAAAGATTGGCCTGCACACCCCAAATATATTCCTTCTGTTCCTGCGACAGTCTGTCGTCCGCATAGGGGTCGAATGCCAATATCTTCTTTACCGAATTTTGGTCTTGCGCATAGTCGAAATAAAAATATTCATTCGGACAAGCAATCACTTTTTGCTTTTGCGCCGTTGCCGTAGGCAGCGCTTCTTTCGCCCAACTTCTCCACCAGGTAATGGCAGCGTCCGAAGATAATCCGTCCTTCACCACTTCATCCCAGCCTACGAGTTTCTTTCCGTTGGCCTGGAAGAATTTCTCCATATCACGTACGAACCATGCCTGAAGTTCTTCCACCGAACCCAGTCCCTCGGTGCGGATACGTTTCTGGCAACGGGGACATTTCTTCCAGTTGTTCTTTTCCACTTCGTCTCCACCCATATGTACATATTCATAAGGGAAAAGTTCGAAAACTTCCTTGAATACATTCTGACAGAATTCCAAAGTCGCGTCTTTGCCCGGGCAGATGGGAGAAGAGAATGTCTCTCCCCATCCGATTAATCCGTCACAGGCTAAATCAGGATACTGGCTGATAGCTGCCAGGAAATGCCCCGGCATATCAACTTCGGGTATTACATCAATCCCTCTCTGCGCAGCGTAAGCTACTATCTCTTTGATATCATCATGTGTGTAATAACCGCCATACAACGTGTCACCTTCCACAATCCGTATCTTATTTTCAGGAATCAGGAAATCAGTGTTATCTTCCTCTATCGCACGTGCCATGCAAGTACGGTCGTGCGTATTGAATTTTCTCCATGCTCCTTTTTCAGTCAGCAACGGATATTTTTCAATCTCTATGCGCCAGCCCTGGTCGTCCGTGAGATGCCAGTGGAATTTGTTCAGTTTGTACAGGGACATCAAGTCCAACACGTGCTTCACTTCGTCTTTATTCCAAAAATGGCGGGAAGCGTCCAGCATAAATCCGCGCCACTCAAAACGGGGAGCATCTTCTATCTGTACGGCGGGAATGGAATAAGTCTGCTTCACACCCTGTATTTCTATTTCGGCGGGAAGTAACTGGCGGATAGTGGTAATGGCGGAAATAATGCCCGAATAGTCATTGGCTTCCACCTGAATAAATTCGGGTGTAGACTGGAGCTTGTAAGAGCCGGGCTTCCCATCGGTATTCCCCAATTGAAAATAGACATCTACCTGATTTTTATCAGCAGTGACTTCCACAGAAGACGACACTACATTTCGAAGAATCTCTTGCAGGTATCCGACTGCCGGAAATAGCGACTGGTCGGAAACTCCTATCTTCATTTCATCCTTAAAAACGAAAGCGCCTGACTGCTCGGTCAGACTTACGGGAGTAGGTAAAATTGCGATTTCTTGCTTGACGGCAGGCGTGCAAGCAGAAAATACACAAGCTGATACAATCAGTAGAGAGGTACTTAGTTGTTTGAACATGAGGTTAACTATTTAATAAATTAATTGTCCTGTTTTTAATTGACTATCTATATATAATACAACTAAAACAGGCAAACTACTAAAAGGGAATGAAAAGTTTTTTGTGTCTTGGGTTCACAAATTGCTATAAATGATTATCTTTGAACCCAATTATCACTACAAATAAGGATAAAGACCCGCTTAAATGTCAAGAGAGAATATTTTAATCAAAACCTCATGGATTAGCACCATTGGCAACGCAATCCTGTCCGCATCAAAAATCATTATCGGTTTGTTGGCCGGAAGTCTGGCCGTAGTTGGAGATGGTATCGACTCGGCGACGGATGTCATTATCTCTGTCGTTATGATATTTACGGCACGTGTCATCAGCCGTCCGCCTTCAAAGAAGTATGTATTCGGCTATGACAAGGCTGAGGGTATCGCAACCAAGATTCTATCGCTTGTGATATTCTATGCCGGTATGCAGATGTTACTGTCATCTATTCAAAGCATCTTTTCGGATGAAGTGAAAGAAATACCATCCGCCATTGCCATTTATGTGACTATATTCTCTATTGTCGGTAAACTCTTACTGGCTTGGTACCAGTACAAGCAGGGAAAGAAAATAGACAGTTCCATGCTGACGGCGAACGCGATTAATATGCGTAATGATGTTGTTATTTCGGCAGGGGTCTTGATTGGTTTGCTCTTTACTTTTATATTCAAATTACCTATACTCGACTCGATAACAGGATTAATAATCAGTCTCTTTATTATAAAATCTTCCATCGGAATCTTTATTGATTCGAATGTGGAACTTATGGATGGCGTTAAGGATGTCAATGTATATAATAAGATATTCGAAGCTGTCGAGAAAGTGCCGGGGGCAAGTAATCCGCATCGGGTCAGGTCGCGGATGATAGGAAACCGGTATATAATTACACTTGATATAGAGGTGAATCCGCAGATAACCATCACGCAGGCACATGAGATTGCCGGAGCGGTGGAGAAAAGTATCGAAAGCTCCGTAGATAATGTTTATGATATTCTGGTGCATGTGGAACCTGCGGGGGAATGTCAGACGGATGAGAAATTCGGTATAGATAAAGATATGGTCTGAATTGCCGGAAGTTGCACTATCCGGTAATCCTTTTATTATGGATTGATAAATCTTCGGCAGCAAGGAAAGCTATTCCGCTTCTTTTTCTTAACTTTGCGTTCATCGTTTACACTATAATAAAGATTTGATATGGAAGAAACATTCAGGCGCTATCCTATCGGGATACAGGATTTTGAACAGTTGCGCAACAACAACTATATATATGTTGATAAAACAGCATTGGTCTATCAACTGGCTAATACAAACACGGTTTATTTCCTGAGCCGTCCCCGCCGTTTCGGAAAGAGCCTGCTCGTCTCTACGCTCGAAGCCTATTTTCTGGGAAAGAAAGAGCTTTTCAACGGACTTGCCATGGAGCAGTTGGAACAGGACTGGACGGTGTATCCGGTGCTGCACATCGACTTCAGCGGCAGTAAATATATGGAAGCAGAGTCACTCCGCGCATCTATCAATGTACAATTACTGCTTTGGGAAAACGTCTACGGACGCCAGGAAGGCGAAGACACATTCAGTTTGCGTCTTGAAGGCATCATCCGACGCGCTTATGAGCAAACCGGACAGCAGGTTGTCGTATTGGTAGACGAATATGATGCCCCGATGTTGGACACTAACAGTGATCATGAGTTGCAACGTGAGATTCGCGGTATCATGCGAGACTTCTTCAGCCCCTTGAAAAAGTCAGGCAAATATCTTCGTTTCCTCTTCCTTACGGGTATCAGCAAATTCAGTCAAATGAGTATATTCAGCGAACTGAACAATCTTCAGAACGTCAGTATGAGCGACAATTATGCCGCTATCTGCGGTATCACCGAGCAAGAACTACTGACGCAGATGAAAATAGACATCGAACAAATGGCTCAAGCCAATGATGAGACGTATGAAGAGGCATGCGCCCACTTAAAGAAACAGTATGACGGATATCATTTCAGTAAATCCTGTGTGGATGTGTACAATCCTTTCAGCCTGATTAATGCTTTTGCACAAAAAAGCTATGAGAACTACTGGTTTTCTACCGGTACCCCCACCTTCCTGATAGAACTCCTGCAACAGATGGACTTCGACATCCGTCTGCTCGACCGTATGGACGCCAAGCCGGAAGATTTCGACAAGGCCACGGATTGTCTTACCGACCCCATTCCGGTGCTTTATCAAAGCGGCTATCTCACCATCAAGTCTTACGACGCCTTCTTCCGCACCTATACATTGGGCTATCCCAACGAAGAGGTTCGAATCGGCTTTATCGAATCGCTTATTCCTTCTTATCTTTACCAGCCAACGCGCGAAAGCAACTTTTACGTAGTGTCTTTCGTACGCGATTTGATGAAAGGAAACCTCGAATCTTGTCTCGAACGTACCCGCTCTTTTTTCGCCTCTATCCCGAACGACCTGAACAACAAAGAAGAAAAGCATTATCAGACTATTTTCTATCTCCTGTTCCGCCTGATGGGGCAGTATGTGGATACCGAAGTAAAAAGCGCCGTCGGACGGGCGGACGTGGTTATTAAAATGCAGGATGCCATTTATGTACTTGAATTCAAAATGGACGGTACGGCAGAAGAAGCTTTGGCGCAGATAAACAGTAAAGGATACGCCATTCCATACGCGGCCGACCACCGGAAAGTAGTGAAAGCCGGCATCAACTTCGACAGCTCCACGCGGACAATCGGAGACTGGAAAATAGAAGAATAACCTATTATTGACGCATCCCGCCATCTCTTGACAGGCTTCACCATATAAATGAAAAGGCAGTAACTCCTCCCATTGATAAGAAGCTACTGCCTTCTCTTTTAAAATGCGGACTTTTGTTGAAAGCCTGCAAAATCGTATAGAAACAACCTAATAGCTAATTTTCACTCCGGCAAAGAAACTTCTCGGCAAGGAAGGGCCGTAGATATATCCCGAATCACGGTCGGCACCTTTATCGAAATCATTCTGATAGGCGTTGAAGATATTCTGTATTCCGGCATTCACCTGCAAGTTCACCGACTTATAAAGTTTGAAGTCATAGGCAGCTTTCAGACCGATGTCGAAAAAGTCTTTCGTATTTACCGTTATCGGATTTTCAAGGAACCCCGGAACGGGTTCGTGAGGGACTAGCATCGAACCGGTATAGGTGCCCGAAAGGGCGATGGATAACGGTTTTATCGGGGTATAAGTTGCTGTAAAATAGCCGTAAGTATTCGGTGTACGCATCATTTTCTTCACAGCCGGAGCATCTTCGTTCCATGTATGCGGTTCGCTGTAATGACTCTGTTGCAAAGTAACTCCTGCCTGAAGTTGGAATTTGTTCAAGTAAGCCATTTTTCCTTCCAGTGTCAATCCCATTACCCGTGCGCCCGCCGCATTATGGCGTGTACGTGTCAGAATCCCATCAACTACTTCCCCATCGGTAAGAGCAAAAACATCGGATAATTTGGTATAAAACCCTTCAACGAGAAAGTTGACCTGAAATGCGCCAAAACGATGGTAGATATCTGCCGATGCACTCAGGCTTTGTGACCTTTCTTCTTTCAAATCATCAGCAAGCTTCACCATTGCCACATTACCACCTACATTCTCCACATGCAAATCTTCATCAAAAGCCTGCGGAGCGCGGAAACCGGATGAATAACTCAAACGGAGATTGATATTCTCTGTCGGGTTGTAGCGCAGATTGGCACGCGGGCTGAAAATAATGTGGCCTATCAAGTTGTGCTTGTCCAGACGACCACCGATAAGGAATCCCCAGTGTTCATTCTTCCACTCATTCTGAAGGAATGCACTACCGATATTTACTTTTTGGTCTACCGTACGGTTGTATCCCCACATGTTATCTTCCAGTTTGTCCTGATTGAATTCTATTCCTGCTGTCAGGTCGGAAGGCATGAAGATGCATTTGCCGAAGCTGTAAACATACTGTGAGCCTGCCATCCAGTTGAGGTCAGTGGTTTTTCCATATGCATCTAAAGGGTCTCTGTCGCCCGGACCATAGTAACTGTCACGATTGATATGCTGTGCGGAAGCGAATACATTGAAACGATGCTTCTCATTAGGTGAGAAATAATCGAACTTCACACCACCGCCATTGATGGAATGTTCGGTCTGTTCGGCCACATTCGCTTCGTGGGGCGGACGGTTCAACAAGTCTCCTCCTCTGCGGAATTCTTCCATATGGTGATATTCAAAAGTCAGTTTGGAGTAAGTGCTTGTTTTCAGGAAAGAACGGAAGCCGACTGTCTGCCCATGTATTTTGGGGATTTCAGAGTATCCGTCTCCGTCGTGGTCGTAAGCGGAACGGTGGCGGTTCTGCCCGAAGATATATAGTCCGGCACGTTGGTCGTCCGTCACTAATGAGGCATTCAGGGAAGTACTGTTGTCGAAAGCGTCTCCGTCACCGATTCCCGTTATCGTATGAGACAACATGCCTGAATTGCGGATTGGTTCTTTAGTAATGATATTGATTGTACCCGCAATGGCAGACGAACCGAACAATGCCGAGCCACCGCCACGCATCACTTCTACCCGCTCTATCATACTGGCGGGAATCTGTTCGATACCATATACACCGGAGAGTGCACTGAAGATAGGACGTGAATCCAGCAGGATTTGTGTATAAGGGCCATCCAGTCCGTTGATACGCACCTGTTGGAAACCGCAATTCTGGCAGTTGGACTCAACACGTACTCCGGGCTGAAAGCTCAGTCCTTGAGCCAAAGTCGTAGAGTTCGTATTCTCAAAGATTTTCAAATCAACGACATTGACCAGTGTCGGAGCCAAACGGCGGGCCGTTTCATTACGGTTGGCAGATACAACGACACCATCCAGGGCAACCGCGTCTTCTTCTATTTCAAAGTCTTCTTCCAAAGTGCGTCCTTTTTTCAACGTCACGTTGCGCCTTATGGTTTTATAACCGACAGAACTTACTTCGAGCACAAAATTTCCTTCGGGAAGATTCTTCAGGAAGTAGTGTCCCGTAGCATCGGTGACAGTACCGATGGTAGTACCTTTCAGTGCCACTGTGATATATGGCAGATGTTCTTTCGTGTTTTTATCAAGGATATGACCGATAATATTGGCATCCGACTTACGTAATTCGGGATGATTGGGATGTTCGTAGGCTTGTCCTCCGATGGCAGGCAACAGTGCACAGCACAAGCAGACAAGCGAAAATATGTATTTCTTCATTTTTCGTTTGTAATTCGTTCTTCGTTAAGTATTCACGTGAGAAAACAGATAATACCCTGCCTGATTACTAAAAGGCAGAATGTCATCATTCAAATAACGGAAAAACGAATGGCAGGCGGAGCGCGGAGTGCTGTCACTCCATGATAAGGAGCATGAAAATGTGTATGCTGCGGACGTTTGAGCAACAGGCACAATAAAAATGGGATGAAAAGGGAAAGAGCAAAAACAACAGCCGCACCGTCCACTGTCAGATGAGACAGGAAGTGGATATGTATCAGTTCGACTGTTGAATGTTTATGTGCCGCCCCTTTCTTGAACGGGTGTGAATGGACGATTGTCACGCCATTGACCACATGCACGTGGGCAAAGAATGTAAGACTTGCCAAATACGACACAAAGAGTATCGGCAAGAAATAGCGTGTAATATTCAATAACAATCGTTTCACCTCATTTTTGCTTTGGGACGGCAAAGATACAAATATTTCTTTTAACAATCAATGTTCAGACAGAATACTGTTAATATACGGCTGAAGCTATCACTTGTATAAATAGAATCAGAAATACCATAGCAATCGGATAAACGGTTGCATAGGCCACACTGGGGATATTACTGTCCACCATCGAATCGGCAGCAGCCAGACCGGGCGTACTTGTCATACCGCCGGTAATAGTTCCCAGCAAATCGAGCAAACTGATTTTAAACACCAGACGTCCTACAAGGGTTGCAATGAGCATCGGCGCCAAAGTGATGGCTGCCCCTACTCCGAACATCAGCAATCCGCTTTCCTGAAAAGTGGCTACGAGGTTCTTTCCGGCAGAAGTTCCTACTTCAGCAAGGAAAAGAAGCAGTCCCAACTGACGCAGCAACTGATTGGCAGGCCCTGACATTGACCAAATGACGGGCCCTGTCTTACCGACAGCACTCAATACAAGAGCTACCATCAGAACTCCCCCGGTCAATCCCGGCGAGAATGACAGGCTTTCAGAGAAAGAGATATTTATTTTGCCGAACAACACTCCCAGTACAATACCCATTGCAATCGGAAAGAAATCCGTATCGGATAGTTTCTTCGCGTTATTTCCCAGCAGACGGGCCACGCCTTTAAGTCCTTCTTTCTCGCCGACTACCATCAGTTTATCACCGAACTTCAAAGCTAAATCGGGAGATGGAGACAAGTCGATACCGCTTCGACGGACACGGGTCACTGTACAACTGAAGTTTTTCTGTAAATTCAAGTCACCCAGTTGCTTGTTTATCATATCTTTTTTAGTCAGCAGCAGAGACTCGATTTCTTGTGTTTTGTCCAGAGGAAGCTCTCCTTCTTCACGTTTGCCTACCAACACTGCGAGTTGGTTCAGCGATTCTTCGCTGCCTACCGCCTGTATATAGTCTCCTTCATGTAGTACGGTAGAAGCGGTAGGAATGGATATTTCTTCCTTATGTTTCAGTCGTGAAATGACAGCTCCCGTCATACCACGTGCATTAATCTGCATCAGGCTGCGGTCGAATACATTCGCATTGGTGACACGATAGATACAGGTAGTCAACTCCGGGAATTGGCTGCGGCGTTCTATCTCCAGACGGCGTGCTTCTTTATCCAAGTCCACCCGCATTATTTTAGGCAACAGTTTGACAAACAAAATCACCCCGATCACTCCAAACGGATATGCGATACCGTAAGCAATGGATGCCAAAGGTGAATGTGTGCTGTCGATAGCGACTGCCAAACCCGGCGTACTGGTTAGCGCCCCGGCAATCAGGCCAACCACACTGGGTGTGTCGATATCGAACGCGTACTTCAGTCCTACTGCCGTGAGACAAGCGGAACTGATGATGAGAATGGTAATGATAATCAACGTCTTTCCCTTGCTACGGAAAGAATCGAAGAATCCGGGCCCTGCTTGAATACCGATGGTAAAAATAAAAAGTACCAAACCGAAATTTCCCAATTCTTTGGGAATGATGACGCCATAATGCCCGAAAAGAAGTGCGATAAAGATTACCGCAGACACATCAAGAGATAACCCCTTAATCTTAATTCTTCCCAGCATAAATCCCAACGCGACAATCAGGAAAATGGAGAAATAAGAGGAGTGTAATAAGTCAGTAAACATAAAAATAAAGGTTAGTTTGTTTTAAGGGCGCAAAGGTACGGATTTTATTTTAATCCGCACAACATTCCATCTTACAAGTGCCTTTCTCATTTTCAAATTCCAAAGTGGCATGATGAATACCTGCTTCCTCAAGCGCTTCTTTTATGTGATGTTTTATTTCTTCCATTTGTGTGATGTCATCAACCACAATATGGGCAGTCAACGCAGTTTCTGTTGTGCTCAACGCCCATATATGTAAATGATGGCAGTTTTCTACGCCGGGTTGTCCCATTATCAGTTGCTGAATCTTTTGTGCATCTATGCCTACCGGAACACCATCCAATGACAAGCGAAGACTATCGTGAAGCAATCCCCAGGTAGAAATAATAATGACAACGGCTATCGCGAGCCCGATTATCGGGTCGATAATGCTCCATCCCGTATGCATGATGATAATCCCGGAGACACCTACGCCGACAGATACCAGCGCGTCGGCTGCCATATGCAGGTAAGCTCCTTTCACATTCAGATCTTTATCTTTGTCCTTCATAAAAAGCCAGGCAGTGAGCGCATTGATTATCACCCCTACTCCCGCCGTCCAAGCTATGGCAGACCCATCGACGGAAACCGGATGAAACAGTTTGTCTATGCTCTCGGCAATGATAATGCCGACAGCAACTAATAGTATGACTGCATTCAATAAAGAGACAAGTACGGTACTTTTCTTATACCCATAAGTATAACGGCTATTAGGATGAACTCTTTCCAGCCGGAAAGCCAGCATGGCGAGTACAAGACTTGCCACATCGCCCAGATTATGTCCGGCATCGGAAAGCAAACCAAGAGAATTATAATAAAAACCGACTCCGAATTCTACGATAACGAAAGCTATATTCAGAGCGATACCTATAATAAAGGCTTTATTGAGCGATGTCAACCGATGATTATGTTCGTGATGATGATGAGGTTCCATATTATACAGCTATTATTCTTTATATATAAGAAACATCTACAGAAATAATTAGTTCAAAAGTACCCATTATGATTAATGACTTGATTCTTTTTTTCATATCCTATAGGCATTAACATAAAACAAGCCACCGGAATGAGTCGCTCATTCCGATGGCTTATCCCCTTTAAACACCTTTAAACAAAATGAAAATATGCCTCATTTACTAACTAAACTAACTAACCCTTCGAGGCATATTTTAAAGAGACTGTCGCATCAGCCCCCCTTTCTTATATAGATGGCTTTCGCCCTCTAGTCTTATTTACGAGCTTCAGCGATATAGCCGAGCGCTTCTTCGCATTTTGCAGTTACATAAGCCCAGTCTTCTGCTGCTACCTTATCTTTCGGGAACAGTTTAGAACCCATACCTACGCAGAATACGCCGGCTTTAATCCATGCAGTCAGGTTTTCCTTAGTAGGTTCCACCCCACCGGTCACCATCAGCTTAGACCATGGCATCGGAGCCATCAGGCCTTTTACGAAGTTAGTTCCATAAACGTCACCCGGGAATACTTTGCAAAGGTCGCAACCTACTTCCTGAGCGAACCCGACTTCGGATACAGAACCACAACCTGGAGTATAAGCTACCGAACGACGGTTACATACCTTAGCTATTTCAGGATTGAACAACGGGCCTACTACGAAGTTAGCACCCAGTTGCAAGTACATGGCAGCAGTAGCCGGGTCAACAATAGAACCAATACCGATTGCCATTTCAGGACATTCCTTTGCTGCGAATTTTACGATTTCAGCAAATACTTCCTGCGCGAAGTCACCACGGTTTGTGAATTCGAAAGCACGAACACCACCATCATAACAAGCCTTTACTACTTTCTTTGCAACTTCTGCGTCTTTGTGATAGAATACAGGAACCATTCCTGTAGAGCCGATTTTATTCAATACGGCTATTTTATCAAATTTTGCCATTTTATTATTTACTATTTTAAATGAATTGATTTTTCAAACTCTCAACTCTCCATTTTCAACTCTCAACTTATCTCCTTATCTCTGTACGCGACCGCTTGCGTCACCACCAGCCAATGCTTCAACTTCCTCTACGGAAACAAGGTTGAAGTCACCATTGATAGTATGTTTCAAAGCAGATGCGGCAACAGCAAATTCAAGAGCTTCGCCCTGATTAGGCTTAGTCATCAAACCATGGATGATACCACCTGAGAATGAGTCACCACCACCTACACGGTCGATAATCGGGTCAATATCATAACGCTTTGAAGTATAGAACTCTTCTCCGTTGTAAATCATAGCTTTCCAACCATTGTGAGTAGCAGAGAAAGATTCGCGCAATGTAGAAACGACATATTTGAATCCGAATTCTTTCATCATCTGTTGGAAGATTCCTTTGTAACCTTCAGCATCCGTGTGACCTGCCTCAACGTCAGCATCCGGTTTGAATCCCAAGCATAATTCTGCGTCTTCTTCGTTACCGATACATACGTCTACAAACTGCATCAACGGTTTCATGATAGACTGCGCTTTTTCTTTAGTCCACAGTTTCTTACGGAAGTTCAAGTCAACAGAAACAGTTACACCGTGACGTTTTGCAGCTTCGCAAGCCAGACGGGTCAGTTCGGCAGCCTTGTCAGAGATAGCCGGAGTGATACCAGACCAGTGGAACCAGTCAGCACCTTCCATGATAGCGTCAAAGTCGAAGTCAGCAGCATCGGCTTCGGCAATTGCAGAATGAGCGCGGTCATAAATAACCTTGCTAGGACGCATAGAAGCACCTGTTTCCAAATAGTAGATACCTACGCGGTCGCCCCCACGAGCAATAAAGTCTGTCTTCACACCATATTTACGCAATGCGTTAACAGCAGACTGTCCGATTTCGTGCTTCGGCAATTTAGTTACGAAATAAGCTTCATGTCCGTAGTTGGCACAGCTCACTGCAACGTTCGCTTCTCCACCACCATATACTACATCAAAAGAGTCAGATTGAACAAAACGAGTATTACCCGGAGTTGATAATCTAAGCATGATTTCGCCTAACGTAACGACTTTCTTTCCCATAATTTTATGTTTTAATTTCTAAGTTATTAATATTATGAACTTTCAATTTATCATTTTAGCCCTATTTTTAGGGTTAACACACTGATAACATGATTATTAAACCATCAAAAGGTTAACACTGCATACCTTTCGTGTGCGGGCACAAAGATACAACAATTTTCGTAATTACAAAAATTGTTATATATTTGTATCGAAAATATTAAGATTATTATTGTGTGCGAGCACATATACCTATATAAATAAGGTTATCGTATGAATAAATTGCCCGAAAGGATTAGAATCAAAGACATCGCCCGCTTGGCGGATGTATCAGTGGGAACGGTAGACCGCGTCATTCACGGACGCAGCGGAGTATCGGAAGCAAGCAAAAAACGCGTGGAGGAAATCCTGAAGCAACTCGACTATCAGCCCAACATGTACGCCAGCGCCCTGGCATCCAACAAGAAATATACGTTTATCTGTCTTTTGCCGGAACACCTGGAAGGCGAATACTGGACAGCCGTTGAGTCGGGTATCCATGAAGCTATCGCCACCTATTCGGATTTCAACACTTCGGTGAAAATCAACTATTACGACCCATACGACTATCATTCGTTTGTCGATGCCAGTGAAGCGATTCTGAAGCTTCAGCCGGACGGAGTCATGGTAGCTCCTACCGCTCCCCAATATACAAAGGGATTCACGGATCAGTTGCAGGCACTGGATATACCTTATATATATATAGACTCAAATATCAAAGATGTTCCTCCCCTCGCCTTCTTCGGTCAGAACTCACGCCAAAGCGGATACTTTGCCGCACGGATGATGATGCTACTGGCACGGGACGAGAAGGAAATCGTCATTTTCCGTAAAATACATGAAGGTATTGTAGGTTCCAATCAGCAAGAGAACAGAGAAATCGGTTTCAGGCAGTACATGGAAGAGCATCATCCGTCTTGTAATATACTGGAGCTCGACTTGCATGCCGAACGCAACGACGAAGACAACGAGATGCTGGATGAATTCTTCCGTACCCACCCGACGGTGAAGAACGGAATCACCTTCAACTCCAAAGTCTACATCGTCGGCGAATACCTGCAAAGTCGCGGAAAGAAAGATTTCAATCTGATAGGCTATGACCTTCTGGAACGGAATGTCACCTGCCTGAAAGAAGGAAATGTCTCCTTCCTCATTGCCCAGCAACCGGAACTACAAGGCGCCAACGGTATAAAAGCTCTTTGCGACCACCTCATCTTCAAAAAAGAGGTCACTTGCATCAACTATATGCCTATCGACTTGTTGACAGTAGAAACAATTGACTATTACCATAGCAAATAACAACGAAATACAACTTTACAAGTACATTACATGGAAACAAAGTATTTAAGAATTAATCCTGCCGACAACGTTGCCGTTGCCATTGTTAACCTCCCGGCAGGAGAGCATCTCTCTGTAGATGGCATTGAGATTACATTGAACGAAGACATTCCCGCCGGACACAAATTCGCATTGAAGAATTTTGCAGAGGGTGAAAATGTAATCAAGTACGGTTACCCCATCGGTCATGCCTTGATGGCCAGACAACAGGGTGACTGGATGAACGAAACGAACATCAAGACCAACCTCGCCGGATTGTTGGAATATACCTACAACCCGGTTCAGGTTTCTTTGGATATCGCCCGCAAAGACCTTACCTTCAAAGGGTATCGCCGCAAAAACGGTGACGTAGGTATTAGAAACGAAATATGGATTATCCCGACTGTGGGTTGCGTGAACGGCATCATCGGACAATTGGCCGAAGGGCTGCGCCGCGAAACGGAAGGCAAAGGCGTGGATGCCATTGTCGCTTTCCCGCACAACTACGGTTGCTCGCAACTCGGTGACGACCACGAGAATACGAAGAAGATTCTTCGTGACATGGTGCTTCATCCTAATGCGGGTGCAGTGTTGATAGTGGGTCTGGGATGCGAGAACAATCAGCCGGATGTATTCCGCGAATTTCTGGGCGAGTATGATGAAGACCGCGTGAAGTTCATGGTCACTCAGAAAGTAGGCGACGAATACGAAGAAGGAATGGAAATCCTGCGTGATTTATATGCGAAAGCATCTAAAGACGAGCGTACCGATGTTCCTTTGTCCGAACTTCGTGTAGGCCTGAAATGTGGTGGTTCCGATGGTTTCTCCGGTATTACGGCAAACCCGTTGCTCGGCATGTTCTCCGATTTCCTGATTGCACAGGGTGGCACAAGCGTATTGACGGAAGTTCCCGAAATGTTCGGTGCGGAAACAATCCTGATGAACCGTTGCGAAAACAAAGACTTGTTCGAGCAGACTGTACATCTGATTAATGACTTCAAGGAATACTTCCTGTCACATGGAGAGCCTGTCGGCGAAAACCCGTCTCCGGGAAACAAAGCCGGTGGTATCTCTACATTGGAAGAAAAAGCGTTGGGATGTACGCAGAAATGCGGAAAGAGTTATGTATCCGGCGTAATGCCTTACGGCGAACGTTTGCAAAAGAAAGGGCTTAACCTGCTTTCTGCTCCGGGCAATGACCTGGTTGCAGCCACTACTCTTGCGGCAAGCGGATGCCACATGGTACTTTTCACAACCGGACGCGGAACGCCATTCGGCACTTTTGTCCCGACCATGAAGATTTCCACCAACTCGACTTTGGCTAAAAACAAACCGGGATGGATTGACTTCAATGCAGGGGTTATCGTTGAGAACGAACCGATGGAGAAGACTTGCGAGCACTTCATTGATTACGTTATCAAAGTGGCAAGCGGTGAGTTCGTTAATAACGAAAAGAAAGGGTATCGCGAAATTGCTATCTTCAAGACAGGCGTAACTTTATAAATCGCCTTTTATTCCGTATTCTGATAAAAAGAATAGATTGTTAGAATTATAATACGAGTTGCTATCCCTCACTCAATGACAAATTGAACGGGATAGCAATTTTTTTTTAGATTTATGACTATTCCAATGCAGCCGAATAGAGAAATATCTATCCAACTTCTTTTTTGAACCTGTTTATTGAAATAATCAGATAAAATCTTGTTCATCTTAAATGTTTTATTTTACTTTGCACTACAAAGTACTTTTAATATGAATAAAGATAAAGCATTAGAATCGGTTTTTGAGATAAAAGAGTTGATGGAAAAGTCCTCAAAGTTTATCTCTGTCAGCGGGCTCGCCGCAATCCTGGCAGGCATTTACGCACTGGCCGGCGCGTACATCGCGACACAAGTTATCACACCGGACACGTATTTAATCGTCGCATTGGAATTAATGGCTATCATAGCCCTGTCGGTACTGATAGCCGCCGCCATCACTGCCGGAATACTGTCCTATTGTAAATCAAAAAAGACAGGACAGAAGTTTTTCAGCCGGCTCACCTATCGGGCATTATGGAATTTTTCCCTTCCGATGTTGGCCGGTGGCATTGTATGTATTTCTATCCTGATGCACGAGTATTACGATATTCTGGCATCCATCATGCTTCTATTTTATGGACTGGCGTTGGTCAATGTATCCAAATTTACCTATTCCAGCGTGGCATGGTTGGGCTATGCTTTCATCTGCCTGGGTGCCGCCGACTGTTTTTGGACAGGTCATTCACTGCTATTCTGGACGATAGGCTTCGGTGGTTTCCATATCCTCTATGGCATATTGTTCTATTTACATTACGAAAGAAAGAAATCATAAATGATAGAATCATTCCAATATATTAATAAAGCATTCGAAAGCAAGGTACGACTGGGTATCATGGCTGTTCTGATGGTAAATGAGGAAGCTGATTTCAATTTTCTGAAAGAACAGCTTGCATTGACCGACGGTAACCTTGCCAGCCATACCCGTGCGCTGGAAGAACTGGGATACATCGTATGCAACAAAAGTTTTGTCGGACGAAAGCCGCGGACTGCCTTTCAAGCAACTCCGCAAGGCAGAGAAGCTTTCAAATCTCATATTGAAGCTCTGGAGCAATTTCTAAAATCAAAATAATTCATTCATCTAAACACTATCAGCTTATGGACGGTTTCAATGAAAATTCAAACGAGCAACAGGCACAGCAACCTATGGGATGCCTTCACCGTTTCTCCAAAACAATCAAGGTGGTCATTATCGGGGGATTAATCCTTCTCCTGATGATTCCTATGTTCATGATTGAAAATCTTATTTCCGAACGGGGACGCACGCAGGAAGAAGCAATCAATGAGGTAAGCGAGAAATGGAGTCTCGCACAGACCGTCACCGGCCCTTATCTGAATATCCAATACCCGATGGTCACAGAGAACAACGGAGAAAAGAAGGTGTCAATCAAAGACCTGATACTCTTTCCCGACGAGCTTTTGATTAACGGACAACTAAAGACGGAAATCCTGAAAAGAAGTCTCTACGAAGTCAATGTGTACCAATCGGAACTGACCCTGAAAGGTTCTTTCAGTTCGGAAGAACTGCTAAAGAGCAGAATAGATATGGGTCAGCTGCAATTCGACAGAGCCGCCATTTGTCTGAACCTGACCGATATGCGTGGTATCAGCGAACAGATTAGTATCACCCTCGGAGATTCCGTCTATGTATTTGAACCGGGAATGGATAACAGAGGGATTGATAATACAGGTGTACACGCCATTGCGGATTTATCGGAACTGAAGAACAACACGAAACTGCCTTACGAAGTAAAAATCAAACTGAAAGGCTCGCAATCCATAAACTTCATCCCACTGGGTAAGACAACCCGCGTCGACTTGAAAGCCAATTGGAATACACCGAGCTTTACAGGAAGCTATTTACCCAATAACCGGGATATTACCGAGAAAGAATTCTCGGCACAATGGCAAGTCCTGAACTTAAACCGGAACTACTCACAAGTAATGATTGACTATACCAGTTCCAATATCAAAGATATAGATAATTCCAGTTTCGGCGTTAACTTCAAGATTCCGGTAGAGCAGTATCAGCAATCCATGCGTTCCGCCAAGTATGCTATCCTGATTATCCTGTTGACATTCGGAGTTATCTTCTTCACTGAAATTATGAATAAAACCCGTATTCATGCTTTACAGTATTTGTTAGTGGGATTGGCACTCTGCCTATTTTACAGTCTGCTCCTCTCCTTCTCCGAACACATCGGTTTCAACCCTGCTTATCTGTTATCTGCCGCACTGACTATCATACTGACAGGTGGATATATGTTCGGCATCACCAAGAGAAAGAAGCCGTCATTAATCATGTCCGGATTATTGGGAGTGCTCTATCTTTATATATTTGTCCTTATCCAATTAGAGACTTTCGCTCTGTTGGCAGGCAGCTTGGGATTATTTATTATCCTGGCAATGGTAATGTATTTCTCCAAGAAAATTGATTGGTTCAATGAATAATCCGCTTTTCTTTTGAAACACTTGACAAACGACTTTTTATTTTGTATCTTTGAAGAAATAAAAGTGATAAACAGCATGAGTAATATAAGAAAAATAGATACATAAACAGCATTTAAACTGATATATTTTAGTATCAGAACAAATATGGTATAGGGTAATAGTCTAACGATTATTACCCTATTTTGTTTACATTTTTACTTAAACAATTTAATCTATCCCCGAAAAACGCAGAAAATAGTTTTTAATAAACTCTGATACCGTTTATAATAAACTATCCAAAAGTTTATTATAAACAGAAATCAAGTTTATTAATAGTGGAGCATTCAGTTGTAAGAATAAAACAACCTAATTTTACAGAATAGAAGTGCATTGATAAGCACGCCAGTCTATATGATAATATAAACTAACACATCTTTCTTTTTACCCAAATATACGGATAGTTCAAGACTCTTTTTTATGATAGTATCAAAATGTTCTTTTCAGATATACCATATCCGTCAACAGCTCACCTTCTTCATAAATCGGATGGTCATAATTGTCGGTAAAGAAATTTTCTATACGATGGGAAATTGTGAAACCGCAATGTTCATAGAAAGATATGGCAGAAGGCACATCTCCCGTACCAACTAACATTTCAGTACACTTGTCCTGATAGTACTCGAATAGAAATTCAACCAAACGTTTCCCGTATCCCTGACGTTGGAAAAAAGGAACAGTAGCAATATTCTTGATTTCATAAATGCCTTCCCCTTCACGAGTTACCACACAGGCAGCTTTCAATCCATCGTCATACAGGACGAACATATCGCCACGCTCCAAATACCGGTCTATCATATCCTCTTGTTCATCAGCCAAGAGTAACAGTTCGAGGAATTCTTTCTTATCTGAAATTACTTTTTTTATCTCCATATTATCTAGTTTGCCATAAAGATATAAAAAACTAAAATACCAGACTCTACTTTAACGAAACTTATCCTGATATTTGGAATAAATAGATTATCTTTGTCTACGGAAATGTGATACACTAATAATAATAGAATTATGAAAGAAGAAAAGAAAATACCAGAAGAAAAGAAAGTCAAAGTGCAGAGGTCGAAGAAAAAGAAAGTAAATAAGACATGGGAAGCACTTGGCAAACTAAAGGGAAGCCTCATAGTAAACGACCCTAAATTCTTACTATAAATGAGATATTTGATAGATACTAATATCTTTGTTTATGCAGTGATTGACAGAGACTCGTTAGACCGTGATGTAACAGCTATACTACAGGAGCCTGACACGGTACTTTATATGAGTGCAGAATCTGTCCGCGAATTAATTGTAGGATACCGAAATAAAGGTTTATGTTCCAAACGCTGGAAATCAGTAGAAGCAATGGTCACTTCAATTGAAAAGGAGCTCTACATCAAAATACTTCCCTCTGAAGAAAGAACATATGCAGACTTATGCACGATTAGAAATTAATGAAATACAAGGACATAAAGACCCATCCGACCACGTTATTATCGCCCATGCCATCACCGAGCATTTACCACTCATTTCAAGTGATACCCGATTTGAATTTTATCGTTCCCAAGGACTTGATTTGATATTCAATAAAAAATAATGAACGCTATACATCTATTTGCCGATGTTCTAAAATAGTATCCATATTCTCCAAGGCCCATCCAACCAATCCTTCAATATGAGGAATCAGAGTTCCTCCCGTATCCGTCAAGCTATATTCCACCCGAGGAGGTACTTCCGCATACACTTTCCGCTCTACCAATCCGTCGGACTCGAGCGTACGGAGAGTTACCGTCAACATTCTCTGAGAAACATCTCCTATCGTTTTATGAATATCGCTGAAACGCATAGTTCCGTTTGCGTTCAAAGTAATAAGCACCAGCATCGACCACTTGTCTCCCAAGCGGCTGAGTACATCTCTTACGGGACAATTTCCTGTCGGGTGAAAGTTTTTCATCTTTTAACGTTTTGTATTTAACTGACTTACAGCAATAGTTACTTCCATGTAACTTCCTTATTCAGAGGTGCGTTCTTGCATTTCTCCACAAAGGAAGATACATTTGCATCACAAAAGTAATAAACTTACTAATAATAACTATTGTTTCATTTTAAATAATTATGATTATGGCAAAGAAAGTAGCAGTTTTAGCAGTGAATCCGGTAAACGGTTGTGGATTATTCCAATACTTGGAAGCGTTTTTCGAAAATGGCATTTCATATAAAGTATTTGCCGTATCGGATACGAAAGAGATTAAAACAAATTCGGGAATCAGCTTGACAACAGATGATGTGATTGCCAATCTGAAGGGGCACGAAGATGAATTTGACGCGCTCGTTTTCTCTTGTGGAGACGCCGTACCTGTATTTCAACAAAATGCGGACAAACCTTATAATATAGATTTAATGGAAGTAATCAAAACCTTTGGGGATAAGGGGAAAATAATGATTGGACACTGTGCAGGCGCAATGATGTTTGACTTTACAGGCATATCGAAAGGTAAGAAAGTGGCAGTTCACCCGTTAGCCAAACCGGCTATCCAGAACGGAACAGCTACCGATGAAAAATCAGAGATAGACGGCAACTTCTATACCGCACAAGATGAAAATACCATTTGGACAATGTTGCCGCAAGTTATAGAAGCATTAAAGTAAGGTAAGACAAAGCAAGTACGAAGCAGAAAAATATAGACATAAATTAGTATTTTATAAACTCTGCCTATGGAGTGATGCGTTCCTTTAAAAGAAACGATGTCTTCCTCGGTGTGCAACGGGTCGTTCCTTTAAAAGGAATGACCCGTTGGTTTTAAAGGAAAATCAAAGAATATATCCCACTAATAATCAATTACTTAAAAATCGATATCCAGAAAGTGAACATTACAGTGCAATCATAAATAATATTCAACAAAAAAACATTCAAAGAACCATCAGCTACTTGGAATATATCCGCCTTTCCAATCTTATCTTCAACTTACTCTTCCCTTTTCGTGCCAAAATAAAGAAGAACAAGACATCATAAAATATCGAAATAAAAAATCTGGCAGTCTAAAAGTGTGTATATTAGCAGCTTGAAGTTTTATGAAAAAAGTGGGACGTTCAACTAGGGTAATTCAAATTAATGGCGTTAAAAAAAATATATGATTAAAGAGAAAGAGGGTTTTAATGCATTTTTACTTCATTTTTTAGAAAGATTGAACGGCTGTGAATCCATAGAGAAGAAAGTCACTGAATCTCTGACAGATATTTGCAATTACTACGGGTTCAAAAGAGGATTCGTGTATCAGACAGACGGATTCCGTTATTTCTATTTGAAGGAAACGATTGGAAATGAGAATAATATCCTAAAGACTCGTTTTGAAACAAACGAGATGACCAGACAACATATCAACTATACAAAGAACAGAAATACTCCTTTTTATAGCAATAGAAATACGGATACTTCTCCGGATGACATTGCCATTATGGACTTCTATAATGCCGAGTCATTGTTAGTGCGGCAGTTTAAAGATTCGGAAGGAAAAATCATCGGATTTGTCGGATTTGCAGACAGAAAAGAAACAAATCCGTTCACGGATGAAGAGTTGCAAATGATTCATCTTCTGCTAGATTCTCTGTCTAAGGAAATTGCTGTCCGCGAATATAAAGAAAGAGAAGTGAGGGCGAGCAAGACTTTAGGCAGTATCATGAACAATATGGGAGTCGATATTTATGTCAACTCTTTCGATTCTCATGACATGCTATATGTCAATGAATCTATGGCCGCCCCTTATGGCGGCATTAAACATTTCGAAGGCAAGAAGTGTTGGGAAGCTCTTTATACCGACAAAAAAGGAGAATGTGAGTTCTGCCCTAAAAAACATTTGATAGATGAAAACGGCCTGCCTACCAAAGTTTACTCCTGGGATTATCAACGCCCGTTTGACAAATGTTGGTTTCGTGTGTTCAGTGCCGCATTTGCCTGGATAGACGGACAGATGGCACACGTTATCACCAGTGTCGATATTGACCATCAGAAGACGATAGAAGAAGAATTGAGAATAGCCAAGGAAAGAGCTGAAAACCTGGACAGGCTGAAATCTGCGTTTCTTGCCAATATGAGTCACGAAATCCGCACTCCGTTAAACGCGATTGTCGGCTTCGCCAGCCTTTTGGTCGAATCGGATAATAAAGAAGAACGGCAGGAGTACGTGAATATCATGCAAGAGAATACGGATTTGCTCTTGCAACTGATATCCGACATTCTCGACTTGTCAAAGATAGAAGCGGGTACACTCGATTTCACAATGGATCATTTGGACATCAAGAGCTTCTGCGAAGATATTATGCGCAATTATGACATAAAAGAGGATAAGCCCGTCCCTGTCCTGCTGGCTCCCGACTTGCCTGAATATTATATTCATACAGACAAGAAGCGTCTGATGCAGGTGATTACGAACTTCATAAACAACGCACTCAAATTTACGGAGAAAGGACAGATTATTCTTGAATATCATTTCAAGGAAGATACGGGGGAAATAGAATTCTCCGTCACAGATACAGGTATGGGCATTGCTCCCCAAAAAGTAGACAAGGTATTCGACCGTTTCGTCAAGCTCAATTCTTTTTCAAAGGGTACAGGACTTGGATTGTCCATTTGCAGAAGTATTATCGAACATCTTGGCGGCACTATCGGTGTCGAATCCGAATTGGGAACCGGCAGCCGCTTTTGGTTTACCCATCCCTATACAGCCGGATAAAAAAGATATGCTAATACTCGCAGAAAGCGGGTTTAGCATAAAAAAGGGATAAAATAACCACTAAAACAAGCATTCCGGCAAAATTAATCATAGAAATAGTTTTTCAATCCGTTTTTTCACTACATTTGTACTGCTAAAATAAAAACCATAAAATAAAGATATCACAAACAAACATTTCTCATGGATATAAGAAAATGCCTATGGCTCTTTTTGCTATGCTTCTTGTCTGCGCCGTCCCTTCCAGCCCAAAGAAACTATATAGATATTCCGAATTACATTTTGTGTATTAATTCTTATGCAGAATCTGCACCGTGGAGCAGTCGCACGATTTCTACCATATCGGAATACGTCCAGAAAGACTCTCAACTGGCAATGTATGCGGAACATATGAACACACTAATGACGGACAACGATTCTATTCTGGAAGATTTTAAAAATATGATTTCTCAAAAATACTCACAGCCACGTCCCCGGTTATTGGTGTTATTGGGAAGTCCCGCATTCACACTGAGAGATGAATACAGAAAATTCTGGGGTGACATCCCTGTCATTCTCTGCTCGGAAGAAGATTTTCTAGGCCCACAAAAATCCTATTTCAGGAAACAGGCGATTGCACCGGCCGACCGTATTCCGATGTCTCAGTTCGCCGACCCGTACAATATGGTTTTCCTGTATTCCAATCTCTATCTCCGCGAAAATGTACAGCTAATCAATCACATAAATCCCAACCTCAAGAAATTTATCTTTATTGGCGACGAACGGGAAATCAATCTAAGCAATAATCTGGATATAGAGGACGAATTAAAGACCTCCCATCCGCATATCGAATATCAGTTTATAACACCCAAGAAAATGACGACCAATCAATTGCTGGACTCGCTATATCGTATAGACTCTAAAACGACAGGTATATTATTCGCGTCCTGGTTTTATAAAACGACATTTGCCGGCAATTCATCATTAGTAGCCAACGACCACAAACTTATCGTGACAACGACCGCCCCTCTATTCACTCTGAACATGACAGATATTACCGAAGAAAACGGTGGAATGATAGGCGGCTATACCTACAACCAGAAGAAATTCAACCAGGAATTAGTCAACGCCATTTCAGCCATTCTCCAAGGAAAACAAGCGAGGGAACTTCCTTTCTACCTACCGTCGGACGGTGGTCCCATCATCAATTATACAGCACTACTCCGCAAAGGGTTCTCTCCGTCCATGTGTCCTTCAAACACCCGTTTTCTGCATAAGCCACTTTCATTTTGGGAGCAAAACCAATACTTCATCATAGGCTCCTTATCTTTCATCTTTATACTTGCCGTGCTTTTCTTCTATCGTATCCATAGCCTGAATATCATAAAGAAAATGCAACAAAAGGAAATAGACGCCATGGGTAATTACAAAAACCTGGTAAACAATATGCCTATCCTCTATATGCAGGAAGAACTGATTACGGATGAAAAAGGCATGCCTGTCGAACTGATTTATCGGAAAGTTAATGCTCATTTCGAAAAAAATTTCCTTCGCAAAGAAGAAATAATCGGCAAGAAGGCAAGTGAAATTTTCCCGGAATCAATGCCGGAGTTTTTGTATTTCATAAAGAAAGCGCTTGACGAAAACAAGGCTATAACTTTCCCTTATTACTTCAAGGAAATCGACACTTTCTATGACGTAATACTCAAAGGGACACAGTACAGCAATATTATCGACGTATTTTGCCTGGACAGTACAGAGTTGCACAGGGCACAGCAGAAGCTAAGCACTATCAACAATAAGCTTTCCATGTCCCTCGAAGTGGCTAATATCGTGCCGTGGAAATGGGATCTGCAAAGCCACACAATCTTATGCGACATCAATAAACCGATAGAGCTCAGTACACTCGGGAAAGATATATCCGAAGAGCAACTGGCAGTGCCCGACAGCCAATATTTCTCCAAGATATTCAAAGAAGACCGTACACGGGTAGAACAGGCTTACAAAGACTTGATAGAAGGACGTTCGAACAAGGTAAAAGAAGAATACCGCATAGTGAATGTTCACAAGGGACTTCACAGAATAGACTGGGTAGAAGCCCAGGCAGCAGTCGAAACCCGGAACGATAAAGGAGAACCGCTGACTTTGGTAGGTTCTTCACTGGTCATTACCGAACGAAAGAAGATGGAGCAGGAACTGGTGAACGCCAAAAACCGTGCAGAAGAATCGAACCGTCTGAAATCTGCTTTCCTCGCAAATATGAGCCATGAGATACGCACCCCTCTCAATGCCATTGTCGGCTTCTCCGGCATATTGGCTTCTACCCAAGAGGAAGAGGAAAAACAAGAATACGTGAGCATCATTGAAAGCAATAATACTTTATTGTTGCAACTTATCAGTGATATTCTGGATTTATCCAAGATAGAAGCAGGCACACTTGACTTCCATTATTCCAATGTCAAGATTAACGATTTAATGAGTGATTTGGAAAGCAGTTGCCAGTTAAAGCTCAAATCGGATAAGGTAAAACTGGAATTTATAGCTCCCCCAGAGCCTTGTTGCGCGCATATAGAGAAAAACAGATTGTCCCAGCTAATCATCAATCTCATAACAAATGCCATCAAATTCACCGAGCAGGGCAGCATCCGTTTCGGATACAAACGGCAAAATGACGAATTATATTTTTATGTCACAGATACCGGTTGTGGTATCCCGCAGGATAAACAGGACAGCATCTTCGGACGCTTTGTCAAGTTGAACTCATTTGCGCAAGGTACAGGGCTGGGACTTTCAATCTGCCGTACTCTTGTTGATAATATGGGTGGTAAAATCGGCGTAGAGTCAGAGATAGGAAAAGGCTCTACATTTTGGTTTACACTACCCTACCAACAGGCGGAGATTGTAGAAAAAGCACCGGAAAAGGAAATACAGGCCATCAGTATCGAGAAAGACAAACTGGTGATTCTGATTGCCGAGGACAACGAAAGCAATTATAAACTGTTCGAGTCTATTCTAAAATATGATTATCACCTGATACATGCCTGGGACGGAATGGAAGCCATCAATCTGTTTAAGGAGCACAATCCGCAAATCGTATTGATGGACATCAATATGCCTGTCATGGATGGATATGAGGCCACTAAGGAGATTCGCAAATATTCTGCCAAAGTACCGATTATAGCCATCACAGCCTTTGCTTTTGCTTCGGATGAGCAACGGGTGATGGAGAGCGGCTTTGACGGTTATATGCCCAAGCCTATCAACGCACGTTTGCTGAAAGCGCAACTGACTGACATCATGCAGAAGCGCATTATTTTGTTGTAAAACGGATAGCAGTGTTTCCGCTTCCGCCACTTTCACCCATACAAGTTCATCTGCCTAAAGATAAAAGACATTTGTTTCAAAAATATCCGAAACGGAAAAAGAAAGGATGAAATTTTGAGCCTTTTATCGTACTTATGTGTTTCCTTACTATCTTTGCAGCTCGAATTATTTCTACAATATCCATTTATGACTGAAGAAAAAATACATAAAGACCGTACCGGAAGCTGGTGGGCGCTAAGTCCGTTGCTCGTATTCTTATGCCTTTACCTGGTTACTTCCATCCTTGTCAACGACTTTTATAAAGTACCCATCACGGTTGCTTTCCTCGTCTCTTCCTGCTACGCCATCGCCATCACCAAAGGATTGAAACTAGACCAACGTATCTATCAGTTCTCCGTGGGAGCCGCCAATAAGAACATTCTCCTGATGATATGGATATTTATTCTTGCCGGAGCTTTCGCGCATAGCGCCAAGCAGATGGGAGCTATCGACGCGACCGTCAACCTGACACTACATATTCTTCCTGACAACTTGCTGCTGGCAGGTATATTTATCGCCGCCTGTTTTATCTCCCTGTCCATCGGAACGAGTGTAGGCACCATCGTTGCCCTCACCCCTGTTGCTGTCGGACTGGCGGAAAAGACAGAAATAGCCCTGCCTTTTATGGTAGCTGTCGTGGTCGGCGGCTCTTTTTTCGGAGATAACCTGTCGTTTATTTCAGATACCACCATCGCTTCTACGAAAACACAGGAATGCGTCATGCGTGACAAGTTCCGCGTAAACTCCATGATAGTAGTTCCGGCAGCCATCATTGTATTGGGCATCTATATCTTTCAGGGATTATCCATTACCGCTCCCGCACAAATGCAGACAATCGAATGGATAAAAGTTATACCTTATATAATAGTATTAGGAACAGCCGTTGCCGGCATGAATGTGATGCTCGTATTAATTATAGGTATACTGACAAGCGGTATTATCGGTATCGCTACCGGAAGTTTCGGAGTATTCGACTGGTTTGGAGCCATGGGAACCGGAATAACGGGAATGGGAGAATTAATTATCATTACCCTGTTGGCAGGAGGTATGTTGGAAACTATCCGCTACAACGGCGGCATCGACTTTATAATCAGGAAACTTACCCGTCACGTCAACAGCAAGCGAGGGGCGGAATTGAGTATTGCCGCCTTGGTAAGCATTGCCAATCTGTGTACTGCCAACAACACCATCGCCATTATCACAACAGGGCCGATAGCCAAGGATATTGCCCAAAAGTTTCATCTCGACCGCAGAAAAACCGCCAGCATCCTCGATACATTCTCCTGCCTGATACAAGGAATTATTCCTTATGGAGCGCAGATGCTGATTGCGGCGGGACTTGCCAATATCTCCCCTATCAGTATCATCGGTAACCTTTATTATCCTTTTACGATGGGAGCTTGTGCATTGCTCGCTATCCTGTTCCGTTATCCGAGGCGATATTCGTAAAAAAGAAGTGAAATGTTTGTCAATCAAAAGAAAAGCCGTATCTTTGTGCCCGCTATTACGAGATAATGGCATAATTCAAATCAATCATTAAAAACAATTATTTAAAATGGCAACTAGAATCAGATTGCAGAGACACGGACGTAAAAGTTACGCGTTCTATTCAATTGTAATTGCAGACAGCAGAGCACCACGTGATGGTAAATTTATTGAGAAGATTGGTACTTACAACCCTAACACCAATCCTGCTACAGTAGATTTGAATTTCGACGCTGCATTGGCATGGGTACTGAAAGGTGCACAACCAAGCGACACTGTACGTAACATCCTTTCCCGTGAAGGAGTTTACATGAAGAAACATCTTATGGGCGGTGTAGCAAAAGGCGCATTCGGAGAAGCAGAAGCAGATGCTAAATTCGAAGCTTGGAAAAACAACAAACAGTCAGGTCTGGCTGCTTTGAAGGCTAAACAAGACGAAGCAAAGAAAGCTGAAGCTAAAGCACGTCTGGAAGCAGAAAAGAAAATCAACGAAGTGAAAGCAAAAGCACTCGCTGAAAAGAAAGCTGCTGAAGCTGCTGAAAAAGCTGCTGCTGAAGCACCCGCAGAAGAAGTTGCAGCTCCGGCTGAAGAAGCTCCTGCAACAGAAGCTGCTGCTGAATAATTTTCGGCAGGTTCCGAATAAGAAATCAGGAAAAAGCTATAAATCCTCTCCGGTTCGCCGGAGGGGATTTTTTCATTTTATGCTATAAAACATAGTAAATAATTAGTTTCATTCAGAATAAAATGCCTTTCTTTGCATCAGCATAGTTCAGCACAGTTATCTTTATAAAAACTAATATGAAACGAACTGATAGGAAAGCAACATTCGGACAGCAGTCTAGCAAGGTTACGCAGTTGGCGGACACACTTAGCCAGGCTATTTCCAGGAAAGAATTTCTTGAAGGAGATTCTTTGCCTTCTATCAATCAGCTGAGTGCACAATACGGGGTATCGCGCGATACGGTATTCAAGGCCTTCCTTGATTTACGCGAACGGGGACTGATTGACTCCACCCCCGGGAAAGGATACTATGTGACGAGTCAGGTAACAAATGTTTTACTGCTCCTCGACCAATACACCCCGTTTAAAGAAGCATTATACAACAGTTTCGTCAAGCATCTGCCTATCAATTATAAGGTAGACCTGCTGTTCCATCAATACAATGAACGGTTGTTTAATACCATCATCCGTGAATCCATAGGAAAGTACAATAAATATATAGTGATGAATTTCGATAATGAGAAATTCAGCACGGCATTAAACAAGATCAATCCTGCCAGACTATTACTACTTGACTTCGGCAAATTCCAGAAAAACAAGTATTTTTATATCTGCCAGGACTTCGATGAATCATTCTATCAGGCATTATTGACACTGAAAGAAAGGATGCACAAGTACCGCCAAATTGTTTTCCTGTTCTCCAAAGGACTGAAGCACCCGCAAAGCAGCAAAGATTATTTCATCCGCTTTTGCAAAGAACAAGGATTCTTATATGAGATACAGGAAGATATTGAAAATTTGGTGGTACGAAAAGAAACTGCCTACATTGCCATCAAACAACAAGATGTGGTAAAGGCAGTGAAACAAGGAAGATTGGAAGGACTGAAATGCGGAAAAGATTTCGGCCTGCTGGCATACAATGATATTCCTTCTTACGAAGTTATTGATGAAGGAATCACCTCATTGAGTATCGACTGGGAAATGATGGGAAACGAAGCCGCAAACTTCGTCCTTAATGATACGCCTATACAGAAGTACCTGCCTACTGAAGTCAGACTTCGAAAGTCACTCTAATTTTTTTTGCCAACCAATCAGCACAGTTCAGCACAGATATTAATTAACTATATAATTAAAAAGAAACCATGAAAAAGTATCCGAAAATCGGGATTCGTCCCACTATCGACGGTCGCCAGGGTGGCGTTCGTGAAAGCCTTGAAGAAAAGACAATGAATCTGGCTAAAGCAGTAGCCGAATTAATCAGCAGCAATCTGAGAAACGGTGACGGAAGTCCCGTGGAATGTGTTATTGCCGACAGTACTATCGGTCGTGTGGCCGAAAGCGCGGCTTGTGCTGAAAAGTTCGAAAGAGAAGGTGTAGGCTCTACTATCACTGTCACTTCCTGCTGGTGTTATGGCGCTGAAACGATGGACATGAACCCTCATTACCCGAAAGCCGTTTGGGGATTCAACGGAACAGAACGTCCGGGCGCTGTATATTTGGCAGCCGTATTGGCAGGACACGCACAAAAAGGTCTTCCTGCATTCGGCATCTACGGACATGACGTTCAAGATTTGGATGACAACACCATTCCTGAAGATGTAGCGGAAAAGATTCTTCGTTTTGCACGCGCCGCACAGGCAGTAGCCACCATGAGAGGTAAATCCTACTTGTCTATGGGTAGCGTATCTATGGGTATCGCCGGTTCAATCGTTAATCCTGATTTCTTCCAGGAATATCTGGGTATGCGTAACGAATCCATCGACCTTACAGAAATCATCCGCCGTATGGACGAAGGCATCTACGACCACGAAGAATATGCGAAAGCAATGGCATGGACAGAGAAAAACTGCAAGGCAAACGAGGGAGATGACTTCAAGAACCGCCCTGAAAAGCGCAAAAGCCGTGAACAGAAAGATGCTGACTGGGAATTTATCGTGAAAATGACAATTATCATGCGCGACCTGATGATTGGCAACCCCAAACTGAAAGAGATGGGATTCAAAGAAGAAGCTTTGGGACACAATGCCATCGCAGCCGGCTTCCAGGGACAACGCCAATGGACAGACTTCTATCCGAACGGTGACTATCCCGAAGCTCTGCTCAATACTTCTTTCGATTGGAACGGTATCCGCGAAGCATTCGTTGTAGCTACCGAAAACGATGCTTGCAACGGTGTAGCTATGCTGTTCGGACACCTGCTGACCAACCGTGCACAGATATTCTCCGACGTACGTACTTACTGGAGCCCTGAAGCCGTAAAACGTGTGACCGGCAAAGAATTGACAGGTCTGGCAGCCAATGGTATCATCCACCTTATCAACTCTGGTGCAACCACTCTTGATGGCTCCGGTCAATCATCTGACGCAGAAGGCAATCCGGTAATGAAAGAGCCATGGAACCTGACTGATGCAGATGTAGAAAACTGCCTGAAAGCAACTACCTGGTATCCGGCAGACCGTGACTACTTCCGAGGCGGCGGTTTCTCGTCCAACTTCCTGTCAAAAGGCGGCATGCCTGTCACGATGATGCGTCTGAACCTGATTAAAGGTCTTGGCCCCGTCCTGCAAATCGCAGAAGGATGGACTGTTGAAATCGACCCTGAAATCCATCAGAAACTGAATATGCGTACCGACCCGACATGGCCTACCACTTGGTTTGTTCCCCGTCTGTGCGACAAATCAGCTTTCAAAGATGTATATTCAGTAATGAATAACTGGGGAGCTAATCACGGTGCTATCAGCTACGGACATATCGGTCAGGACTTGATCACTCTTGCTTCCATGCTCCGCATTCCGGTATGCATGCACAACGTGGAAGACAACGAAATCTTCCGCCCGGCTGCATGGAATGCATTCGGTATGGACAAGGAAGGAGCGGATTACAGAGCTTGTACCACTTACGGCCCTATCTACAAATAATCTTAATTCAGACAAAAGAACATAAGGACAAAAGATGAAACAACTTCAATAAACGGCTATAAATAACTTTATTAGCACAGACCTTATGTTCTTTTGTTCTTATGTCTAAATAAAAACAATTTCGACCACCTAATTATATTTTTTTATCTTTGCAATTATGATTACCAACGAACATATCGAACTGTTCATCGAACAAGCACATCGCTACGGAAACGCAAAACTGATGCTTTGCAGTAGCGGCAACCTGTCCTGGCGAATCGGCGAAGAAGCTCTGATTTCCGGCACTGGTTCCTGGGTTCCTACCCTTTACAAAGAGAAAGTTTCCATCTGCAATATCGCAAGCGGAACACCGACTAATGGTGTAAAACCTTCCATGGAAAGCACCTTTCACCTGGGTATTCTCCGCGAACGCCCTGACGTCAATGTGGTTCTCCACTTCCAGTCGGAATATGCGACAGCTATCTCCTGCATGAAAAACAAGCCGACTAATTTCAACGTAACAGCAGAAATTCCCTGTCATGTAGGTTCGGAGATTCCTATCATTCCTTACTACCGTCCGGGTTCCCCCGAACTGGCCAAGGCAGTAGTGGAAGCGATGTTAAACCACAACTCCGTCTTACTGACCAACCACGGACAAGTGGTATGCGGAAAAGACTTCGACCAAGTCTATGAACGTGCCACCTTCTTCGAAATGGCTTGCCGCATTATCGTCCAGTCCGGCGGTGATTATTCAGTACTGACACCGGCTGAAATAGAAGACCTGGAGATCTACGTGTTAGGAAAGAAAACAAAATAGTATCCGGGAATACATACCATGAAAAATATCTGTAAAAACACATATCTGGCAGCAGACTTTGGCGGAGGAAGCGGACGAATTATCGCCGGCTTTCTTCACCAAGGAAAGCTGGAACTGGAAGAAGTCCACCGTTTCCCGAACCGTCAGGTTAAACTCGGAAATCATATTTACTGGGACTTCCCTGCCCTCTTCGAGGACATGAAAACCGGATTAAAACTAGCCGTGCAAAAGGGATATGCCGTCAAAGGAATCGGTATTGACACTTGGGGAGTAGACTTCGGACTGATTGACAAACACGGAAATCTACTGGGAAATCCGGTTTGTTACCGGGATGCACGGACAGACGGAATACCGGCAGAAGTCTTCAAGACTTTAGACGAACAACAACACTATGCCGACACCGGAATACAGGTGATGGCTATCAACACGCTGTTCCAACTATACAGTATGAAACTGAATCAAGAGGTGCAACTGGACGTTGCCCGTCAGCTCTTATTCATGCCCGACCTTTTCAGCTATTTCCTGACAGGAGTAGCCAACAACGAATATTGCATCGCCTCTACATCCGAATTGCTTGATGCACGCCGGCGAAACTGGTCTACATCTACCATCCGCACTCTCGGACTTCCTGAACATCTGTTCGGAGAAATCATCTTCCCGGGAACAATCAGAGGAACACTCAAAGAGGATATTGCCCGGGAAACTGGATTAGGTTCTGTAGATGTCATTGCGGTAGGTTCCCATGACACAGCAAGCGCTGTGGCAGCCGTTCCTGCTACGGAATATCCCATCGCATTCCTAAGTTCCGGCACCTGGTCACTGTTAGGAGTCGAAGTAGACGAACCTATATTGACAGAAGAAGCACGCCAGGCTCAATTCACCAATGAAGGCGGTGTGGGAGGACGTATCCGGTTCTTGCAAAATATCACGGGATTGTGGATTCTGCAACGCCTGATGAATGAATGGAAAGCGCGTGGCGAAGAACAAGACTACGATATCATCATTCCGCAAGCCGCTGAAGCAGAAATCGACACTATCATCCCGGTAGATGACGCAGTATTTATGAACCCTGAAAATATGGAGACTGCCCTCACCGATTATTGTCGGGAACATAAACTTCAGATTCCCCGGCATAAGGCAGAAATGGTGAAATGTGTGCTCCAATCATTAGCCTTCAAATATCGACAGGCAGTAGAACAGCTTAACCGTTGTCTCCCCTCCCCGATCCGCCAACTGAACATCATCGGCGGTGGTTCGCAAAATAAACTTCTCAATCAACTGACAGCCGACGAACTCGGTATTCCCGTATATGCCGGCCCGGTAGAAGCTACTGCGATAGGAAACATCCTGACGCAAGCCATGGCAAAAGGTGAGATTGCCGATCTTCGTGAATTAAGAGAAATTGTCACTCACAGCGTTACACCGCAAGTATATTATCCTAAAAAATAGAAGCATATGGAAACATCCAAAACCGGTTATCAGGTTCAATCTTACAACGTTCCCGTCAAACGTTACTGCCAAACGCTCGATTTGCGCGATTCCCCGGAATTAATAGCTGAATATCGCAAAAGGCACAGCGAAACGGAAGCGTGGCCTGAAATCCTTGCCGGCATCCGGGAAGTAGGCATCCTCGAAATGGAAATCTACATTCTCGGCACCCGCCTGTTTATGATTGTCGAAACTCCCGTCGACTTTGACTGGGACACGGCAATGGCACGTCTGAACACTCTTCCCCGCCAACAGGAATGGGAAGAATACATGGCTATATTCCAGCAAGCCGATCCCGGAATGAGTTCCGCGGAAAAATGGAAACCGATGGAAAGAATGTTCCACTTATATAATACCTAAAAAATATCAAGAACGACCATGAAACACACTAAGCAGTCCATTATCTCAAAAGATGGCATCAGTTATCTTATACCCTTTATTCTCATTACCTCTTGTTTTGCGTTATGGGGATTTGCAAACGATATTACCAATCCGATGGTGAAGGCATTTTCTAAAATCTTCCGAATGAGCGCTACCGATGGTGCATTGGTACAGGTAGCTTTCTATGGCGGATATTTTGCGATGGCTTTTCCTGCCGCCATGTTCATCCGCAAATATTCTTATAAAGCCGGTGTTCTTTTAGGACTTGGCTTGTATGCTTTCGGAGCCTTCTTATTCTTCCCCGCTAAAATGACGGGAGAATATTACCCGTTTCTGATAGCCTACTTTATCCTTACCTGCGGACTCTCCTTCCTGGAAACGAGCTGTAATCCGTATATCCTCTCTATGGGAACGGAAGAGACTGCCACCCGCCGCCTGAACCTCGCGCAGTCCTTCAATCCGATGGGTTCGCTCCTCGGAATGTATGTAGCCATGCAATTTATCCAAGCCAAGCTGCACCCGATGGATACCGCCGACCGCGCCCTGCTCAACGACAGTGAATTTCAAGCTATCAAGGAAAGCGACCTCGCCGTCCTGATTGCCCCTTATCTTATTATCGGGCTGGTCATCGTAGCCATGTTACTCCTGATCCGGTTTATCAAAATGCCGAAGAACGGAGATCAGAATCACAAAATAGACTTCTTCCCGACATTAAAACGTATCTTCACCGAAACACGTTATCGCGAAGGGGTGATTGCCCAATTCTTCTATGTAGGCGCGCAAATCATGTGCTGGACTTTCATTATCCAATACGGCACACGCCTGTTTATGTCACCGGAATTCGGAATGGATGAGAAGAGCGCTGAAGTCCTCTCGCAGCAATATAACATCATAGCCATGGTTATCTTCTGTATCAGCCGCTTCATCTGTACCTTCATCCTGCGTTATCTCAATGCCGGAAAGTTACTGATGATACTTGCCATCTTCGGTGGTATGTTCACATTAGGTACCATCTTCCTTCAGAATATCTTCGGGCTCTACTGCCTGGTTGCAGTTTCCGCCTGTATGTCACTAATGTTCCCCACCATTTACGGCATTGCGCTGAAAGGCATGGGAGACGACGCCAAATTCGGTGCAGCCGGCCTTATCATGGCCATTCTTGGCGGTTCTATTCTTCCCCCGCTGCAAGCATGCATCATTGACATGAAAGAAATCGGATGTCTGCCTGCCGTCAATGTTTCATTCATTTTGCCCTTTATCTGCTTCCTTGTGATTAGCGGTTACGGTTATCGTACACTGAAAAGAAACTGGTAAAAAACAGACTTAAAAATAGTGACGCTATCCACTCGTGATACCGTCACTATCCCACTCATATAGTGACGCCATCCGCAGCGGATAGCGTCACTATTTTATTTTCCCTTTTTTAAGAAACAATTCTTTTTTTCTTTGTATCTCAATTTATTTCTCTACATTTGTCATTCAGTTTCCAACAATTTGTTAACCCAATGACCCAGAAACAAAACGACATACTTTTAGCACATCAATTCGAAACAATATTCTCCGGATACTATTCGGCGGTGAAATACTTCGCCCTTATGCTCCTGAAATCCGAAGCGGACGCGGAAGATATTACTCAGGACGTTTTCACAAAATTATGGACACAACCGCAAATATGGACCGACCGGGATAGCGCAGAGATATCCAATTATATCTTTGCCATGACCAAACACATTACCATCAACTTCATCAAACACAAGAGAATAGTAGAAGAATATCAAGAAAGTGTAATCGAGAAAAGCCTCATCGAGGAACTTTTCCAAACAGATGACACACTCGAACCCATCTATTATAAGGAAGCGGAATTATTGGTACGCCTTGTCCTGAGCCGCCTTCCCGAACGCCGGAGAGAAATCTTCGTGTTAAGCCGCTTTAAGAATATGAGCAATCAGGAGATTGCCGAAAAACTGAACATTTCCGTCCGTACAGTAGAGCATCAGATATACCGTACCATGCTCGAATTAAAAAAAATCATTTTTATTGCATTTTTTTTCCATTTCGTGTAAGTAGTTCGTCCGCTTCAAGTGTGCTATTTATGTAACACCCTAATAAATAGCATAAATGAAGAATTATTTTCAGAAAATACTGACCTTATTTACCGGACATGAATATCCGGAATCTACCGGGCAAGAATTCTACAGATGGTTGGTAGACAAGGAACATCTTTCCGAAAAAGACGAGGCATTACAAAACCTTTGGGAAGAAGCCTTAAAGCAGGAACCTGCTCCAAACATACACCGTTCATACGAGCAATTAAGAAAGAATGCAGGCATTCCTTCCGTACGGAAAGAACGCAGAATCCGCCCCATCCATATTTGGCAGGCAGCCGCAGCCGTATTCTTTATAGTAGCTGCTTCTTCCGTTTATCTTTCCACCATAGGAAAAGATGCGGAACCCAATTTACTACAGCAATACATCCCGACAGCAGAAATGCGGTCTCTCACCTTGCCCGACGGTACCAAAGTGCAACTGAATTCACAAAGCACCCTATTATATCCGCAGGAATTTACAGGCAAAGACCGTAGTGTATTCCTGATCGGTGAAGCCAATTTCAAAGTGAAGCCGGACAAGAAACACCCGTTTATCGTCAAGTCGAACGACTTTCAGGTAACAGCATTGGGAACAGAATTCAATGTAGCCGCATACCCCGAGAATCCGATAGTAGCGGCAACCTTGATTTCGGGAAGTGTGCTCGTGGAATATAACGAGCTAAACTCTCAAATGATTCTGAAGCCAAACGAACAGTTGGCATATAACAAGCACACCCGCCACTACAGTCTGAGCAATCCCGATATGAAAGACGTAACAGCCTGGCAACATGGCGAGCTTGTATTCAGGGAAATGAGTGTAAAAGACATCATCACGGTGCTCGAACGAAAATACCCATATACATTTGAGTATCAGCTTAAGAGTTTGAAAGAAGACAAGTATAGTTTCCGTTTTAAAGACCAGGCAACGCTATCGGAAGTAATGGATGTGATAGTTAATGTAGTCGGTCAGATGGACTACAAAATAAAAGAGGGTCGCTGTTACCTGATTCCCAAATAACAAATAACTCCGGAATCAAAATACAGTAAAAACAAACAACAATAATAGGCTAACCTTTTTAACCCTTTACAGACATGCAAAAAAGTATCCGGAACAGAGCCCGAACTCTATCCCGGATATGAAATCAAGATTCTCAATATTAGAGTTTTACTCTAACTAGTGTGATTTAAATTAGTTTAATAACCTAATACTAAGAAAATGCTACAAATTTATGAATTTATAGTAAACCAAACAGCAAAGGGAAGAAGTTTTATACTTTTTTTCTGTTTGTTACTGATGCAGACATCCACCTTTGCGCAAAGCAGTGCCAAGATTACGATTCAAAAGAAAAACATATCTATAATAGAGGCACTAAAAGAAGTAGAAAGACAATCCGACTACTCTGTCGGATTCAACGATTCCCAATTAAAAAACAAGCCGGTCTTAAATCTCGACCTACGAATTGCAACAATAGAGAACGCCCTTGCACAAATACTCAAAGGTAGCGGGTTCACTTATCAGTTCAAAGGAAAATATATTATGATTATTCAGGACAACAACTCAAAAGTGTCTCCTGTCAAAAAAGTGACAGGAAAGGTTGTTGACGAGAGCAATGAACCGTTAATCGGAGTAAACATCAAAGTGGTAGGTAGTTCTGAAGGAGCAATCACTGACATTGATGGTAACTTCACAATCTCAGCATCTCAAGGCAACACATTAAGTTTCACTTATGTGGGATATACATCTCAAACAGTGAAAATAACAGATAAGAATGCTTATGAGGTAAAATTGCAGAGTGACACCAAGCAATTAAATGAAGTAGTGGTAACGGCACTCGGTATCAAACGCGAACAGAAGGCATTAAGTTATAATGTCCAGCAAGTAAATGCCGACCAATTGACAGAAATCAAAGATGCCAATTTCGTCAATAGCCTTAACGGTAAAGTGGCCGGCGTTACTATTAACAGTAGCTCTTCCGGTGTAGGTGGAGCCAGTAAAGTGGTGATGCGTGGTACAAAGTCCATCGAACAGAGCAGTAATGCGCTGTATGTCATCGACGGTATTCCGATGTTCAATTTCGGAGGCGGCGGTTCTACCGAATTCGGTTCGAAAGGTGAAACGGAAGCAATAGCCGACATCAATCCCGAAGACATCGAGAGCATATCCGTACTGACGGGTGCGGCAGCAGCAGCTTTATACGGCAGTAACGCCGCTAATGGAGCTATCGTAGTCACCACTAAAAAAGGAAAAATCGGCAAGTTGCAAGCCAGTGTATCCAGCGGCATCGACTGGATGAAACCTTTTATCATGCCTGAGTTCCAGAACCGCTATGGTACGGGTAGTCATGGCAAAGCCAACGGTTCGTCAACGCTCAGTTGGGGTCCCCTGCTAAATCAAGCCAGCCGTACAGGTTATGAACCCGTTGATTTCTTCGAGACTGGAGCAGTATATACCAACTCGGTAACCCTCTCTACAGGAACGGATAAGAATCAGACATTTTTCTCGGCAGCGGCAACCAACTCGGAAGGAATGGTTCCCAACAATAGGTATAACAGATATAATTTCACTTTCCGAAACACAACCAGCTTCCTCGACGACCGTATGAAACTCGATGTCGGAGCAAGCTACATTATCCAGAATGACCGTAACATGACCAATCAGGGAGTATATTCCAATCCGATTGTGCCGGTTTACCTGTTCCCTCGCAGCGATGATTTTTCACTTACTAAAATATTTGAGCGTTGGAACGATGCACGCAAAATCAACCTGCCTTACTGGCCGCAAGATGAAGGAAATCTCCGTATGCAGAACCCCTACTGGATTGCCTACCGCAACCTGCGCGAAAATAACAAAAAACGCTATATGTTATCCACCGGACTTACGTACAACGTACTCGACTGGTTGAGTTTGTCAGGACGTATCCGCGTAGACAACTCCAACAACACCTATGAACAGATGCTATATGCCGGCACCATCGCCACCCTGACCGATGGCGGTACTCAGGGACATTATACCATCGAGAAAACCGAAACGACGCAAACCTACGCTGACTTTCTGGCAAATGTCAACAAACGTATAAATGATTTCACTCTCGTAGTCAACCTGGGTGCCAGCTTAAGCCGCAACACCAGTTATGCATTAGGTTACGGCGGCCCTATACAAGACAACGGAATCCCTAACGTATTCAATGTGTACGACCTCGACAACGTGAAGAAACGCGCCACACAGGTAGCTTGGGAAGAATTGACACAATCCATATTCGCCAGCGCGGAAGTAGGTTGGAAAAGCATGCTTTATCTTACCCTGACAGGACGCAACGACTGGGCTTCACAGATTTACGGAACTACCCAACCCTCTTTCTTCTATCCGTCTGTAGGTCTGTCGGCAGTCATCACGGAAATGGCAAAATTGCCCGAATGGGTCACTTATCTTAAAGTGCGTGGTTCATACAGTTCCGTAGGCTCGCCCTATCCGCGCTATCTGACCATTCCGACTCATCCCTACGATGCCACCACACAGCAATGGAAAGAAAAATCCAATTATCCCATCGGAACCCTCTATCCCGAACGTACCAATTCCTGGGAAGTGGGTGTGGATGCAACCTTGCTGCGTGATTTCAAGTTGAGCGCCTCGTTTTACTATTCCAACACGTACAACCAGACATTCGACCCGCAGATTCCTGTATCTTCCGGCTATGACAAGCTATATGTACAAACCGGATTCGTACGCAATGTAGGTATCGAGGGAATGTTAAGCTACGGACACACCTGGAACGATTTCAGATGGGACAGCGGATTTACTTTCTCATCCAACAAGAACAAGCTTATCGAGTTGGTAAAGGACTACGTACATCCCGAAACAGGTGCTATTATCAATAAAGACCGTCTTGAACTGAAACCGTCGGACGGACGAGGTCTGGCACAAGCTAAGTTCATACTGAAAGAAGGAGGTTCCTTGGGCGACTTGTACACCCAGTCGGACTTGGTGCGTGACGACAAAGGCATGATACAAGTAGACAACAACGGCAATATTGCTAAAGCCGACAATATGAATGACATCAAGTTGGGCTGCGTATTTCCAAGAGCCAATCTGGCGTGGAATAACACTTTCTCTTATAAAGGCATTCAGGTAGCATTCCTCGTTTCCGCCCGTATCGGAGGTATCGTATATTCTGCTACCCAAGCCGCAATGGACGAATACGGAGTATCCGAGAGAACAGCGGTAGCCCGCGATGCCGGAGGAATTATGATTAACGGGCGCAGCCTGATAGACTCACAGAAATGGTTCGAAACGATTGCCACTTCCAGCGGCCTGCCCCAGTACTATACCTACAGCGCAACGAACGTCCGCTTGCAGGAAGCACGTATCGGCTACACCATTCCCCGCCGGTGGCTGAACAATATATGTGATATCAACCTGTCACTGGTAGGCAGGAATCTCTGGATGATATACAACAAGGCGCCATTCGACCCCGAAGCTGTGGCAAGCACAGGTAATTTCTATCAAGGGATAGATTATTTTATGATGCCGAGCAGCCGGAACATCGGATTTAACATTAAGATAAACTTCTAAAACGATGAAAGACATGAAATATTCGAAAGGTATAACCCGTGTAGCGGTTGCCCTGACTGCACTATTCAGCTTGGGCGGCTGTATGGACAACTACATCAACCGGAATCCATTTGAAACGACGCTGGAGGAGATGGGACGTGACAACTACGTGGTCGGTTCCAATCTAAAAACGCTTGAAGCCCAGGTAGTCCCTACGCAGGAACATCTCTACCAGTTTATGGAAGCCATGTGCGGCGGCGCGTATGGCGGGTACTTCTGTGAGACACGAACGGGATGGGGAGAAAAGTATTCTACCTACAATCCCAAGTCGGACTGGCTGAAAGGAGCCTACTCCACCCCGATTATCAATACTTACCCCAGTTACCGGAAACTGATGAAACTGGAAGACATCCCTGTCCCCCAAGCCATCGCTAAAGTGTTGCGTGTGGCCATCATGCACCGTACCACCGATATGTTCGGCCCCATCCCCTACAGCAACATCATTGCACAGAACGAGACAGCCGACGAACTGAGCGCAAAATATGATTCGCAAAAGGAGGTCTACCTGCAGATGTTCAAAGAACTGGAGGAAGCCGACAAAGTGCTGGAAGAAAACAGCACGCTTGATGCCGACGCTTTAAAAAAGCAGGACGACGTATATTACGGTGACATAAGTAAATGGCGCAAATACCTTCATTCACTCCAACTACGCATGGCAATACGTCTATCGTATGTCACAGAGATGAAAACGGAAGTACAACGGATTGCCGAGACTGCCGTATCGGCGGGCGTAATAGAAAACAATAACGACAACGCCATGATGCATGTAGAAGAAAACCGTTCCGCACTCTGCTTCAACAACTGGAACGACCATCGCATCGGTGCGGACATCGTCTGCTACATGAACGGGTATAACGACCCGCGCCGCCCCAAATACTTCACCCAAGGAGCAGGAGAAGACACGCCGGGTTATTATGGAATACGAATCGGTATCCAACCGTCCAAAATCACTGACGAACAATTGGTCAACACCTATTCCAACCGCCTGATGACCGAGAAAGACCCGTACTTATGGATGACTGCCGCTGAAGTGGCTTTCCTTCGTGCGGAAGGTGCTTTACGCGGATGGGCTATGGGCGATAATGCCCAAAACCTCTATGAGAAAGGGATAACACTCTCATTCGAGCAACATGGTGTTGCAGCGGAAGCCGATGCTTATATCAGCAATACAAGTTTAACTCCCGATGCATATAACGACCCACTGGGAGAATACAGTACCAACAGCCCGTCGACTATCACCATCGCTTGGAACGCAGACACGGGAAGCGACCATTTCGAAGAGAATCTCGAACGCATTATCACCCAGAAGTGGATTGCCATCTATCCGCTCGGCATCGAGGCGTGGTGTGAATATCGCCGCACCGGCTATCCCAAAAGACTGCCGATTGTTAACAATAACAGTAAATTTCCCGCACTTACCGATATGGGTATCCGCCGCCTGAGGTATCCGGCAGAAGAATATAGTCTGGACGGCGGACATGTGAAAGAAGCCGTACAGATGTTGGGCGGAGACGAAATCAACATCCGCCTGTGGTGGGACTGCAATCCCAATATAATAAAATAGAGAAATTGAACCCTAAAAAGAAAAGCCATGAATAAGAAAACCTCAATCAAGAAGTTATTCACCGGATTATTCCTGTTGCTGGCTCTCGCCATGACTGCCTCGTGTAGTGACTGGAACGACATAGAGACAGTCGGCATTGACAATCAGCATGCCCAAGACCAGAATCCGGAACTGTGGGCACGCTATTTGGAATCGCTGCGTGTCTACAAAAAGGAACGTCCGCATTACATTACTTATGCAAGCTTCGCCAACGGAATCAAATCACCCGTGGATGAAGGCGATTTCCTTCGCTCACTACCCGACTCACTGGATATTGTCACACTCGCAAATGCGGAAAATATGACTTCTTTCGACCGTGAGGACATCCCGATGTTGCAGGAAAAAAGCACCCGTGTGCTCTATCTGGTGGATTATGCCCAAAAGCAACCCGAACTGACTGATGCCGCTTCACTGAATGCCTGGTTGGACAAAGCGGTGGCTACTGCAACCGAACTCAACATGGACGGTTTTGCCTTCAACGGGATACTCAATTATGGAGGCTCGGAAGCCGAACAGGCTGCACAAAAGGAAGCTGCCAAGCAAATTGTCTCCAAACTGTCGGCTACGGGCAAGTTACTTGTATTCGAGGGCGATCCTGCATTTGTAGATGCTGCCGATCTAAGCAAACTGAATTATCTCGTACTGAACACAGCCGATATAGAAGATGCCGTAAGATTGAAACTACACGTCACGGCGATTATAACTACTTATGCCTTACCTAAAGAAAAAGTAATATTAGCAGCTAAAATAGGCTTAGTGCTGGACGATGAAAACCTGGAACCGCAGGATGCCGTGTTGGAAATGACCAATCGCGTAGTATCTCTCGGTCCTCTTTGCGGACTCGCCATATATGCTATAGGAGACGATTACTATCATGCACAAATGGATTATCAGGTTAGCCGTACAGCTATACAAACAATGAATCCGTCCATGTAAGACAAACCTGAAAATGATTAATATTTAACAAACTCAAACTTATGAATAACTCAATAAAATACTTCGCTTTTTCGATGCTGCTGGCTGCAATGGCAAGCTGCACGGAGAGTGACATTATTCAAACCGTCGGCTCACTGCCGGACGAAACGCCAATGAACAATGTAGGAAGCCGGTTATATAGTACAAAGACTTTCTCCAACATGATTACCATTCTCATGTATGAGGATGACGAACCGGCTACCGATGAAATAGGCTATACACTGACAAAGCCCGCCACTGCGAATGTTACGGTGAAAGCCACCGCATCTCCTGAACTGGTAGCTGCCTACAATACTGACCACAATACGGAAATGAAGGAATTTCCCGCTGCCAATGTCACCTTTGAAGGTGACGGTTCACTTACCATACCTGCGGGAAAGAAAACTGCCGAGAATATCAGGGTCACTTTTTCTCCCGAAGGGCTGGAACATGAAACAATTTATTTACTGGCTATCACGTTGACACAAAATCCTGCGGGAGTGGAAGCCGCAACAGGCAAACAAACAATCTATTACAGAATAAGCTATCGGGAGAAGATTACCACTTGCGAACCCGAAACAGGCGGTACCATAACAGAAATCCCGCCTCTACTCCCTAATGTGACTTCGGTATTCTATGTAAATACCGAGTTCTATCAACCCGCGATTGTTGCGGGATGGGGAATCTACGCAGATGACATGATGACCTTCCCTACCCCTCTATATAGTATAGGAAATATTATAAACTTGAAAAGGGCAACAATTGATTATGATGCTTCCAGCCAGCGTGCGTTGCTGCAATTAGGGAGCGACCTATCTTATGTGTTAGAACATAGAGATAAATATGTCCGCCACCTTCAGGAATATGAACGCAAGGTTTGTATATGTATTGAAAATGGCGGCAAAGGCATTGGTTTCTGCAATATGAACGAAACACAGATAACAGACTTTGCGCGACAGGTGAAAGATGTGGTAGAACGTTACCATCTAGACGGGGTAAACCTATGGGATGAAGATAGTAAATACGGTAAAGCAGGAATGCCGGAAAGGAATACGACTTCATATCCTCGACTGATAAAAGCACTGCGCGAAGTATTACCCTCCGAGAAACTAGTGACATTGGTAGATAAAGGGGATGCTACAGAATATTTCTACGACGTCAATAAATGTGGCGGTATTGAAGTGGGCAGATACCTTGATTATGTATGGCACGGTTATTTTTCACCAACACAAGAATTGCAAATCATTAACCCCAATTCAGATGGAAGCCCCCAAAAATACAGCCAATATACACGTAGGTCTATTGCCGGACTGGATGCTTCTTCTTACGGGAGCGTAAATATACCACGTTATCCTAACACTCATTCTGAGGAAATGGGTACACCTGCAGCAGAAATTATCGCTCAATGGAAATCAGCAGGAAATAAAAAAAGTAACATTCTGGTTTTCGGAGATGACCTTATCGGTCAAGAATATGGTGATAGAGAGGGAGCGGTTAAGTATATGTTGGATTCGTATGGATTTATGCAATTTATGGATGATGGTGATGGATGGGACTTTACTATGGATAATATTTCTTGGGGGCTTGTAATGTATTATGGAGGGTATTTGAACTCGGCTCTAGGTACGGGTGCTGATAACAATCCCTACTTAAAAGATTGGTAAATTAACAATAATCACTTGCAAAATATAGAAAAACTAACAAAACAGTTTAAGCTGCAACAGACTGCGTTACTAAGTTCTAATTATACAGCTAGGAGGAGTATTACAATAAAACAGAAAGTACGTGGCAGCCAAGAACTGATAATTATTAATCTTAAAAAATAAAAATTATGAAGACTTTTTTTAAGCTTTTTGCAACTTTGTTTTTGGGTTTGTTCATTGCTAATTGCAGCAATGACGTGGACATGGAAGTAGCATCGCAAGACGCTCAAACTCCCGTTACTCGTGGTGTATCAGCTAAAACGCCAAAGCTGACAACGTACATTGAAACCAACGACATCAACCCGTTGAACATGGGTGAGTATTACTTCACCGGTACAGATCCGAAAGACTACGTTGTAGATCATGTGATTCTGTTCGCATCAAACATTCGCGGTACGAAAACAACTGTAGAGTTGTATCACAACAACAACCAAAGTCATATTTTGGCTAATGTAAACACATTGGTACGTCCGTTGCAAGACAAAGGCATCAAGGTGTTGCTTGGTCTATTGGGAGACCATACAGGTATTGGTTTTGCTAATCTGACTTCCGCTCAGATTGACTCGTTCGCACAGCAGCTAGCAGATTGCGTTGCCACTTATGGACTTGACGGTGTAGACTTTGATGATGAGTATGCCGAATATGGAAAAATATCCGGCACTCCGGGACAAAGTGGCACTATCTTTAGCCAGTTGGTTGTACGCTTACGCGAATTGATGCCCAATAAACTGATTACGGCTTTCCGCTTTGGTAATGCTGTTGGCTTCAATCAAGATGCTTTGGATGCTCTCGACTATATGTGGCCGGACTTTAGCTTCAATCAGCCTGCTCCTGCCGGATTCCCCAATAGCAAGTGGGCAAGAATGTCAATACATTATACAGACAACAGACCTGCCGACAGATACATCCAAAGTTGTGCACAAAACTATGGTGACGCCGGTGCAATCATGATGTTCAATGTACGCAACACAGATGCTTCCGCAAAGATGAATCTCTTTGCTTCACGTGTATGGGGCGGAAAGACAGTTAGCTGGACAGGGACTTCTCATCCGAAAGACTATTAATGTCATGCGCTAACTAAATCCAATGCAACGGTTCAGTCTTAGGACGACCGTTGCATCGGATAGAAAAGAAAAATGTTTGAAGGTGCTGTCTTTGCAGAGAGCATTCTTAAAAGATGGCACTTTCAAAATAATCTGTCCGAAAGAACAAAACTCAGAAACAACCATTCATAATCATCTATTGATGTACAGACCGGTTACCTTATATCTCAAAGGCTAGTAAACAACATACTTTGTAAACCTTGAAAATAATGCAATGAAATCATGAAAGAAGGATTGAAAACAAAGTCGGTGGATAGCGCAAATGCCACCTACCATAAAGAAGATTATAATCCGCTTTACTTAAAGCGTCAATATAAAAAAATTAGTAATCACCTGTTAATAATAAACTTTTAAAAACCAAGAATCGCATGAAAACAAAAAGTATTATTCGAGGCATCTTATCATTCGCCTCATTTGCGAGTGTCACCGTGGGCACGCTGACAGCACTTGCCGGTTGTGATAACAAAGACTACAGCAACGCTTCGCCTTTCGACAACGTGGTCTATCTGGATGCCGCCGAGCTAAAGGATGTATCGAACTTTACCTTCAACCGTACTATCGAGACGGGACAGAGGGAAATCTCCGCACTGTTGGCACGTCCCGCAGGCGAGGATATCAATGTGGGTATTAATGTAGAACCTTCGTTGGTTGATACCTACAACGCCCGATTGGGGACTAATTATACTATACTCGATGCCAAGCACTACAAACTATCGGCACAGCAAACGGTCATTCCGAAAGGTAAAACCAGTTCCAAACCTGTCACCATCGACTTTAACGAGCTGACAGGGCTTGAAATTGATGCCAGCTACCTGCTTCCCGTCACCATCAGTCAGGTGTCCGGCGGCATGAATACTCTGGGTGGTTCGAAAACCATCTGCTACGTCATCCGCCGTTCAAGCGCCATCACTACGGCAGTCAACTTGAAAAGTAATTTCTTTGAAGTGCCGGGCTTCGACAAAGACAGCCCAACCGCCGATGTGGTAAACAATATGACGCAACTCACCTTTGAAGCTATCATCCGTGTGAACGACTTCAAGAATGGTGCTGACCCAAGGGAAATCACCACCATCATGGGTATCGAGCAATACTGCCTCTTCCGCATAGGCGATGCTAACTTCCCCGCACAGCAGTTGCAGTTCTCGTGTAATGAGATAAAATTCCCGCTCGCCGACTACAACAAGCTGTTGCAGGCAGGCGAATGGTATCACGTAGCAGTGACCTTCGATACGGAACAGAAAGTGGCAGTCATCTATGTAGACGGACGTGAGCAAAGCCGCATAGAAGATTATGGCAAAGGAGAACCCATCAATCTGGGTATGCAAAAAGAAAAGGACTTCAAATTCAAGATTGGTCATTCTTATGGTGAACCGGAAGATATGTCCCGCCAACTCGACGGCGAAATCTGTGAAGTGCGCGTATGGAACGTTGTCCGTTCCCAGCAAGAAATCTTCGATAATATGTATAACATAGAAGACCCCGTGAACACACCCGGGCTGCAAGCTTATTGGAAGTTCAACGAGGGTCAAGGGGATATCGCCAAAGACTATACCGGACATGGAAACGATGCGAAAGCACACGCCAAAGCTGTATGGCCGACCGGCATCGAAGTGACGCAGAAAAACAAAGAATAATCAAGTATGGAGAATTCCGGGCACTATCCCATTAAAGAACCAAGCCCCTCTTCTCCTATTTAACCAATCATCCTTCGGAAGCTACTAACTCTTCCAACGCTCATAGAATTAACTGGAGAGAAAGTTTCGAGTGAAAACAAGAGTAGTAGCAACCGAAGATTCTTGAGCTTTAAGCGCCGTGACATTTTTGTTCTTATTTTAAGTATTATACGGGAAGAAACAAAAATGTCACAGCGCTTATAATCAACATCTTAAGCCTTAAATGCCCCTCTATTTTATATAAGTTTACAAAAATCATCTATAGGCTTTTCGCTTTTATCAGAAGAAAACTGCACTTTTTACTAGAAGTTTGGTAAATGGAATGCTCGCCAAATAAATTTACACAATAAACTCACTTTGATAGAAGGTAGTCTTTTTCACTATCTATGGGATATATTATTGTCAAAGAGTAGCTATTATCTAAAAAAAGTCGTAGCTTTGCAATAACCTAAAAATAAATTGAAATGGAACAACAAGATAAATATATACGCTTTGACTGGGCTGTGAAGAGACTTCTCCGCCAAAAAGCAAATTTCGGCGTATTGGAAGGTTTCCTGACCGTTCTTCTCGGTGAAAACGTGAAAATCATAGAGATATTGGAAAGTGAAAGTAACCAACAAACAATCGATGATAAATTCAACCGGGTAGACATCAAAGCCAAAAACAGCAAGGATGAAATCATTATTGTAGAGATCCAAAATACACGGGAACTCTATTATCTGGAACGTATCTTATACGGAGTGGCTAAAGCAATCACAGAACATATTTCTTTAGGCGAACGTTACTATGCAGTGAAAAAGATTTACTCCATCAGCATTCTGTACTTTGATATCGGCAAGGGAGAAGATTATTTGTATCACGGCCAAAACCATTTTATCGGAGTACACACAGGAGACAGACTGGAAGTGACCACCAAAGAAAAGGACGCCATCGTTCATAAAATTCCAGCAGAAATCTTTCCAGAGTATTTCCTGATTCGCGTGAATGAATTTGATAAAGTAGCCGTCACTCCATTGGAAGAGTGGATTGAATACTTGAAAACCGGTTGCATTCGACCCGACACCAAAGCTCCCGGATTGGAAGAAGCACGCCGGAAACTTATTTATTACAATATGTCCAAAGAAGAACGGCATGCCTACGACGAACATCTAAGTGCCATCATGATACAAAACGACGTATTGGATGGAGCAAAGCTGGAAGGTAGAATGGAAGGACGTATGGAAGGACGTATGGAAGGACGTATGGAAGGTAGAATGGAAGGTAGAATGGAAGAAAGACTAGAAATTGCTAATAATTTAAAGTCATTAGGATTAGACATAGCAGCCATTCATAAAGCTACCGGACTATCGCTGGAGGAAATAGAGAAGTTATAAACAATCAAAGCCTATAAGAATATTGAATTATAAACAAGAGTCATATAAGAGTTACCTTTGTCAAAGATATCTCCTACCTTATACTGTAGATGGCAGACGGCTAGTAAAAATCGGTATCGTTTTCGATGCCGAAAAACGAAATTTGGGAGAATGGATGATTGGATGATGCAGACTGCAATATTATTTATATACAATTGAGAGGTGTCTGCAACATCCAGATACCTCTCTTTATTTTAATATTTTTCGCCACAAATCCATCTTCTGTAATTATAGATATTTTACACTATATTTTAACACATGAAAATATTCAAAAATTGAGCCCCATCATAACCTGCCTTTTTCAATAAAGACAGAAAATATAACATTACAAAGCAATTATACAACTTTTACTTACAATCTCCTATTAACCACCCACATTTTTTATAATACCCCAACAAATTACACACTCTTAATATTACAAATATTAGACAAATCATTACATTTACTTCGTAAAGATAATTTCTTATCTATTGCAAAGAAAAATAGTATTGTAGTTGTTAATTTGTATATGATAAATCAAACACAAACAGCTATTGGCAGACAATCCAATAGTAAACCCTTTAAATCCAGGTCGCCTCCTTTCTCTGTCTCCACTTAACAGGCTAATTATATAATGCCGAAAACAAAAATAAAAAAATAAACAAAACATCATTACTTGGGAGGAGGTGCTTTTTTTCCTTGACAAATTAAAACATTAATATTTAGACTTTGAATATAGAACTTGATTCTGAATATTGACCTCCCACATAACGAACAATTAAGAGATCATATTATTTGAGTTTGTAGTCATATACAGCTATGCTTTCATAGTTGTAGGACATATTTGTGTTTTTCTATAAAAGGAAAAAGGCTATTCAAGCAAGTAGCGTCACTAAAAATATAATAACATGAATCTTTTAAAAAGAACATTGATTTCTATCTCAACGATAAAAGCAATAATTATTTCATTATACTCATACATACCCCATTTATTAACATTAAAGAGAGAAAACGATCTTCTAAAAGAAGAAATTCAATATCTGATTAATTCTTTTCCTAACGTACATCACCCGCTTACATTACCCCACACTTCTTTGCAAAATATCGGTAACAATGATAACACATCACCAACTTTACCAGCCTCTGTTAAAGTTCTAAATGAAAATGATTACAACCTTATTAACAAAGTGAAAAATTTGGTGTTGGAAAGCCTGACCGATATAGATAAGATAACAATAAAAAAAATATCCAAAGATGTTGGTATGAGCCGAACCAAATTTTACGAATTATGGGTGTCCATCACAGGTGAAGCTCCAAATTTTTTTATTCATCGAATCCGTATGGAAAAAGCATGGGAATTATTGACTAGTGGAAAATATGCTGTAAATGAAATACCTAATTTGATTGGATTAAAGGACGAAAAAAACTTCCGGGAACGTTTCAAGAAACACTTTGGGATAACACCGAGTGAAGCCATCAAAAGGGTTGGAAAATCATCCATTTAACGGTCAGTCCGTATAATATTGGAAAAATCGTAAGTTGCCCGTCATTGATAAATTAGAGGTCAATGGCGAGCTTCTTGTCAAGAGAAAACAACAAGGAAGTTACACTTGTGCATCTATACAGACAGACTTGTGCAGCAAGCTTGACACACTTGTGTATCCCCAAAGTTACTCAACAGCAACAGACTAAATCATCCGTATGAAATAGCTAATAGAAAGCCGGAATTTATTAATTCATGCTATAGAATACTTTAAATTAACCTGATGATTCTGGTAAAGTATGCATATTACCAACAAATCACAATATAACTATACCATTTCACGCACTCTTAACACCATACAGCAACAAATCAGTATTCAAGACTGACAACAGTATCTACTTATTAGAACTTATCATTATTTTTACTTCGTAAAAATAGACCAATCATCCCTTCTTATAAAAACCTAATCTCCATCATCTTTTCAGTTGATATATGAGGAAATACATACGCTCCCCTACGCATCTAAAGTAGCCCAAACAATATTCAACCAATAAAACTGATTAATAATTGTTACTTAGAGGATATTCACCGTTTCTTTCAAAAAAATGATTCAAAATATCAAGATAGTGAATTTCCTCTTTTTTCCTCAAACGAAAGCAACGGGTTTATTTCATCTGAGTGACGTCACTAAAAAATATAATATGAAATACTTATTACAAACGTCGCCCCTCGTTTCCAGTGCCATGACAGTACTTATTCTTTATCAATTTAATTTCACCTCCATACTTCTGGCAGGAGGAATCTCTATTTATTGGATTATAACGCGTATCATTACGATACAGAAAGAAAAAAATCTTCTCAAAGAAGGAAGCCAGTACTTTATAGACTCCTTCGAGAACATCCGTGCCCCGCTTACACTGGTTCATACCCCATTGAAAATAGCATGTAATGATATTTGCCCCGAAAATATCAGGAAAGAGTTATCAGTAGCTATCCAAAACATAGATTACCTCAACATACATTTAACGAGGTTGATGAATTTAAAGCAATTGTTCGCAAACTCTGAAAAGTTGGATTCCTCAGAATATGAACTGGGAATATTTATCAAAAGCCGAGTCACTTCTTTGAAGGCACATGCTGCCAACAACATGGTTGGGCTGGACATAAAAACTGACTTTAATTACGCCAGTGCGTGGTTCGACCCAAGCAAAATATCTCCAGTCATTGATAAATTCATAAAAAATGCCATAGACCATACCGGACAAAAAAAAACAATAACCCTGTTAATCACCTCAAATTCCCAAAACTGGCAAATAAAAATTACTGGTTTCGAAAATAAAAAGTTACTTCAATGCTATAAATGTAAAAAGTGGCAGCTATTCCAACGGAAAAAAGAAGTCGAATACAATTTTGCCAAAAATATATTCTGCAAAAGGCTGATAAAAATGTGTAATGGAAAGATTCTGATTAACCATTCCAACCGCACTATTATCCTAAAATTCCCTTCAAAAGATTCGACGGGAAATGTTCGCCACCATAGCAGCATGAATATCTCGGCAAACTTGACAGAAGAAAGAATAGATGCCTTGTCCGGCAAGGATACACAAAAGAGAAATTCCGCCAAGCCGTTGGTCGTACTTGCTGACAGCAACAAAGAATTCAGGTTGTATCTGGAAGAACGTTTATCAAAGGATTTTATTATAAGAAGCTTCGCAAACGGTTTGGACGCTTTGGAATGTATAAAAGAAGAATACCCGGATTTAGTAATTTGCGACATTATGCTTCATGGGATGTACGGCAACGAACTGTCGTCGAGACTAAAAACATCAGTAGAAACATCCGTCATCCCCATTATCCTCTACGGTTCACATATGGATATAGGACAACGCAGCAAAAGAGAAAGTTCCCTGGCTGACACATTCTTATATATGCCCTTTCATATCGAAGATTTAAAGATAGAAATGAATGTCCTTATCAGGAACAACCGTTTCCTCAGAAAATCATTCCTGCAAAAAATATTCGGGAAGCAATTTCTGGAAGTTGAGGAAGAGGAAAACCCAAATGAGGATAAGTACGTATTTATCAACCAAGTAAAAGAATTTATTCAAAGGAATATAGACAAGGAAAATCTGACAATAGACGAAATCGCCTCAGAACTATATATGAGCAGAACTGCTTTTTTTAATAAATGGAAAGTACTGACAGGAGAAGCACCCAAGTACTTCATTTACCGGATCCGTATGGAAAAAGCGCGTGAACTATTGGAAAGCGGAAAATACTCTGTCAATGTTCTTCCGGAAATGATCGGGTTGAAGAGCCTCAAAAACTTCCGTCATAAATACAAAGAGTATTTTGGAATAACGCCAAGCGAGTCTATCATGAAAAAACAATAAGACAAGAACAAACTTATATATCCGAAGATCCCATGAACAGGGGTCTACATCATAGTACTCATATGAAGGATTCTCTCTTTATTTTATTTCTTCATGCAGTATTTTATTAATCGTAGCATTTACACTATGTACGTACACCTTAATTTTGAAATTAATAATCTAATTTTTTAAACAGTATGAAAACTTTAACTAAAATGAAAAAAGTTTGTTGTTTTAACCGCTTTGTCTTATTCGCAATGGCATTGAGCATGGTAACTTCTTTTACTGCGTGTAGCAGTGACGACGATTCGGACATTCCTGTATATTCCCTTAAAGATGTTGATGGTAATTACTCCGGTACAATGCTGACGGAGTCCGTAGCCGTCAATCCTCAGGAAAATGCTGAAGAGGGAGAAGAACCGACAGGAGCTCAAGTTACTGCCGAAGTAAAAGACAATCAGATTATGATTAAGAAACTTCCGGTTGATGACCTGATTAAAAGCATTGTCGGTGAAGAAAATGCCGGAGTCATTATCGAAAATATAGGCGATATTAACTACAATATCCCTTATACACCGACTTTTGATGAAAATAAAGCAAATATCCTGCTTCAACTAAAACCTGAACCTTTAGAAATCAAACTCACTATCCCGACCCAAGTACAAGAAGAAGGGCAAGACCCTGAAATGCTTATCAAAGTGACTATCGAAGCTGAAAAGAACGGTGTCTACGTTTATGAAGGCAAAAAACTGGCATTCGTTATCAAAGCAACAGGAGTAAAAATCGGAGAAGCAGATTTCCCTGATTTCCCGGTTACAACATTTACTTTCGACATGGTCAAGAAGTAATACAAACCTATTATTGAAAGAAAAAGCTAAAATGGAGTATGCCTGTGCGCAAGGCATGCTCTTTTTTTATACCTTTGTGAAATAACCCAACTATAACAAAATGACTACAACGGAAAACATTCGAAAAGAATTGCAGACTTTAGTAGATTCCAAGTATCAGGAATTTCATTCCGCCTTAGTCCCCGGAACCGAAAATATTCTCGGTGTACGTATTCCGCAACTACGGATACTGGCAAAAGAAATCGCTAAGAGAGAAGATTGGCGTATATTTGTGGAAGCAACCGATACCAAGTTTTATGAGGAAACAATGCTTCAGGGAATGGTCATCGGATTAGCCAAAATGGAACTTGACGAACGACTGAAATACGTCAGCATGTTCGTTCCCCGCATTGATAACTGGGCTGTATGCGACATCTTTTGCGGAGAACTGAAGACTGCTGCAAAAAAAGGAAAAGAAGTTGTATGGCAATTCATTCAGCCTTATCTGACATCCCCCAAAGAATTTGAAATACGATTCGGTATTGTGATGCTTTTCCATTATGTGGATAAAGACCATATCGACTCATTGCTGACATACGCAGACTCATTCTGCCATGATGCTTATTATGCACGTATGGCTATGGCTTGGATGATATCCATCTGCTTCATCAAGTTCCCCGAAAAGACAATGGAATATCTGAAACAGAGTAAACTGGATAACTGGACTTATAATAAATCATTGCAGAAAACAATCGAATCGCTTCGCGTAGATAAAGAAACTAAAGACGTACTCCGAAACATGAAACGGCGATAATGACAATATAAAAATAGCCCGATGAACATTCTGCTATCAACATTCTGTTCACCGGGCTATTTCATTTTCAATATATATCCGAAGGAATTAACGTTGATTCCTCTTTACCTTTTTTCTTCTGCTTCTGCGGTTCTGTTGCTTCTGACGACTGTAACGTTGCCATCTCTTATATATCATCCAACCGCTCATCAAAGCAACGACAACGAAAATAAGAATAGTTATACCCACTCCCAAATTATCTCCCTTAATACGTGACCAAATATCAAGCACTTCTTTCGTCTTGTCGCCAAAATCACGGATCATAGCACATCGTTCCACCACTTTGCGGTCGGGGTATTGTATCTTATCAATCTGTATGCTATCGGCACCCGGCCCGAAAAAATAGCTCAAATCGGCAAAATAGGCAAGTGTCGTATCGGTCTTCTCTTCCAAAATCTCGGGAGTAGCAATCGAACTTACATATCCGCAGAAATCCATATTTCTCAAAGCGATATCCGGGCGACACATGAAATTGATAAAGTAACTGGCAGCTTTCGGGTTCTTCGCATATTTCGGAATGACCCAACCGTCATACCATATATTGCTTCCTTCTTTAGGAACTTCATAATCCAAGTCCACTCCTACCGCATTAGCTTCTTCAATCGCCCATATCGCATCACCGCTCCAGGTCATATTCAGCCAAGCCTTATTCTTCGTCATCATCTCCTTACCGAAGTCAGCTTCCCAACCTGCTATATTCGGCTTCAACGCTTTCAGATACTTTTCCGCCAGTTCCATCGCACGTGGAGAATAGTCGTTCATCAGTTCTTCCACTGTCACTGTCCCCTCTTCCAATTCCTTGGCATGCGCATAGATAATAGCCGTACCGTAAGCATCGCGATAACTATCTTTCATCAGGATTTTTCCGGCATACTTCTTATTCCAGAGACAATCCCAGGATGCCGCAACCGAATCGGGAACATAAGCACGATTGTACAGAAGCCCTGCCGTTCCCCACATATAGCACACCGCATAGCGGCTCGCTTCCTCTCCCGGTTGGCTCAATTTATTGATTTGCTCACGAATAAACGGAGACACATTATTCATATAATTGGGAGAATGGGCAAAATTCGTGTCAATAGGCAGAAGCAAATGCTTCTTCAACATACGCTCAATGATATATTCCGAAGGACAAACCACATCAAAATCTTCATGCCCTTTCTCGATCTTCGTCAGCATAATCTCGTTGATGTCGAATGTCTGATAAACAATGCGGATATTTTCGCCCGTCTGCTCCTTATAATACGCCTGAAAATCTTCGAGTACACTATCTCCGATATAATCCGCCCAGTTATAGATTTTGAGAACCCGCTCACGGGGTTCGCCGGAGTTATAACATCCGGCCAGACTCAACAATAACAGGATAACAGGAATTATTCTTTTCATATTATTTACGTAGTAGCACATTTAGTAATCCATTAATCTTTTTTCTTCGCTTTCCCTGCACGGTAATTGATCGCGATAAGCAACGCCAGCACTACTACAAAAATAATAGCGGAAAGCGGGCGAAGTTCCGGTGTCAGACCACCTTTGCGGGCATCAGCGTAAATATAAGTGGAAAGCGTCTCCAAACCTTGATTACCGATAGTAAACACAGTTACGGCAAAATCGTCAATAGACAGTGTCAACGCAAGCATGAAACCGCTAATCATTCCCGGACGAATCTCCGGTACAATGACTTTCCACAAGGCTTGCATGGGAGTTGCTCCCAAATCGAGGGCAGCTTCATAAATATTCGGATTCATCTGCTTCAGACGCGGCAGGACACTTAACACAACGTAAGGCGTACAAAATGTGATGTGCGCAAGCACTACAGTTGTATATCCTTGTGTGATTCCCAAAGAAACAAATAGAAGAAAAAGCGAAATACCCGTAATAATATCTCCATTCAGAATAGGAATACTATTCACAAAACTAATCGCTTTGCGCGAACGGGATTTCAAATTAAAGATGCCGATAGCAGCTACGCTCCCCAACAAGGTAGAAGCAGTTGCAGCCAACAGGGCAATAGTGATCGTATTAATCAGTGCATTCATCAAGGAATGATGCGTGCCTGTGGTGAAAAGCGAAGTATAAAGTTTGGTAGAAAAACCTGTCCAGTTGCCCAACACTTTCGCTTCGGTGAAGGAATAGATGATGATAATCACGATAGGAGAATAAAGCAACAACAGCAATATCCACAAGTAAGCCTGCGCAAATATTTTCTTTACCATAGCCCACCTCCTTCGTTAGAGTTGTCTTTATCGTCAGTGCTAAACAAAGAAGTAGCGGCTATCAGCAGTAACATGATAAGCGAAAGCGCCGCTCCATAATTCCACATACTGTTATTGATGTTCTCCTGAATCGTCGTACCGAACAGCTTGATATTGTTCATCGTCAACAGCTCGGCAATAGCAAAAGTCGATATAGTCGGCATAAACACCATCATAATGCCACTCATCACCCCCGGCATGGAAAGCGGAAGAACTGCTTTCAGAAAGACCTGTACGGGGTTGGCGCCCAAATCCTGCGCAGCTTCGATATAACTATGATCCATCTTCTGCAACGTGTTATAGATAGGATAAATCATAAAGGGGATAAAGTTGTACACCATACCGAATATCAAAGCCCCCTCACCCAACGGTACACTGAAAAAGTCGAATAAAGCGACCGTAGCCAAAGTACGCACCAGGATATTCACCCACATTGGAAGAATAAACAGGACGACCATCGTCTTGGAACGGTTCAACTTACTGTTGCTTAGTATCCAGGCAGCAGGATAACCCAGCAAAAGACAAACAAGGGTGGTAATAATAGCAATGCCTATCGAATAGACAAAGGTATTGATTGCTTCGGGATGTTCGAAGAACTTCTGAAAATTGGCGAGTGTCAAATGACCGTTATCGTCAGTAAACGCATACACAACAATCAAGAACAACGGTATGACCACAAAGATCGCCGAAAAAATAATGTAAGGGAGAGTCCAACTCTTACGTGATGACAAAAAGACCAAAAACCTCTTATTCACTTCCTTTCCTGTTAATCGGTTATTTTAATTACACGAATTGCATCCGGGGGGATGGTAATACCTACACGGTCGCCGTCGTCCCACACGTCATTCGTATCTACAAACACATTCTCGTCCCAGTCGGAGAACACCGTCAAATGATAATGGTCACCCTTATAAAGGATAAACTTCACTTCACCCGTCAATGTTCCGTCTTCTTCATTATCCTGAAGAATTACCTTGTCGAAATCCACTTCCACTTTGACATTCGTTTCGGGTTCAATACCTTCCACCGAAGCACATTCAAAGTTACAACCGAGGAATTCCACATGAGTGGCATCCAGTAACTTTCCTTCAAAAGTATTGCAGACACGCTCTTTCTTCATAATATGGATATCGAACGGCTTCACCAACAGACCGACTTCCGCTCCGACCTCAAAATGATGGTAATCCTGCACAAGGAATTCATAGCCGCCGCAAAGCACGGTCATCTCATAATGCACACCTTTGAATATGGAAGTCTGCACCACTCCTGTCAACTGTGCCATATCCGAAACCGGGAAAATATATAAATCTTCCGGACGAATCACCACATCAACCGATGTATTCTCACCAAATCCTTCGTCCACACATTCAAACTCCGTATCGCAGAAGCGTACCAGTTTGTCATGAATCATCGTACCATTCAAGATGTTACTTTCTCCGATAAAGTCCGCGACAAAAGAATTGATAGGCTCGTTATAAATATCAATCGGCGTACCGATCTGCTGAATCTTTCCCTCACTCATCACGACAATAGTATCACTCAGCGTAAGCGCCTCTTCCTGGTCATGAGTGACATAGACAAATGTGATTCCCAAAGATTTATGCATTTCTTTGAGTTCCATCTGCATATCCTTACGCATTTTCAGGTCAAGTGCTGCCAGCGGTTCATCCAGAAGCAACACTTCCGGCTCGTTGACAATGGCACGGGCGATGGCTACACGCTGTTGCTGCCCCCCGGAGAGAGAATCGACATCACGATATTCATAATCCGTCATGCCTACCATTTTCAGAGCAGCTTTCACTTTCTTCCCAATGGTCTGCTTCGGTGTCTTTTTCAGTTTCAGACCGAAAGCGATATTGTCGTAAACATTCAAGTGCGGAAACAGGGCATATTTCTGGAATACCGTATTTACCGGACGCTTGTGGGGCGGAGTTTGTGTGATTTCCATCCCCGAAATTCTGATTTCGCCTTCCGAAGCTGTCTGAAAACCGGCTATGAGACGCAACAACGTGGTTTTTCCGCAACCGGAAGGTCCGAGTATCGTGACAAACTCGCCCTTTTTCACGTTCAGTGTCACATCATCCAATGCTGTTTTCTCGCCGAAAAACTTCGAGACATGGCTTACCTCAATGATGGATTTATCTTCTTGCATATTCATACTAAAGTTTGGGCTGCAAAGGTACACATTTCTGCGGTTTTCACCTACGTGTTAATCTAATATAACAGTGTTTTTCGATGCTCGAGAGAAAAATAATCTATCTTTGCATAAATATTTATTCACTAATCTTACAAAAGCATGAAAAAATTAACTTATTTAGTTATCGCAACAGCCGCCCTGGGTATGGTAGCTTGTACCGGTAACAAAGCTGGTTACGTTGTTACAGGTACAGTAGAGGGCGCAGCCGATGGTGACACCGTTTATCTTCAGGAAGCTACAGGTCGAAATTTGACTAAACTCGATACTGCTGTTATCAAAAAAGGTACTTTTACCTTTGAAGGTACACAAGATTCTGTTGTCAGCCGTTATGTCACTTGTGAAGTAAACGGAACACCGTTGATGGTTGATTTCTTCCTCGAAAACGGAAAAATCAATGTCACGTTAGGCAAAGATGATGATTCTGTTACCGGTACTGCCAACAACGACGCTTACCAGGAACTCAGAGCCAAAATCAATGACATCAGCAAGAAAATGAATGGCATCTATGAATCAATGGGTGACACTACCTTGAGCGACGAACAGAAAGAAGCCAAGCAAAAAGAAGGAGCAGAGTTGCAGGAACAGTACGAAAACGCAATTAAGGAAGCTGTACAGAAAAACATCACCAACCCGGTCGGCGTATTCTTGTTCAAACAGACTTTCTACAATAACTCAACTGCCGAAAACGAAGCATTACTACAACAGGTTCCGGCTAACTTGCAAAACGATGAAGCAATCGTAAAAATCAAAGAGCTGACCGAAAAGCAGAAAAAGACTGCCGTAGGTACCAAGTTCATTGATTTCGAAATGCAGACTCCTGACGGAAAAGCTGTGAAACTGTCTGATTACGTAGGTAAAGGCAAAGTGGTATTGGTAGACTTCTGGGCTAGCTGGTGCGGTCCTTGCCGTCGCGAAATGCCTAACCTGGTAGAAGCTTACGCTAAATACAAAGGCAAAAACTTTGAAATTGTAGGTGTATCTCTCGACCAAGACGGTGCTGCGTGGAAAGAATCTATCAAGAAACTGAACATGACTTGGCCGCAAATGTCCGACTTGAAATTCTGGCAAAGTGAAGGTGCACAACTTTACGCTATAAACAGCATCCCTCACACAGTGTTGATCGACGGTGACGGTACGATTATCGCTCGCGGCCTGCACGGAGAAGAGCTTCAAGCTAAAATAGCAGAAGCAGTAAAATAAAAGAAGCAAAGACTGTTTCGTTCTGGAGACAGTCTCTTGATGATAAAAATTTAGCCCCTGCATTCTTTAAGATTGCAGGGGCTAATTTTATCTATGAAAGCAGCAGGGAGATTTACTCTCCCTACTTTATTCTCAATTAATCAGACAAACCAACGCACGTAGCAGAAGTCCTGACGATGCGGAAGATCCGGGTTCTTCGGGAACATACGATAAGCCACCTTGAAGCTACCTGCATTCGACAAGCTATGTTTAACCTGGAATGTGTACAAATCGCCTTCTTTCTTGATTACGTTGAACGGCTCTACTGAGTAAACATGTTGTTTACCGTCGGCAGTCGTATATGTCGTTACCAGTTCAAGTCCTACTGCATCATTCAAGCCTTTCTCATCGATTACGTAAGTGATAGTATATTCTTTTCCGCTTTCGATGTCGCCTTTCTTCAGTTCTTCCACTGTATCTGAAGACACGATTTCGATAGAATCCCATTTAGCAACCACTTCTTCTTTCCAAGCTGCGATTTCTTTTGCTTTTGCATTGTTATCGGCAGACAAAGACGCAAAGCGTTTTGCCTGTTTGCAATAGAATTTGCTAAAGTAGTCATCCAACTGACGTTTCATTGTATAGTGAGGAGCAATCTGCGCGATAGAATTCTTCACAACCTTGATCCAGCCTTCCGAATATCCCTTTTTGTTGCGGGCATAGTACAACGGCATGATTTCTGTCTCAAGAATACTGTAAATAGTAGCAGCATCTAATTGATCCTGGTGTTCTTGATTCTGGTAAGTACGTTTTTCAGTCAACGCCCAACCTGCACCTTCGCGGTAACCTTCCAGCCACCATCCGTCCAATACGGAGAAGTTGACAACACCGTTCATTAATGCCTTTTCGCCAGATGTACCGGATGCTTCCAACGGACGGGTCGGAGTATTCAACCAAATATCAACACCTGAAACCAGACGACGAGCCAACTGCATATCGTAGTTTTCGAGGAAGATAATCTTACCCAGGAATTCAGGACGACGGGAGATTTCGATGATACGTTTAATCAAGCCCTGTCCTGCTCCATCGTGCGGGTGAGCCTTACCTGTAAACAGGAACTGTACCGGATAGTCAGGATTGTTCACAATCTTGGAAAGACGTTCCAAGTCAGTAAACAACAGGTGCGCACGTTTGTAAGTAGCAAAACGACGGCCGAAACCGATCAGCAATGCGTTCGGATTGATTTTATCCATCAGCGAAACAATGCGTGAAGGATCTCCCTGATTCTTCAACCAAGTATCGCGGAATGACTTGCGGATATAGTCAACCAACTTATTCTTCATCGTCATACGAGTCTTCCAAATCTCTTCATCGGGCACATTGTAGATAGCTTCCCAAATTTTAGGATTAGACTGGTCAAACCAGAAGTTTTCGTTGAAATATTTAAAGTACAGTTCTTTCCATTCCGTAGCGCTCCAAGTCGGGAAGTGAACACCGTTCGTCACATATCCTACGTGGCTTTCTTCGGGGAAATAACCTTTCCAGATAGAAGAGAACATTTCCTGAGAGACTTTTCCGTGCAGCCAGCTTACACCGTTCACTTCCTGAGAAGTGTTGCAAGCAAAGACAGACATACAGAAACGTTCGCCCTTATCACCCGGATTGTTACGTCCGAGATCCATCAAGTCGTCCCAAGTGATACCCATTCTTGCAGGATAGCCACTCATATATTTACCGAACAAGCCTTCATCAAAATAGTCGTGTCCTGCCGGAACCGGTGTATGAACCGTATAAAGAGAAGAAGCACGAACCAGTTCGATAGCCTGATCGTATGTCAATCCGGTAGCTACGTAGTCACAGATACGCTGAACATTAATCAATGCAGCATGTCCTTCATTACAGTGATAAATATCTTTCTTGATACCCAATGCCTTCAGCGTCAGGATACCACCGATACCCAACAGGATTTCCTGTTTCAGTCGGTTTTCCCAGTCGCCACCATAAAGTTGGTGAGTGATAGGACGGTCGAACTCACTGTTCATTTCATTGTCCGTATCCAACAGATACAAAGAAATACGTCCTACATTAACACGCCATACGTTAGCGTGAACATAATAATCCAAGTAAGGAACGTCTACTACCAACGGCTTGCCGTCTGCGTCCATTACGCGGTCGATAGGAAGCTGACCGAAGTTCTGTGCTTCGTAGTTTGCGATCTGCTGTCCGTCCATAGACAACGTTTGGGTAAAGTAACCGTAACGGTACAAGAAACCTACCGCACACAAATCCACATTGCTGTCGGAAGCTTCTTTCAAATAGTCACCGGCCAACACACCCAAACCACCGGAATATATTTTCAGGACGCTGCTCAAGCCATATTCCATGCTGAAATAGGCTACAGACGGACGCTGTTCATCCGGCTTCACATCCATGTAATCTCTGAATTTCGTATAAACTTCATTCATTCTTCTCAGAATCACCTTGTCTTTTGCCAGAGCTTCCAGCTTTTCATAGCTCATACGTTCCAACAACAGTACAGGATTCTGTCCACATTCTTTCCAAAGTTCCGGATCTAGATCTCTAAACAGTTCAGTCGCTTCAAAATTCCATGCCCACCAAATGTTGCGTGCGATTTCAGACAACTTCTCCAACTCTTCCGGTATACGTGATTTTACAGTAACCTCTTTCCAGTTGGGAGTATTCACATTACTAACTTTAATTTTCATAATGTTTTTATTTACTTATTGATGAATAAATTTTACCTTAACTCAATTGACGCTTCATAGCATTGCGCAGGGCAATGTCGTAAGCCTCATAGTAATATTGTATAAAGTGTTTCCACAAAGCTTGTTCCGCCACTTCAGCGGCATGCTTGCGAATTTCCTTCACTTCTTTTTCAGTCTTGTCCGCAAACAGCGTAATCGTATCTTTGATACCATCCGCTACTTCCGAGTCATTGTAGTCCGAACGATGAAGCACCTCTACCCCATCATTGATACCATGCTGGTTTTTCAGGCTATTCACCCAAAGTCCGAATCCGGCCAGATCGGTAGTGATTGTCGGCACATGGAATGCTACGCTTTCCAATGGGGTATATCCCCAAGGTTCATAATAGGAAGCATAGACACTCAAATCCTGTCCCAGTAATATATCATAATACTCCTTGTTCATGATACCGTCGCGGCCGTCCAGATAGCAAGGTACGAAAATAACTTTCACCTTATCTTCCGGACGATTTCCCATTCCTAGATATTTCAGCATATCCAACACCTGGTCATGCGTCATATTATGCAGCCAATGGGTAATGAACGGCACTTCAAGCGGAGTATCGAACTTATCCTTGCTCTTCAGACGTTCCTGCAAATCTTCACGGGGATCGCCTACCCAACCGGGCACATTGATAAATGCCAATACATTCTTATGCAGGTTCTTATCCCTGTTCAAGCGGTTCAATGATTCCAGAAATACATCGATTCCCTTGTTCTTGAACTCATATCGTCCACTGGTTCCGACAATTAACGTATCGTCACCCAGATTTGTTCCCAGTAATTTATTCGCTACATTCAGCATCAGGGAACGCGCACGTTTACGTTTTCCGGTGAATGTACTTCCTTTCGGCACAAAATCATCCTCAAAACCGTTCATAAGGACTACATCCGCCGGCTTGTCCAGCAGTTCCTTACATTCGTTGTTGGTGATTTCGCTGACCGTGGTGAAGCAATCCACATAATGTGCTGTCTGTTTTTCAATCGAGTGTTTCGATTGCATATTCAGTTCCTGAGCCATCTGATCGCCGTTATAGGCAAACAAATAGTCATACAACGGCTTATGATTACCTGCAATCGACCGACCGATGGAAGTAGCATGGGTCGTAAAAATAGTCGCCACCTCGGGCACAGCTTCTTGTACATAAAGTGCTCCCATTCCTGTCATCCATTCATGAGCCTGATATACCACCTTATCCGTTTCTGTCAGGTTGTAGTGATAGAAACTCTCCACCACTCTGCCCGCAGCATACGAAAACATGGAAGCTTCGTCGTAATCGCCATAAGCGTGCAACGAATCTACTTGAAAACGATTCCACATTTCTGTGTATATATCGTCTTTTTTCTCAAAAAAAGGTTGGAAATCGACTAGAATGACTATGGGTTCACCGGGGATGTTCCATCGTCCTACACGGACGGAAAGTTCGTCATTTTCAAGTGCATGCTTTTTCCAGGCAGCACATAGGTTATCCGACTCGATGAATAGAGGGTTCTCTTTTCCTTGCCACACATCAGGACCTATGAAAAAAATTCTGTCACGGAACTTTTCCTGCAATGTATTTGCCCGTGTCGACAAGACGGTGTATATCCCTCCCACTTTATTACATACTTCCCAGCTGGACTCGAAGATATAATCGGGGGTTAATAAATCTTTTACCATATAATATATTAAAACTCTTTTTAGTATGCGAGTGCAAAAGTACGCATTATTCTTTGAAAAATAATACTTTATACAAAAAATATGATTTAAGAAGAGGAAAGAAACGTTCGTTTGCAGTAAGAAAAGAATATCCCCTTGCCAATGCAAAGCTGCATTAGCAAGGGGATTGAATGTTTTTTTAACGGGAATAATCCCGCAGAAAAAATTATGCGAGAGCGCTACCAATCAAGAAGGTTGCCGCCAAAGCTACGATAGCATAAAGTTCCGGGAATACGGCAAGAATCAATGTATTGCTAAATACGTTGTGTCCCTGACCGATAGCAGCGATACCGTTGGCACAAACCTGTCCCTGGCGGATAGCTGAGAACAAGGCAACCAAACCCAAAGCGATACCTGCGCCAAGCACGGCCGATGCCTGGATAGCTGTAATCTCAGGAGTCAGGATACCGAAAATAGTCTGGAACATAAAGTAACCGGCAAAACCGTAAAGTCCCTGTGTACCCGGAAGGGCTGTCAATACCAGGAAGTTACCGAATGCACTATCATTCTTCTTCAATGCTCCGATAGCAGCGTTACCTGCAATAGTTACTCCGTAAGCACTACCAATGCCTGACAAACCAACCATAACTGCGATGCCAATGTAGGCAATAAACAAATTCATTTCCATAATCTTATTCTATTTTTTATTGTTTAATTCTTACTTTAATTTTAATCTTCAAATTCTAATTTCTAAAAGGTTTGTACTCCTTGCCACCGCCTTCGTATCCGGAGTTCTTGAAGAACTCGACAAACGTCAGACGCATCGGGTGAACCATGGCACCGAGCACATTCATAAAGATATTGATTGCATGACCGATAACGAAAATCAGCACCATCACGATAGGCCCTGCTATTGCATTATCCGGGCTCATACCTACTGCCAGGCTGTTGAATACTCCCGCCAGAATACCGCCGGAAAGACCGAGGGCAAACAGACGAACGTATGACAGGACATCTCCAAGCAAACCGGTAGCCATGTTGTATGAATCCCATAATCCCAGTCCGATATTCATGAAAATATTCTTTCCCGGACTGTTATAAAGGAATATCATAGCGGCCGAAATACCCAGAATAACGAGATGTACCGTGCCTCCCATCGGTAATACTTTCGGCAACAGAGCCGAAACAGCCAGTGAAACCAGCAGAAGAATCCATCCGATTGTTGCCACCGCATATTTGAAACCAAACTGAATCGTCTGATTCACTGCTTTCAGCACCATACCGAACAGAATCTGAACAACTCCCAATATCAACGACAACTGGAACATATCATTGTTATCCATCAGGACAGCATGTTTCAGACGTTGAACGATAGGCCAGTCCAAATCATAGATGTTCGCTCCGAAGAACGTACCTGTCAGCAGACCGCAGAAGAAAGTTGAAACCGCCAAAACTTGTATCAATGATATAATCGACTTCGCTGACGGAGTTACCTTCTTTGCCAGTAAGCGATATGCCGTAGCTCCCAGGAACAGGAAAAGTCCGTATCCCGAGTCTCCCAGACAGAGTCCGAAGAATACCATAAAGAACGGAGCAAAGAACGGAGTCAAGTCCAGTTCATTATACTTCGGAAGCATATACAACTTGCAAATCGGCTCGAACCAGGCAAAGAATCCCTTATTGTTCAATCGAATAGGAACATCGTCACCCGGCATCGGATCGGTAATCTCATAATATACATGTACGTCATTCAGATAAGCTTCTATCTCTACCTTACTATAAGCAGGTGCCCATCCTTCAATCAGCATCAGTTTATCACCGGCAGCCTGTTCAGAACTTAATACGACTTTGGAGAATTCAATCTGACTCTGCAACTCTTTCAAAGCCGCCTTCAGAGAAGGAACATCCGCTTCGGAAAGTGCAACGAGTTTCTTTTCGTTCTCTTCAATCGCCTGTTCGGTCGTATCATAAAGCGCTTCAAGACGCGACAGAGAGTATGCGGGAAGTTTCGCCTGCTCCACATCCAAGTCCACCTCTTGTCCGGCCTTCGTTACGGTCACAAAAAACACTTTGGAAGAAATGCGGTTTACAATCATTGCATTGTATTCCGTCTCCCACTCTTCTTTATAGTTACCTTCCGAACAGCTATAGAAACCAATCACATAACCGGCCTCTTTCAGTTTTCGAATACCGTCCGGCTCAAAGTTACCCCAAGCTTCCAGTGCTTCTTTCTCTTTCGCATAGCTTTGTAGCTGCTGGGACAACTTTCCGTGTTCCGTCTGCAAAGCGTCCACTTCGTCCAGTACTTGCATACCGCGGGCAGCCGTTCCACCTTCCGTAGCAATCACGGCATTCTTTTCGTGCTTCTGATTCTGAAGCAATTTCAAAGTAGCTGCCAAACGGTTGGAAAGACGGATATTCTCTTGCAGCTCCGAGTTATCGGCAACGCCTTGCTGCTTCTCCACAATGTGAACCACACCAAGTTCGCGCAGGCTGTTCAGGAATCCTTCGTGCTCCTTGTGATAAACCAGGAATGTGAGTTTCTTCATTTTTGTAATCATGCCTCTACCTCCTTCCTTTTTTCTTGATGGGACTTCATGATCTTTTGCGAAGATTTCGACAGGTTTTCTTCATCTTCCATAAATCGCTTGATCTTTCGCAATGCATCCTGATAGCCCGGTATCTGCACCTTCTCAAAAAGATTCACTTTCTGAGTGGTCTTTTTTCTTGCATGTTCTAACAAATTCAGCTTGGCGAGCATGAATTCACGTTCAATAGCCGTATGAGCAAGCTCTTCTAAAAGGTGGATACCATCGGCATACCACTTGGGAGCGTTAAACATACTGTACGGACGTATCTCGAATTCTACATTTTCGAGCAACGGTACACGTACACCGGCAATTTTCTTCACGCCAAGATGAACATCATTTACCTTTATTAATGAAGCGTCAAACTCATTCCAAAGGGCGAACATGGCTTCATAGGCTTGAATCTGTTGCTCGAGCCTATCCTCCAAATCAGCAGCTTCCGTTTTGCAGCGCTTCACTTCCATGCGGAGAGCACTTTCCTTATTCTTGATGATAGGAAGCGTACGCACCCGCACTTTCAGTTGCTTTTCGAGCTGCTGAAGAGAGGTCTTGTTATATTGAAACTTTATAGCCACGTTGTTAATTACTAATTATAAATTATTAATTACAAGTTTATTATTATTCGCCTTTTGGCCAGTATTGATCTACCAAGTCTTTCTTGATATTTACTTCTTCCGGACGGAAGTATCTGCCCAACAAGCCCCAAGCCACATCGAGCATTTCAGTAGTATCCAGATTGACATCAATAGCCAATAACTGATTAGAATAATCTTTCGCAAAAGCCAACGTACGTTCGTCGTAGTTAGTCAGGTCAAAACCATTTTCCATCTTCGTCTTGGCGTTAGCGGCATCGGCGTACAGACGTACAGCGGCATTCATCACCTGCGGATGGTCTTTGCGTGTCTTTTTACCGGTAACCAACTGTTTCAGACGGGACAACGAGCGAAACGGGTCAACAATAACCTTACCGATATCGCTATCACGACGCAGGAACAACTGACCTTCAGTGATATAACCCGTATTATCAGGCACAGCGTGTGTAATATCACCACCGGACAGTGTAGTCACGGCAATAATTGTGATTGAACCGCCTGAAGGGAACTGTACCGCCTTCTCGTAAATCTTCGCCAAATCCGAATAAAGTGAACCCGGCATTGAGTCTTTAGAAGGAATCTGGTCCATACGGTTGGACACGATGGCCAACGCATCGGCGTAGCTGGTCATATCCGTCAACAGTACCAGGACTTTCTCATTATTATTTACAGCGAAATATTCGGCAGCCGTCAGTGCCATATCCGGAATCAGCAGACGTTCCACCGGCGGATTTTCAGTCGTATTCATGAAACTCACGATACGGTCGAGCGCACCTGCATTAGAGAACACATTCTTAAAGTACAGGTAGTCATCATTCGTCATACCCATACCGCCCAGGATAATCTTATCCGTTTCGGCACGCAGCGCCACGTTTGCCATAACCTGGTTGAAAGGCTGATCCGGGTCGGCGAAGAACGGAATCTTCTGACCGGATACCAGTGTATTGTTCAAGTCGATACCTGCAATACCGGTTGCAATCAGTTCCGACGGTTGTTTGCGTCGAACCGGATTCACGGAAGGTCCGCCGATTTCCACTTCCTGTCCTTCAATCTCAGGGCCACCGTCAATCGGGTCACCGAAAGCATTGAAAAAACGTCCAGCCAACTGCTCGCTTACTTTCAATGTAGGCGATTTGCCAAGGAACACCACCTCAGCATTGGTAGGAATACCTTCCGTACCTTCAAATACCTGCAAAGTGACATCGTCACCGGCAATCTTCACCACCTGTGCCAGTTTTCCGTTCACAGTGGCAAGCTCGTCATACCCTACTCCAGTCGCTTTCAGCGAGCAAGTAGCCTTCGTAATCTGAGTAATCTTGGTATATATCTTTTGAAAAGCTTTTGTTGCCATCTATATATTTACTATTTAGCTAGTTACTATTTACTATTTGACACTTCTTTCGGCAATCAATTCCTTCAGTTGCTGCTGGAATCCTTCATACTCCTCAGATTTGAACTTCGAATAGTTCATCTGCTTGCATACGTTAATCATCTTCTTGAAGTAATCCATTACATCATTGAAGTTATCAAACTCAAATTCCGTATGGCAGATGTCGATAATCATATTCAGAATATCTTCCTGACGTTCCATCGGAGTTACCGCGTCGATTTCGTCGAAAGCATCCTGCTGCAGGATAACGAAGTCGATCAATTCTGATTTCCAGAAAGTAACATGGTATTCTACCGGCACACCGTCGTCACCAAGGATATTAATCTGTTCGGCAATTTCCTTACCACGCTGCAAGCGTGTTTTCAGTTCATTTACCTTACCAATCCATTCACCATTGATATGACTTTTGATATATTCCTCAAATTCCGGATATTCGATATATTTAGAATAAGAATCAATCGGGTTCACAGCCGGATAACGTTTCTTATCGGCACGATCCTGTTCCAAAGCATAGAAACAACGGGCTACTTTCTTCGTATTTTCAGTTACCGGTTCTTTCAAGTTACCACCGGCGGGAGATACCGTACCGATGAACGTAATAGAGCCTGTTTCGCCATTGCTTAGTTTTACGTATCCTGCACGACCGTAGAAGTTGGAGATGATAGCCGAAATATCCATCGGGAAAGCATCCGGTCCGGGCAACTCCTCCATACGGTTGGACATTTCACGCAAAGCCTGTGCCCAACGGGAAGTAGAGTCGGCCATCAACAGAACCTTCAATCCCATTGAACGGTAATATTCTGCCAAAGTCATTGCCGTATATACAGATGCTTCACGGGCAGCTACCGGCATGTTTGAAGTATTGGCGATAATGATGGTACGTTCCATCAACTTACGCCCTGTGTGCGGGTCGACCAGTTCGGGGAACTCCGTAAAGATTTCCACAACCTCGTTTGCACGTTCACCACAAGCGGCGATAATAACGATGTCCGCTTCCGCCTGTTTGGAGATGGCGTGCTGAAGCACTGTCTTACCCGTACCGAACGGGCCAGGAATAAAGCCAGTACCACCTTCCACAATCGGGTTCAGCGTGTCGATTACACGTACACCTGTTTCCAACAATTTGAAAGGACGCGGTTTTTCCTTGTAGTTCGTCATGGCACGTTTCACCGGCCATCTCTGAATCATAGTCACAGGGATATCGTTTCCTTCTTCATCCGTCAGGATAGCAATCGTGTCTTCTATTCTATAGTCACCTTCCGGCATGATTGTTTTAACGGTAGCCGTTCCGTCCATTGTGAACGGAGCCATTATCTTCAATGGCTGGAAGTTCTCATCTACCTGTCCCAACCATGCAGAAGCCTGCACTTTGTCGCCGACATTTGCCAATGGAACGAAATGCCACATACGTTCCTTATCCAACGGATACGTATATTCTCCTCTTTTCAGGAAAACTCCGTCCATCTTGTCGAGGTCATTCTGCAGACCATCATAGTTTTTCGATAACATACCCGGACCTAATGTCACTTCGAGCATGTGTCCTGTAAATTCGGCTTCGGCGCCCACCTTCAGTCCGCGGGTGCTTTCAAACACCTGGACATATACATGTGAACCTACAACCTTAATCACCTCCGCCATCAACTTATCGCCACCGGTCGAGATATAACAAATCTCATTCTGAGCTACCGGGCCGTCAACGACGAGGGTCACCATGTTGGCAATAACGCCACTAACAGTTCCTTTTGTTGCCATATATTTTTAATAATTTATTATCTGAATTCTGCAGGGATCTGCACTTCGTTCTTCAACGATTCGATGATGCTTCTGAACAACTGATTTCCTCTCTCCTTATCCAATGAGATCCACCGTTCAATCATTTCCAACTTCAACAAGAAAGCGAAAATGCGTTCGATGGTGAAATAATCAAAGAAGATGGCATCTTCCATCCAGTTCCATCGCAAAGCGTCGAGTTTCTTCTCACGTTCCACCAATTCCGTAATCTCACTGATTTTCACCAACGATTCAAAAACTTCCACCTCACCGGACAATCCGAAGTCGCGGGCACTCGACGTACGCAAAGCTTCGCATACTTCCGTGTTACCTACGACATTGGAAGCGATATCCCATTTGAATTTACGGCTTGTAAATGCGACAAGGATATTATTAATGTTGAGGTTGAATTCAAACCAGGCAGAAACAAACTTATTTCCACACTTCATGGCATATTCGTAATACAATGCAGCCAGATGGTCTTCGTGCAAAGCCGTGCTTTCAGCAGGCGTATTCAAATAATCGATGATAAATGTAGAGAGATAAGCCGGAAATTCTTTGGGGCTGATTTCTCCGCCTTCCCTCAGAATAGAAATATATTCGGTGAGTTCCGCAGCAGAGTAGTTTCCCCGTTTGTCGATTTCGGCTTCTTTATCTTTGAGAAGTTTCAGCACATTCGCATTATCAAACTTCAGATAAAACAAGTCAATCAACTTCTGGTCTGAAGCAGACAATCCCGGGTAGATTTCAGTTTTAAAATCGGCTACTGTATAGCTCAGTTTGCTGTCTTCCAGCGAAAGTTCCGGCAAACCTGCTACCAAGTAATAGTACTTACTACTCATAGTCGCTTCTTTTAAAATAGCATTTCTACTAATTGAGGACGCAAGAACGCTTTGAAGTAATTCATGAATTCTTCTTCTCCGAAGTTCACCTTATAGGAACCGTCCGCCGGAGAAACAGTGAATAAAGTTTTGATACCGTTTACTTGCTGTATAGTCACTCCCTTATCCAACAAAGCTTTTGCATGAGCAGCAAAATACTTTTTCAGTGATTCCGCGTCGGCTGTCGAGATGACGATAGGTTCGTCTATACTCCACTTAGAAGCCAATGCAACGATAAACGCATTCAGATAATCTTTATCTTGTGCGAAATCCTTCACAGAAGTAGTTACTAACTTGTCAGTTACCATAGTAGCGACCTCAGACTTGAGTGCATTAACAGCCTGACCGGCAAACAGTTTTAACTCTGATTTTGTATTTTCCACCAATTCATCGGCGGATTTACGAGAGGAATTTACAATTGATTCTGCTTCTTTGCGAGCATCCTCAATGATTTTTTTTGCTTCTTCCTGAGCATTCGCGATAAGTTTCTGCGCTTCTTCGTTTCCTTTTTCCACGCCTTCACGATAAATCTTATCGGTCAACTCTTGAATTTTGTTTTCCATATCAACAGGAGTATTTAGTATTATTACTGTATTAATTGTGTACCTTTCTTAGATTCTCGCCAAATTTACAAAAATCAATTTGATAAAAAAGAGAAAGATGAAAAGAAAAATATTCCCTTGCGAAAAAATCACAGTTATACACTGTTTTTATTCCGTTTTTCCCCCTTTCTTATAACGAAATGACACTTTTCTGATTTTATCTGGCGAGAAAGCAAATATAGGAAATCTAAAAGACATCTGAAAACGGGCAAATACCGAAAGCGACAAATGGGATACTAAAACGGATATATTAAAGACTAAATAATAAAATAAGAAATTTAGGTAAAAAAGATGAGGGGGCATGTAGAAAACAGTAGCAAAAAAGAAAATATAGGGTAAACAACAAAAGTGCATAGAGCAAAATACGAGGTATATAGAGCAAACCATGAGATATATAAAAACAGAAAGCCCCTTGATTCTTTCGTTGAATCAAGGGGCTTCTTAAAAACGGCGGCTACCTACTCTCCCACTGTTACGCAGTACCATCGGCGTGACGAGGCTTAACTTCTCTGTTCGGAATGGGAAGAGGTGGAACCCTCGTGCTATAACCACCTGAAGAAGGTTATGACATGATGAAAAGTAAAATTCCAGTCTGTTACTCTTTTAAAGGAGTAATCGCTAAACGTATATATCGCGCCCCGTACAAGTCCAAAAGAAAGTGAACGGGCAATTAGTAATGCTCGGCTATGATGTTACCACCTTTACACCTGCATCCTATCAACGTCATCG